>JAFYLU010000097.1 GCA_017550025.1 Bacteroidales bacterium | reverse complement strand
TTTTGAGGCATAGACCTCGTTGAACAATGGGACTGTGCGGCTGGCTGAGAAGTCATGACCGCTTTTGCCTTTAAAGATAGTATGTGGTCTTGATTTTTATTCTAACGGGCGTAAAAACGAAAGTTTTTATGTAAGTTTGTGGAAATGAAAGAACAGACAATGGAAACATCACACAAGACTTCAGCAGAACTGCTTGCAGCGCAGGCACTTGCCAAGCAGGTACAGAAAGAATTGACAGAAGACATACTTCCTTACTGGATCAAGGGCATGTGCAGCCCGGATGGCGGATTCTACGGCCGCATCGACGGAAACGAGAATCTCGACCCGACAGCTCCTGTGGGAAACATCATGACAGCCAGAGTCTTATGGACTTTCGCATCCGCCTACAGAATACTGAAGGATTCGGTCGACCAGGAGACTGCGGCATCCTACCTTGAAATGGCAGAAAAAGCCAAGAAGCTGCTTCTTGAGAAGTTTCTTGACCCAGAATATGGCGGCACATACTGGTCTTTAGACCACGAATACAACCCTCTTGACACCAAGAAGCAGATCTACGCGATAGCTTTCACAATCTACGGACTCGCGGAGCTCAACCGCGCAACCGGAGATGAAGAGGCTCTCGAGTACGCGATCAAGCTTTTCCACTCCATAGAGGACCACAGCTTCGACAAGGAAAAGGACGGATACTTCGAGGCATTCACACGCACATGGGAGCCTATCGAGGACATGCGCCTTAGTGAGAAGGATGCCAACGAAAGCAAGACCATGAACACCCATCTCCATGTCCTGGAGGCATATACATGCTTGTTCCGCGTATGGAAGGACTCTCTGCTCGAAGAGCGTCTGCGCGGCCTTATCAGGATATTTGAGGAAAGGATCACCGACTCGAACGGACACCTCAAGCTCTTCTTTGACGATGACTGGAACTGCAGCTACGACATATTCTCATACGGACACGACATCGAGGCTTCATGGCTGCTTCACGAAGCCGCTCTGGTTCTCGGTGACAGCGAAGTACTCGCAAGAATCGAAGCCCTCATCCCGCATATTGCTGATGCCGCAAGCGAGGGTCTCACTCCGGAAGGCGGAATGATATATGAAAAGCTCGGAGAAGAGATAGACAGAGACTTCCATTGGTGGGTACAGGCAGAAGCCGTCGTAGGTTACTTCAATCTTTGGGATCATTTCGACAGTCAGGAGGGTCTTGAGAAAGCTCTCATGTGCTGGGATTTCATCAAGGACAAGATCCTCGACAAGGAAAACGGAGAGTGGTTCTGGAGCCTTCGCGCAGACGGCAGCATAAACCGCGACGAGGACAAGGCCGGATTCTGGAAATGTCCATACCACAACGGAAGAATGTGCATGGAGCTAATAGAGCGCGTTCACTGATAAAGTCATGAAAAAGATCTTTCTGACACTGCTGATTTCAGGAATCACGATTGCGGCATCCGCACAAGGCTACAGGAATCCTGTCATCCCGGGCTTCAACCCGGACCCGAGCGTGTGCCGCGTAGATGACGATTACTACCTGGTAACCAGCAGCTTCCATTATTTCCCAGGGGTTCCGCTATATCATAGCAAGGACCTGGTCAACTGGGAAATGGTCGGCCATGTGCTTTCCCGTGAATCACAGCTTGCACTTCCTGAAGCAAGGTCATGGGGAGGAATCTACGCACCTACAATACGTCATCATGACGGCAGGTTCTATATGATCACGACGAACATTTCCTCAAAAGGCAACTTCATCGTCACTGCGGAAGACCCTCGCGGTGAGTGGTCGGATCCTATATGGATAGACATGCCGGGAATAGACCCTGACCTGTTCTGGGACGAAGACGGCAGATGCTGGTATACAGGTTCGGGAAATGACGGAATCATCCAGTGTCAGATCAATCCGCTCACAGGAGAAAAGCTCTCGGAGCCGAAGATGATATGGTACGGAACAGGTGGAAGATATCCGGAAGCTCCGCATATATACAGGAAAGACGGATGGTATTACCTTCTCATTGCAGAAGGAGGTACAGAATTCGGACATGGAGTCACCATAGCACGAAGCAGATCGGTCGACGGCCCTTATGAACCGGCCCCGCACAATCCTATCCTCACACATTTCAAGCAGGCCACACAGACCAGTCCTGTTCAGGGTACCGGACATGCAGACATCATTCAGGCTCATGACGGCTCATGGTGGATCGTATGCCTGGGATTCCGCACACAGGGAGGCAATCACCATCTGATGGGCAGGGAGACATTCCTGGCTCCTGTATCATGGGGAGAGAGAAGCTGGCCTGTAGTGAACGGCAGCGGAGACATAAGTCTGGAAATGTCCGCGGAGACACTCCCGCAGAAGCCTTTTGAAAGCCGCCCTGCACGTGAAGAGTTTGACAATCCGGCCCCGGCACTTCCATCCTCCACAATGGCATCAACCGGCCTTGGTCCGGAATGGTCATGGATAAGGAACCCTGATCCGAAGCGTTACATGATCACAGACGGATATCTCCGTCTTTTCGGAAGCAGTGCAGGCCTTGATGCCGTTTCAGAATCCCCGACTTTCACAGGATTCCGTCAGCAGGACATTGACTTCACTGCCGAGACTCATCTGAAGCTATGCAAGGCAAGGACAGGAGACAAGGCCGGAATGACGGTATTCATGGATTCAGGAGCACACTATGACGCATACCTTGTGAAGAAAGGAAACGACTGGTATGTATGCGTCCGTTATTCTATGGGAGCGATTGAACATATCGAGGAAATCCCTGTCAGAGACAACGATGTATATATACGTATCACCGGAGAGGAGGAATTCTACAAGATGTGGTTCTCGGAAGACGGAAAGAAATACAATCTTATCGGAACCGGCAACACCCGCTACCTCAGTTCGGAGACAGTAAGCGGATTCACAGGAATCATGATAGGCCTCTGGGCGCAGTCAGCTTCAGAAAAGAGCTGGGCTGACTTCGATTATTTCGAATACAAGGGCATGTAAAGCCCGTCATGCAGATCTGCGGGACCTGCAGGTATATAAAAGACTGGCTATATGTCATGGCGGGTGCCGGAACATATAGCCAGTCTTTCTATGTATCAGGGATTACTCCTTTCTTTCTGCCTTTGATTCGAGGAAGAGTTCATCCATCTGCTCCTGATCGATGTATGAAGGAGAATCGATCATCACATCGCGGCCCTGGTTGTTCTTCGGGAATGCGATGTAGTCACGGATTGTCTCCTGACCACCGAAGAGCGAGCAGACACGGTCAAATCCGAATGCAAGACCACCATGTGGCGGAGCACCGAACTTGAAGGCGTTGATGATGAAGCCGAACTTGTACTCCGCATCCTCCTTGCTGATACCGAGGACCTCGAACATACGCTCCTGCATTGCAGCCTCGTGGATACGGATCGAACCGCCACCGAGCTCTGTACCGTTGAGGACGAAGTCATATGCATTTGCGCATACCTTCTCGAGATCTTCCTTCTTATCGCTGTAGAAGAGCTCAAGATGCTCCGGCTTCGGTGCAGTGAACGGATGATGCATTGCATAGAAACGCTGTGTCTCGTCATCCCACTCAACGAGAGGGAAGTCAACCACCCAGAGAGGAGCGAAGTTGAACGGATCGCGGAGTCCGAGACGGTTACCCATTTCGATACGGAGCACGCCGAGCATGTTCTGTGTCTTTCTCTTCGCACCGCAGAGAACGAGGAGCATGTCGCCCTTCTTCGCTCCAAGACGGTCTGCAACAGCCTGAAGCTGCTCCGGAGTATAGAACTTGTCGATTGAAGACTTGATGCTGCCGTCCTCGTTGACCTTTATGTAAACGAGTCCCTTTGCACCCACCTGAGGTCTCTTCACCCACTCTGTGAGCTCGTCAATCTGCTTGCGTGTATAGTTTGCAGTGCCCTCCACATTGATTGCACCGATATAGTCAACGCTGTCGAACACAGAGAATCCGCAGCCCTTGACAAGGTCTGTGATCTCATGGATCTTCATGTCGAAACGGATATCCGGCTTGTCCGATCCATAGAAATCCATTGCGTCATACCAGCTCATGCGAGGAATACGCTCCGCGATTTCCACATTAAGGACATTCTTGAAGAGGGTTCTCATCATGCCCTCGAATGTATTGAGAACATCCTCCTGCTCCACGAATGACATCTCACAGTCGATCTGTGTGAACTCCGGCTGACGGTCTGCACGAAGGTCTTCGTCACGGAAGCAGCGTACGATCTGGAAGTAACGGTCATAACCGGCTACCATAAGAAGCTGCTTGAATGTCTGCGGTGACTGCGGAAGTGCATAGAACTGACCAGGATTCATTCTTGAAGGAACGACGAAGTCACGTGCACCTTCAGGAGTAGATTTGATGAGGTAAGGAGTCTCGATCTCAAGGAAGTTTTGCGCATCAAGATAGTTGCGGACCTCGTGTGCGATCTGGTGACGGATCTTGAGAGCCCTCTGAAGAGGACCTCTTCGAAGGTCAAGATAACGATACTTTGCCCTGAGTTCCTCGCCGCCATCGCTGTCTTCCTCGATAGTGAACGGAGGAGTGTTGGCCTTGTTGAGGACCTTGATCTCGTTGAGGCTGATCTCGATGTCTCCGGTAGGCATCTTCGGGTTCTTGCTCTGACGCTCGATCACCTCTCCGGTAACCTGGATCACCCACTCACGGCAAAGGCTTGAAGCAGTCTCTACAAGCTCTGCAGCTGCATGTGCATCCACAACGAGCTGTGTGATGCCGTAACGGTCCCTGAGGTCAACGAATGTCATTCCGCCAAGCTTTCTTGACTTCTGCACCCATCCGGCCAGTGTAACTGTCTGGCCAACATTTTCAATGCGGAGTTCTCCGCAGGTATGTGTTCTGTACATATTGTGTTTATTATATTTTCTTTCCGATTAAAATCTGACAAAAATAAACATTTTAAATGACATACAGCACCATTGCCCGCACAATTGGCCACGGCAGGCAAAAAATATTGCATATCTTTGCACCTGACGTTATAAACATCTGCTCATGTGGCTTATTCTCGCATTCTTTTCGGCAGCGATGCTCGGATTTTACGATGCCTCGAAAAAGGCATCGCTCAAGGACAACGCCGTTCTTCCGGTACTGCTGCTTAACACCATATTCTCCACCATCATCTTCTCGCCCTTCCTGATTGACTATGCGGGAGGTTTCGGATGGTTCGAAGGAACATTTCTCGACACAGCATCGGGATCACAGAACGGGCTTCAGGCCCATATAGCCGTGATTATCAAGGCTTTCATCGTATTATCGTCATGGATATGCGGATATTTCGGACTGAAGCATCTGCCGCTGACGATCGTCGGACCGATCAATGCGACAAGGCCCGTGCTGGTGCTGGTCGGAGCCCTGGTGATATTCGGAGAAAAACTGAACCTCTACCAATGGACGGGTGTCATCCTGGCGCTGCTGTCAATATTCCTGATGAGCAGGGCGGGCAAGAAGGAAGACATTGACTTCAAGAGCAACAAATGGGTATGGTGCCTTGCACTGGCCACCATAATGGGAGCTGTCAGCGGACTGTATGACAAATTCATCATGAAGTCCCTGGCCCCTATGTTCGTGCAGAGCTGGTTCAATTTCTACCAGATGATCATTATGACAGTCATCTGCGGGCTTCTCTGGTACCCGAAACGCCATCAGAGCACACCATTCCGATGGAGATGGTCCATTCCTCTGATATCTCTGTTCATCTGCATCGGAGACTTCGCATATTTCACCTCGCTCAGCGAGGCTGATTCGATGATATCTGTAGTGTCGCTCGTGCGCCGCAGTTCCGTGATAATATCATTCATCTGCGGAGTCGTGATATTCAAGGAAAGGAACATAAAAGCAAAACTGTTCGATCTCCTCCTGATACTGCTGGGAATGGCATTCATTTGGATGGGTACGTTGTAGGATGCGGCTTCAGGATATCATCAAATTAGTAGATATTTAGAAGGAAAGGAAGTATATTTGTGGAAATTTAGATGTCAATATATGGAAGTTAGAGCTAAAAAGGCCTTGGGCCAGCATTTTTTGACAGACCTGTCCATCGCGCAGCGAATCGCAGACGCACTTGTAGTTCCGTGTCCGGGCCTGGAGATACAGAACGACGCCGCCAACCCGATGCCGGCTCTGGAAGTCGGCCCCGGAATGGGAGTCCTTACACAGTATGTACTGCAGAGACCGGAAGTGGACTTGAGGATGGTGGAGATCGATACGGAATCCGTTGATTATCTGCTTGTTCATTTCCCGCAGGTGAACGGCAGGCTCATTGAGGCCGATTTCCTCAAACTGAAGCTTGAGACCTTCTTCCCCGGTCAGTTCTGTGTGATCGGAAACTTCCCGTACAACATATCATCCCAGATTTTCTTCAAGGTGCTCGACTATAAGGAGCAAGTGCCGCAGGTTGTCTGCATGATCCAGAAGGAAGTGGCAGAACGCATAGCGGAAAAGCCGGGAACCAAGACATACGGCATTCTTTCGGTGCTTCTCCAGGCATGGTATGACATCGAATACCTGTTCACTGTCGGAGAGGGCGCATTCAATCCTCCTCCAAAGGTGAAGTCGGCAGTCATAAGACTCGTGCGCAACTCACGCACGGAACTCGGCTGTGACGAGGCTATGTTCAAGACTGTGGTGAAGACCGGATTCAATCAGCGCCGCAAGACTCTCCGCAATTCCCTCAAGCCTCTCATCCGTGCGAAGGCGGACCGCGAAGGCTGGTCAGAGGAACAGCTGGCAGAGTTCATTGCAGATCCTGTATTCGAACTCCGTCCAGAGCGCCTCGGAGTGGAGGATTTCATCGCATTGACACAGAAACTTGCATAAAGTCAGAGGGCAGAGCATGAAGATCCTCTTGAAACCTGTTTTGGTTATTGTATTGGCTGTCTTATGCCAATACGGCTATGCCGCAGGAAACGAAACAGGAGAAAGTCCGATGGCAAAAGTGCTGAAGGCCGGCAAAAAGACCAAGGTATTGGAGGGCACGGCTTTGAAAGTAGCCAGACCTATCCTGAAGAAAACCCCGGTATCGGTGATCATCGACGATATAAGGACAATGGTCATATGTCCTTTGGAGCTTGAAAAGAAAGATATGCAGGAACTGGCTGCCGAGGCCGTGAAGATATTAGACAACTATATGATGGTCAGGGAAATAGATGACGAACTGTCGCACTTGTTCACATATATCGACAATCCGGAAGACGGAAGATTTTCCGAACTGATCCTATACAACAAAAGGCCCCAGACATCCATAATGATGTTTGTAGGAGACTTCACCATCGAAGACCTTATGAAAATCGGTGAGCTTTCCGTGCAGGACCGCAAAGACCGCATCCGCGACAGACATAAGAACAATTAATACGGTTGAAAACTTTGAGCGAAGCGATAGCAAGTCCCCTCTCCGAGAGAGGGGATTTAGGGGAGAGGTAACGTGGACAATATTTTCATATCATGCACGTCGCGGAATCAAAGAAATCATTGACAGACATAAGAACAATTAATACGGTTGAAAATATGAAAGTACTACTTGTAAACGGCAGTCCTCATAAGGAAGGATGCACATACACAGCCCTTACAGAGGTCGAGAAGGAACTCAATGCGGCAGGAGTCGAAACAGAACTCATATGGCTTGGAACAAAGCCCATTTCAGGCTGTCTCGGCTGCGCACAGTGCATCAGGAAAGGCCCGAACGGAGAACCGGCTTCGCTTCGCTGCTTCATAAATGATTCTGTAAATGAATTCCTTGACAAGGCGGAGAAGGCCGACGGATTCATATTCGGCAGTCCCGTTCATTATGCAGCACTTTCCGGTGCCCTCACATCATTCATGGACCGCGCATTCTACGGCAAGGGAAAGGTCTTCCGCTACAAGCCGGCTGCCGGTATCGTGAGCGCACGAAGAGGAGGCACAACAGCGGCATTCGACCAGATAAACAAATATTTCACAATCTCGTCTATGCCTGTGGTTTCATCGAAGTACTGGAACATGGTACATGGAAACACTCCTGACCAGGTACGTCAGGACGAGGAAGGAATGCAGGTGATGCGTGAGCTCGGCCGCAACATGGCATGGCTGCTCAAATGTATCGAGGCAGGAAAGGCAGCAGGTGTCGAGGCTCCTGCAAAGGAAAAGCCTGTGATGACAAATTTCATCAGATAAGAAATCCTGCAGACATATTAAGATTCCGCCCCGTCAACCGATTTTCGGAACTGCCGGGGCGGAATTGTAATTATTTGTCAGCCAGGACAATCTGTCCCTCCTTCACATCGACAACTATCGTAGAATCCCTGTGCACATGGCCGTCGAGGATGGATTTTGCAAGAAGATTTATAAGCTCCTTCTGCATGAGACGCTTGATCGGACGCGCTCCGTAAGCCGGCTCATATCCCTTTGTGCTCATATATTCCTCAAACTCATTCGTGAACTCTACCACGACTCCGTTTTCTCCAAGCCTCTCCTGAAGATCGCGCATCTGCATGCGGAGGATCTCACGGATGTCCGTCTGCGAAAGAGGCTCGAACATGATGACCTCGTCGATCCTGTTCAGAAATTCCGGTCTGACAGTACGCTTGAGGACTTCCAGGACTTCGGTCCTGCATTCAGCAAGCATCTGTGCGCGAGGGGCTTCCTCCAAAGGCAGATGTTCCATGAACGACTGGATGATGTCGGCGCCGACATTCGATGTCATTATCAGGATAGTGTTCTTGAAATCAACCGTACGACCTTTATTGTCTGTAAGACGGCCGTCGTCAAGCACCTGCAGAAGAGTGTTGAACACATCCGGATGAGCCTTTTCAATCTCGTCAAGAAGCACGACAGAATATGGCTTGCGTCGCACCGCTTCGGTAAGCTGGCCACCCTCGTCATATCCCACATATCCCGGAGGCGCACCTACAAGCCTGCTCACGGAATGACGCTCCTGATACTCACTCATGTCAATACGTGTCATCATGTTCTCGTCATTGAAAAGGAACTCCGCCAATGCTTTGGCCAGTTCGGTCTTTCCCACTCCTGTTGTTCCCATGAAAAGGAATGAACCGATAGGTCTCTTCTCATTCTGAAGTCCAGCACGCGAACGACGGACTGCATCCGCAACCGCTTCAATGGCCATATTCTGGCCTACAACCCTTTTATGAAGCTCCGCTTCCATGCGAAGAAGCTTGTCCCTTTCGCTTTCCAGCATCCTGCGCACAGGTATGCCGGTCCATTTTGCAACCACTTCGGCAATATCTTCAGGAGTCACCGCCTCGGTGATTATAGGATCCTTGATGGAAGCCTGACGCAATGTCAGTTCGTCGATCTTCTTCTGCGCCTGTGTCATCTTGCCGTAACGGATCTCCGCCACTTTTCCGTAATCACCTGCCCTTTCCGCATTATGAGCCTCTATCTTGTAGTCCTCTATCATCTGACGCTGCCTCTGGAGCTCCGAAAGGATTCCCTTTTCCTCATCCCAGCGCTTGCGAAGGGCGTCTCTTTCCTCATTCAGAACCTTCAGCTCCTCCTTGATCTTGTCCATCTTGAGGGAAACACCTTCCCTCCTGATGGCCTCACGCTCAATTTCCAGTTGTCTGATACGGCTGTCAAGCTCGGCTATAGGTTCAGGCACCGAATTCATTTCAAGGCGAAGCTTTGAAGCAGCCTCGTCTACAAGGTCAATGGCCTTGTCGGGAAGGAATCTGCTCGTTATGTAACGATGAGAGAGTTCCACTGCAGCGATCAAGGCATCATCCTCTATGCGTACCTTATGATGATTCTCATATCTCTCCTTCAGACCACGCATGATGGAGATGGAAGCCGCCGGGGATGGCTCATCCACAACAACCATCTGGAAACGACGTTCAAGCGCCTTGTCTGCCTCAAAATATTTCTGGTATTCATCCAGTGTCGTGGATCCGATTGTACGGAGTTCTCCCCTTGCAAGAGCCGGCTTCAGGATATTCGATGCATCCATCGCACCAGAGGTGCGACCAGCTCCCACCAATGTATGTATCTCGTCTATGAAAAGTATGACTTCTCCCTCGCTGTCCACGACTTCCTTCACCACACCCTTGAGGCGCTCCTCAAACTCTCCCTGATACTTGGCACCGGCAATAAGGGCACCCAGGTCAAGAGAATATATCTTCCTGCTCTTGAGATTTTCCGGAACATCACCATCAACTATCTTCTGGGCTATGCCTTCAGAGATGGCAGTCTTGCCTACACCCGGCTCTCCCACCAGTATCGGATTGTTCTTGGTCCTTCTGCTCAATATCTGAAGTACCCTTCTTATTTCTTCGTCTCTGCCTATCACAGGATCGAGCTTTCCCTGCGCGGCCCTCTCATTAAGGTTCTGGGCGAACCTGGAGAGATTTTCAAATCTGTTTTCTGACATATACGTTCGTTTTAAAATTGATTACATGCACAATTAGCCGTCTATTCCGAAGAACAGACGGCTATTGGTCAAATAATATTCCAAAACCGTTTTGCTGACAAATTGTCAGCCGGTCGTTATGTCAGATTACTCAGCAGGTGTTTCAGCAGGTGCCTCGGCAGGAGCAGCCTCTGGGAATACAGGAGCTGGTGCCTCTGTCTCGAGCTTCTCTGTGTAGTCAACATACTCGCCCTTGTTGCCAAGAGAGAATGTAGTTGCAACAGAAACAATGAAGATGAATGCAACGAGTCCCCAAGTGATCTTCTCAAGGATGTCTGTAGTCTGGCGCACGCCGAAAGTCTGGTTACCAGCTGTAAAGTTGCTTGCGAGTCCGCCTCCCTTTCCGTTCTGGAGAAGCACGATGAGTGTAATGAGAACGCTTGCAATGAGAACAAGCACTGTCAAAACTGTAAAAAGTACGTTCATATCGTCTAATACTGATTTAATTCTTCAATTTTTTGAATAAGGGCTGCAAAGTAAGCATTTTTTTCTGGATATGCCAAAATTAGTTTTGAATAAATGCGTTTTGCCTGCTCCGGATATCCCTGTTCAAGGTATATTGCCGCCAAAGTCTCGGTATAAAGGTCAAATTCCTGACTACCTGCATCCTCCGAGGAAGTCTTGCCCTGACGCGCCTTGGCAGCATAGCGGGAGAATACATTGTCATCCGCACGGCGCACCTGATCGTAATCGTCCTGCGAGAAGTAGTCGCCCACACCTGCATAGACCTTCCTCTTCTCGCCGGCTTCCTGATGCTGTGACTTTTCCTCCTTCTCTGCGATATATGATTTAAGAAGTCCTTCCACATCCGAATCAGCCCAGTCCTTCCTGCTGGAAGAACGCATGATGTCAGAAATCCTGCCTCTCGCCCCGACATACATGGCCGCATCGGCATACTGTGATTCGCCCCAGGCATCTCCTCCCATCCGGCTCATCCTCTCGCACAGTTCCTTTCTTGCCCCGCCGAACCATGGGTAAAGATTCACCACACCAGCGAGTTCATCCAGAGAAAGCTTCTTTATATCAATATACCCGCCCATATCTACCAGTTTGCCACAGTTGAGTTGAATATGTCTTCACAAAGCTGCTCCACGATCTCCTCACAAAGGGTAGCTTCGACTGCATCAAGAGATTCGTTGGCATCAAAGTCGGCATAAGCTGAAAATGATTTGTTTTCAAAATCATCTTCCGGATATTTCCTGTTCACAAAAGACACCTTCACGCTCACAGTTAGACGGTTCTGCGCCGCCTGCTCGTTCGCAGTAATTGCAGATGCCTTCACATCATATCCCGATACCGCTCCTGCAATCTCAAGGTCTCCGTCTATATCCACCTGCTCAAGCTTGGTAAGACGAAGGAACTTGTCCTTGAGCTGCTCTGTGATAAGGTTGCTCAATGAAGGGTTGACCTTGGGAGCAAGATATTCAAAATAGTTGATGGTAACTGTCTTGACATCGGGCTGGATAGATGTTCCGGTAAAGGAATAAATTCCACAAGAATGCACTATGAACATAGTTGCGACCAAGGCCGAAACCACACAGATACCACTTATTATGCTCTTCCTTATATTCATCATTTTAGATTTTTGATCTTTCTGTAAAGCGTTCTTTCCGAAATGCCGAGTTCCGCCGCAGCGGCCTTGCGGTTTCCTCCATGTTTGCGGAGCACCTTGTCAATAAGTTCGAGATTGGCCGACTTGATAGACATGTCTTCCGGCTCCTGTGTCTCGAACTCCTGGTCTTCCGGATCGTCATATTCATACATGTCATGCTGCTGTTCCTGTGACACCTGCACAGGAGTCATCGGCTCCGGCGGAGCGATTGCATGTGTCGGAGTTATTCCAAGACCAGCCTTCGCAATCACTTCCTTGAGATATTCGACATCCTGCTTCAACTGAAGTATGGACATGATTATGGCCTCTCTTTCAGCCGCACTTTCAGAAGCGTCCTTATGGTCGGAAGTCTTCGCCGGAAGCATATCAGGCTCTTCACGAGGGATGTACCTCGAAATCACATCGACATCCACGACGCATTTGTCCGAACCCGGGGCCATTCTTCCTGATTCAAGGGCGGAAACGCTTTCCGCAACATTCTTCAGCTGCCTGATGTTTCCCGGCCAGCGGTATTTCCTTATAAGAATGGAAGCGTCCTCCGTCAGAGTAACCTTGCTGAATCCGTAACGGGCCGAAAAGTCCGATGCAAACTTGCGGAAAAGAAGGTTTATATCGGCCGGTCTTTCACGAAGAGCCGGCATCATGATGGTCACCGCATTAAGTCGGTAGTAGAGGTCCGCACGGAATTTTCCCTTGGACACGGCATGCATGAGGTCAACATTCGTAGCCGCAATAACCCTGACATCGGTCTTGAGGACCTTTGACGAACCTACCCTTATGAATTCTCCCGACTGCAGCACCCTCAGGAGCTTGGCCTGTGAAGAAAGAGGTAGCTCACCTATCTCGTCAAGGAAAAGAGTTCCGCCGTCCGCCTCTTCAAAATATCCCCTGCGCATCTCGTTCGCTCCAGTAAATGAACCCTTTTCATGTCCGAAAAGCTCGGAGTCTATGGTACCTTCAGGTATGGCTCCGCAGTTGATGGCAAAGTACTTTCCTCTCTTTCGTGGGCTGCTCTGATGAATGATTCTCGGAATGTTCTCCTTTCCGACACCGCTTTCGCCGCACACAAGGACTGTGATGTCGGTCGGCGCTACAGTGACAGCCACTTCCAGCGCCCTGTTCAACGCCGGATCATTTCCGATAATATCGTACTTGTTCTTTAAGCTCTGCAGTTCCTGATTTGTCATAACGGGACAAAGTTACGAAAAGGCTGGAAATTTACGAACCAATCACCTGTAAAAATATAAAAATATGATTACCTTTGCAGGGAATGCGCCCTTTTATGTACCAGGGCATGGCAGACATAAGTGCAAACAACATAAACAATTAATTCACATATGAAAAAAGCAATCAGATTCATGTATGCCGCAGTTCTCGGTCTCGCAGTTTCATGCAGCTCACCGGAGAAGATGGCAGAAAAGTCAGAAAACGTAACAGTGAAATGCAACCCTGCAGTCCTTGAAGTAAGAGGAGGAGAGATCAACGCTACTGTTGCAGTAACCTACCCTGAAGATTACTTCCATCCGAAGGCTATCCTTGAAGTGACTCCTGTAATCGTATACGAAGGAGGAGAGCAGGCAATGGAGCCGTTCATTTTCCAGGGCGAGAATGTAAAGGACAACTATGAGGTGATTCCTTCTGACGGAGCTACCGTTACAAAGAAGGTGAAATTCACATACGTACCAGGAATGGAGAAAAGCTACCTTGAACTCCGTGGTACAGTAAGCTATAAGGCAAAGTATGCAGACCTCCCTACAAAGAAGGTTGCTGACGGAGCAAACACTACATATATGCTCGTATGCCAGAAGGGCAAGCTTGACCTCAAGGCTGACGGATATCAGGAAATCATCAAGGAGACAGCAGAAGGCCAGATCCTCTATAACATCAACAGCGCAGAGGTGAGAAACAGCCAGATCACTTCAAAGTCTATCAAGAACTTCCAGGCGGCCCTCGAAGAGATCAAGGCAAATGAGCGCAAGACTCTTGTCGCTACCGACATCGTTGCATATGCTTCACCTGACGGAAAGGAAGACAAGAATGCAAAGCTTTCAGACAAGCGTTCGTCTACAGCTCACAAGGCATTCAACAATGTTACAAAGAAGAACAAGGTTGAAGGTCCGGTGAATGTGACAAGCGTAGCAGAGGACTGGGAAGGATTCCAGGAACTCGTTTCCGCTTCAGACCTTGAGGACAGAGACCTCATCATCCGTGTACTTTCAATGTACAGCGACCCTGCAGTCCGCGAGCAGGAGATCAGAAACATGTCTGCAGTATATACATCTCTCGCAAAGGAGGTTCTTCCTGAACTCCGCCGCGCAAGATTCATCGCAAACGTAGAGTACCAGAATTTCTCTAACGAAGAGATTCTTCAGCTCGTAGAGGAGAATATCGACGTTCTCGACGCTACAGCACTTATGCGTGCAGCATCACTTGTTCAGGAGAACGAGCAGAAGGCAGAGCTTTACAAAAAAGCTGCAGAGAAGTTCGACTGCAAGCCTGCATATTACAACCTTGCCGTGACATACATCAAGATGGACAAGCTCGGAAAGGCAAAGAGCGCTCTTGACAAGTGCGATCATGATGCCGACTGGAACAATGCAATGGGCGTGATCGCTCTCCGCGAAGGCGAGTATGCACAGGCAGAAAGATGCTTTACAGCTGCCGGAACAGAGACTGCAAAAGAGAACATGGCAGTTCTTGACGTCCTCAACGGCAATTACAAGGCTGCAGCAGAGAAGCTCGCAGGCAAGGAAGGATACAATGCTGCGCTCGTAGCTCTCCTCAACGGAAACCCGGCTCCGGCAGCAGCACTCAAGTGCAACTGCCCACAGGTAGCTTATCTCCGCGCCGTAGCAGCTGCTCGTCAGGGCAACGCTACAGCCGTGATAACAAACCTCGATGAGGCAAAGAAGTGCGACAAGCTTGCAGAAAAAGCATTGAAGGATATCGAATTCGTACAGTTCAGATAATACGAACTTTACAATAAACATCAGCGGCCACCCTTTCGGAGTGGCCGCTTGTTTTATGTGCTGGATGTCTTGGCTCGATTTCAGAAGCCTGACCAGGTCGGGTATGACTAAAAAGATGGTCGGGTATGACGCGAATACTGTCCGGGAATCTCTCCAGTAAAAGGTAAAAAGGAGCTGATTCTTGGAGTTTAAAAGCCAAAATAGAGCAAGTTGAACGGTTTTATGGCTCTGAAAGGAAAAAAACTGGCGATTTTTGCCTTTAACAAACTGGGGTATGCGCACCGTCGGCGGAATATACGTTCTCCGCCGACTACAGACCGGACGGGTCGTCGAGCTAGCCCGAAGGGCTCTCCTCCCGCCCGCCTGTTGCACCGATTACACGTATAACCATACATTCTGAGATATGCCGGTCGCAATTCCTCATGCAGTCATCTCCGGCTCTCATTCATTGTCATCCCCGGCTCAACCGGGAATCTACATGTAACCCTCTTCGGGATTCACTTAAACGCCGCCGCACGCGCAATGCAGACCTTAAGGCAAAAGTCACAGAACCTGCACTTCCGGACTTGAATCATTCTGCGTTGATTCATCATATCACTTGGGCACACCTTGGAAAAGAAATGACTGTTTTTTCGTCAAGGTATGCCCGAAAAAGGCATTTTTGAACAAAAAAAGACACACCTTGACAAAGAATTGCAGGATTCTTTGCCAAGGTGTCGTTAATCGGGGCGCGCCTACTGTCTCGCGCCGGGCGCGAGAGGGAGGCCGCAAAACGCATGGTCAAGGAAGCCTTGCTATGCCTGGGCTTCCTGACCACGCTGGTTAAGAATTATTATTCTTCGCTAAGGCTCAGCGACTTAGTCGATGACTTGGAGACAACGGACAGACCGACCGGACGCGCGATAGTCGCTGTACGACGGATAGACGTCGCCATTGTCGCTGAAGTACAGGCTGCACGCGTAGTAAGTGCTAGGAGAAGCAGACCAATAGAAGCCGAAGCTGCAGACATGGTCGAGACTGCCAACATTGCCGTGGCGATAACCCGAAGCAGGATACCAGATGGTAGAGGCTGAACCGAACTTGCCAAAGAAGTTCATGCCTGCGTTGGTACTGTCGTATGGATAGTCACCAAAAGCATTGCGTGAACCAAGAGCCTGTGACCATACTCCATAGCCTTCACCATCCGGAAGACGCCAGCCGGATGGACATGGGTCGTAGATGGACTTGTTACTTGCTGATGTTGTCCAACGGGTATTATCTGTTGAAGACGAACCGGTATAATACCAATCGCCATTTTCCCCTATGAAAGTCGTAGGATTGGCGGTGGCATACGCGATTGTACCATTACTTAAACTTGTCCAAACACTTGAGGGCCAAGTGATGGTGGATTTTGCCTCAACAGATTTGGAAATCGACGACGAACCCAAGAACGGATCCTTACGGCCCCACTGGTAAAGCAGACCGAGAGCACCGACATCACCAGGAGTCGCAGATGTGGCACCGAGGTTACGGTCCATCATGGTGCCGGCATTGTTGTAATAGATTTGACCTTCCGGCTGGTCTGTAAGCCAGATGTGCCATGACCAGAGAATCTTACCTGATGCATCCTTGGCTGCAATCACTGCATTACCTTCCTTATATGCTGACGGGGTTTCGAAATAGATGACACCATTCTCATATTTAACATTCTTCACAAGGTCACCCACATTAGGAGTGACATCTGTGCCGAATGTCTCCCAAAGAACCTCTGCAGAAGCAATCGAACCCACTGACTCGCTGCTGTTGCCCTTTGTTGGAGTAAACTTGTATGAACCGGCTTCGCTGACGATGTAGCTGTTGGCTGTGCCTGATGCAGAAAGATCGGTGCTGACTGTTCCTGAAGAACCACCGTTGCCGTCACCACCTTCGATCTCGCCGCCAATCGAACCTCCCATGGATACCGCAGGCATGAGCTTCAGGGTCTTGCGGTTGATTGTGTTGGTGACTGTGTTAGAGTAGGTCCAGACAGACTTGCTGCCGGCATACAGGTTAAGTGCAAGACTGGTGTATGTTCCTGTCGGAAGCGGAACATAGAGGCTGATGTCAGATGTCTTTGACAAGGCATCAAAGTTCAGTGTGATGGTCTTCTCTGATGCCGATGATGCTGCTTCTGTCTCGAGGACAGGGAAAGTTTCTGTCAAATCGGCGGTAAAGGTACCGTTGATCTTCTTGTCGAGGGTGATTGTGAACCTGTCGGTTCCGGCAGGGACATTCTTGAACTTGAAGCGCATCACACCGGCAAGATGGTTGAATTTGACGGTGCCGCCCACATTCACGCCATACATCGCAGCATTGGTGTTTGTCAGAACAGAGCCGAGGTCGTATGAGGCCGGAAGCACTACGCTCAATTCATTTCCTGACACCGCGTGGCCGGAATTATATGGATAGACCGCCCTGCCGGTCAACTCACCGAAATGAGAGCCGTAAGTGAAGTTTGCGTTTGCCGTGCCGGCACCGGACGAAAGGGTTCCGACTACGCTGCCGGATGTGGTGTGAAGCCAGATCTGGTCACCTGACGACCATGTGAATGTACCTTCATCAGTAACTGATGTCCTTGTCTAGTCATTCTCCATCACAGCGAGGATGGTGTGTTCCGCTACAGGAACTTCCTCGACCATGCAACTGCCCAGCAGCAGAACTGCCGCCAGAGCAAATACGGATAAGAATTTGTATTTCATGTTGTTAAGATTAATTATCAGAACGTCCTTTATCTTCCGAGAAGGTTTCTGATGATGGTAAAGAGACGGGCTGCAGCCCATACGATAAGAAGGATGTATCCGGCAAGCAGTATCTTGGCATACTGTCCGTCAAGACCGGCACGGATATGCACGATCATAAACACTGCGAGCGCCACAAGCATCAGCGACATGAATACGGCGTAGAATATTTTAAGAGCCTTGTTTCCCATAATCTTTAAAAATGTTCATTCTGTAAAGGTAAGAATTTTTGCCTTATTCCCTAACTTTTCATAATTTCGTGAACAGATAATACGGAAACGGATGGGAGTAAAGATAGAAAAGACCAACGCGGCACGCCTGCTTGACAAAGCCCGCATACCATATAAGCTGATTCCTTACGAATTCGATGAGAATGATCTGGCTGCACAGCATGTCGCCGACAGTCTGGGACAGGATATCGCCAGAGTGTTCAAGACTCTGGTACTGCACGGTGACAGGACCGGTCATATCGTATGCGTTGTTCCCGGAAATGCAGAAGTGGACCTGAAGGCTCTCGCCAAGGCATCAGGCAACAAGAAAGTGGAAATGATTGCCATGAAGGACCTGCTCGGAGTTACCGGTTACATAAGAGGCGGATGTTCTCCGATAGGCATGAAGAAGCGTTTTCCGACCTTCTTCCATATATCGGCCCTTGATTTCGACACCATCTATGTCAGCGCCGGAGTCCGCGGTCTGCAGCTGGAGATAAACCCTTCCGAACTGATCAGGTTCGTCTCGGCTTCGACAGCAGATGTAGCCTCATTTACAACGGCCTGACGGTCTCTTCCTTCGGAAAGATTTATCTTATTTACCTAAACAAGAAAACTGTCTGTTGCATATGCGCTTCGGTAAATTGAGTCGTCAGCTGGCCTCATTGGCAGGCCCTATCTTTGTCGAGACCCTGCTCGTGATGATGCTCGGAGGTGTCGACACATTCATGTTGAGCCGGCACTCTGACAACAGCGTGGCCGCAGTCGGAGTGGTCAATCAGTTGATGAACCTGATCTTCCTTCTTTTCGAAGTGATATCACTCGGAACATCCATCCTCTGTTCGCAGTATATCGGTGCAGGAAGAAGGGACAAGGTGATCCAGGTAGTCGGCATATCGCTGATATTCAACCTTATATCCGGAATTCTGATCAGTCTGGGACTGGTATTTCTTGCGGAGGACATCCTTGTCATGATGGGCTTGAGACCAGACCTCATGAACGAAGGTCTCCCATATATGAGGATAGTCGGAGGCTTCGCCTTCCTTCAGGCAATATCATTATCCTTATCCGCATCGCTCAGAAGCGCCGACAAGGCAAAATATCCGATGTATGTGTCCATGGTGGTGAACATCCTCAACATCATCGGCAACTACACCCTCATCTTCGGTAAATTCGGCATGCCGGCCCTCGGCGTCGAAGGTGCTGCGATATCCACATCATTCTGCCGTTGTGTTGCGGTTGCCATACTGCTTGCAGTCCTGTTCAAAAAGCATATACCGTCATTCCCGAAAGAGCTGTTCAAGCCTTTCCCATGGGGAGAGCTCCGGAATCTCCTGAAGATCGGCATTCCTTCGGCAGGAGAGCATATGTCATACAGCCTTTCCCAGGTCGTGATCACCTACTTCATCAACATGATCAGCAATCAGGCACTTGCAACAAGGACATATGTGGTCAACATCGTAATGTTCACATATATATTTGCCCTCGCCATAGCCCAGGGAGGTGCCATCCTCATCGGCCATCTGGTCGGAATGAAGAAGATCAAGGCCGCATACACCATCGGCAAGAGGGTCATGAGACTGGGAGTCTCCAGCTCTGTGAGCCTTTCACTCGTCACCGCCATCTTCGGAAGACATATTCTTGGGCTGCTGACTGATGATCCTTGGATAATCGCCACTGGTGCTTCCATCCTCTGGGTAGAGGTTATGCTGGAGAACGGTCGTGCCCTCAACTTCTTCGGAGTAAACGCATTAAGGAGCGCCGGAGACATCTATTACCCAGTAATCGTAGGTATCATTGTAATGTGGGCAATACAGGTGGTCGGCAGCTATTTCTTCGGAATAACGATGGGCTGGGGACTCATAGCGATGTGGGCAGTCTTCGCCCTCGACGAGAACATCCGAGGCTTCATATTCTTACGCCGGTGGAACAGCATGAAATGGTCCGGCAAAAGCTTCGTACATTAAAAAATAAAGTCACAACGACAAATACTGCAGCACCTAATCTCCTGGTGCTCAAGACTTTGCCCCTATCATCGTTGCGCAGATTTGCGCAACGATGATAGGGGCAAATAGCTGATAATAAATGGATTAAGTGCTGACAGCGGCAGCACGGCATGATTAGAGTCTTTCAAGCTTAACTGTGAAGTGACGCATGAGCTCTGTCTCCCATACGATCTTGACACCACGAGTGATTTCATGACGACGGTCGTACACGTTCTTGAGTGCTGCAGCGATTACGTCCATGTGGTTGTTTGTGTACACACGACGAGCGATGCAGAGACGGAGAAGGTCAAGACCACCGAAACGGTTCTCACGAGTTACAGGATCACGGTCAGCAAGGATGTAACCGATCTCGCAGCCACGTACACCAGCCTCGATATAGAGCTCGATAGCGAGTGTCTGTGCAGGGAACTCTTCCTTAGGGATCTGGTCGAGAACGCGGTCAGCATCTACGAAGATAGCGTGACCACCTACTGGACGCTGGTAAGGAATACCGTACTCATCAAGCTTTGCAGCAAGATACTGCACCTGACGGATACGTGTCTCGATTGTCTCAAGCTCTGTGTTCTCATCAAGACCTACAGCAAGAGCAGCCATATCACGGCCGTTCATACCACCGTAAGTAAGGAAGCCCTCGAAAGGAATACAGAATCTCTTTGCACCCTCATACCAGTCCTCGTGGTGAGTTGCGATGAAACCTCCCATGTTCACGAGACCGTCCTTCTTTGAAGACATTGTCATACCGTCAGCGTATGAGAACATCTCCTTGCAGATCTCCTTGATTGACTTGTCAGCATAACCTTCCTCACGAGTGCGGATGAAGTATGCGTTCTCCACGAAACGAGCCGAGTCAAACACCACGCGCTTGCCATACTTGTCAGCGATAGCACGAACCTCACGAAGATTCTGCATAGATACAGGCTGTCCTCCGGCTGTGTTGTTTGTTACAGTAACGATGATGAAAGGAACCTTGTCAGCGTTCTCTGCAAGAACCTTCTCAAGCTTCTTAGGGTCAACGTTACCCTTGAAAGGAACCTCAAGCTGTGTGTCCTTTGCCTCATCAACTGTGCAGTCTACAGCAAATGCCTTGCGGCTCTCGATGTGACCCTTTGTTGTATCGAAATGTGAGTTACCGGGAACGATTGCACCTGCTGTAACAAGGTGGCTGAAAAGCACGTTCTCTGCAGCACGACCCTGGTGAGTAGGGATAACATATTCGAAACCTGTAATCTTTGTAATAGTCTCCTTGAGCTGGAAGAATGAAGATGAACCAGCGTAGCTCTCATCACCCATCATCATAGCAGCCCACTGACGGTCGCTCATTGCACCTGTACCAGAGTCTGTGAGACAGTCAATATAAACCTGGTCTGATTTAAGCTGGAAGAGGTTGTAGTCAGCCTCTTTGATCCACTGCTCGCGCTCCTCGCGTGTGCTCTTGCGAAGAGGCTCTACCATTTTGATCTTATACGCTTCCGCGAAAGGTAATTCCATGATTATTAATATTTTAAGAGTTATTTATTATAAATTTCGCTTTTACAACCCCTAAAGGTAATGATTTTTAATCAAACAGCGTTATTTTTTCACAATCTTTGCTGCAAAACCACCGCCCGGCATCATATTGATAACGAATCTGCCGTCAGAAGGAAGATCGAAGACAACCTTCTTGTAATCACAGGCAACGCGGTCAGCATTGACTCCGTCCCTGTAAAGCACCACAGAGTATTCTCCTTCTGGAAGGAAGCTCATATCCACAGCGAGTTCACGGGCAGACCAGTTGGTCATACCTCCTACGTACCAGTCCTCACCACTCCTGCGTGACATACAGATATATTCTCCTACCTTTCCGTCAAGTCCTCTTGTCTCGTCCCAGACTGTAGGTACCGACGCAATATACTCAAGGCACTCTTTCTCCTGAATATAGTTGGACGGAGTATCGCACAACATGTTAAGAGGTGAATCGAAGACCACATACTCCGCGAGCTGGCGGCAGCGTGTTCCCTGGCTCATAGGCTCGGTGTTCACCGGACAATAATTGTAGCTGACAGCATTCTTCATCGCTCCCTGGGTATAATCCATCGGACCAGCCATCATCCTTATGTAAGGAACAGTGACATCGTATGTTACCTGATCCACAGAACCAGGAGCCCACTTCATGTTCTCAAGTCCGAAGACACCCTCGTAATTCACGACGTTAGGATATTCCCTGCTGAGTCCAGCCGGCTTATATGTACCATGGAAATCAAGCATGAGGTTGTATTTTGCAGCAGTGCGGGCAGCCCTGTGATGGAACTCAACCATGATCTGATCGTCACGGTCCATGAAATCCACCTTGAAGCCTTTGATACCCATCTTTGAGTAATGCTCACAGACACGTTCCATATCACGGTCGAAGGCCCAGTATCCGGCCCAGAGGATGAGTCCCACATTCTTTTCATTTGCATGTCTTACAAGCTCCTCAAGATCGATCTCCGGAACCACCTGGAAAAGGTCGGCCTGAAGGTTCACAGCCCATCCTTCGTCGAGGATGACATACTCGATGCCATTTTCTGATGCAAAATCGATGTAGTACTTATAGGTAGGGTTGTTGACACCTGTCTTGAAATCTACATTTCGCAGATTCCATGCGTTCCACCATTCCCATGCCACCTTTCCCGGCTTCACCCAGCTCCAGTCGGCAGCAGGATCTGCAGGTGTTGCAAGGCGATATACCATGTCATTGTCAGCCATCTGCACATCTTTCTCGGAAACTGCAATGACTCTCCAAGGGAACTCGGTCGCACCCTCGCATCTTGCGATATATGGCTCACTGCTCTTTACGAGCATCTGGAGCCTGTTGTGTCCGCCCTGCTGCACATCCTTCGGATATGGAGCAAATCTTCCCTCAAGGCAGAAATCAGCGTCACCGTTATAAAGATACATTCCCGGATAATTCACAAGATCCGCATCAGTAATGGCGATCTTCTTTCCGTCCGGACCGTCAACCAACAGAGGGAGGAATGCCAGCCTCTCCTTGTTCCACTGCGAGAGCGGAGCATATTCGTATCTGTTTTCAAACGAGTTATAATACTGGCTTTCAAGAGTTTCAGTATGCTGATTCACATACGGAACCCACATATTCCAGTCCTCGGCGAAATTGAACTGCGCCACTTCTTCCTTCACATTGAACGGTGCTTTCAGTGCTGACACGAACCTGTAAGCCATACCGTCATCATACGCACGGACCACAAGGGAGAATTCCTTGAACTTCAGGGTCAGCTCGTTGCAATTGTTCTCCACTACGGCCTTCTTATAAAGCACTGTGGCGATGTCCTCGTCGATTGTCTTCACTGTACGCTTCCTGACCACGTCATTCCAGCCGAATGACTCTCCGTTATCCAGATTCATCCTTATCACGGATTTGTCCAGAAGAAGGGTTCCGTCATGCTTGAGCGTATATGTGATTTCGTTTCCTACATTCACATTCACCTCAAGCCTTCCGTCAGGGGATTTCAGGCCATAGTCATTTGATGCGGCAAACGCAGATGCTGTCATAAGCATAGCCGCAAAAACGGTAATAAGTTTTCTCATCATTATAGTGGTTTTTATATTCCTAACTGTTCCTTCATCGAGCGCAACAGGTCAAAGGCCTGAAGCGGCGTCATGTTGTTGAGATCTGCCTTGTCGAGTTCTTCCTTCAATGATGAAAGAAGAGGGTCCTCGAGCTGGAAGAATGAAAGCTGAAGCGATCCGTCGCTTTCTACCCTGCCCTCACGGATGTTGTGTGGCTTGATGGTGTTCTTCCTGCCTCCGGATGTCCGGCCATGACGACCTCCGCCATCCCCGGCTTGACCTCCGTCATCCCCGGCTTGACCGGGGATCTCCCCAGCCCCGAAGCTTCCCGACTCCAATGCAGCCAGGGTCTTCTCCGCAGACTCGAGCACCTGCTTCGGCATTCCCGCCATCCTGGCCACATGAAGACCGAAGCTGTGAGCCACACCGCCTTCCATCAGTTTCCTCAGGAATATGACATTCTTGCCGACTTCCTTGACCGCGATATGGAAGTTCCTCACGCGGCCATATATGTTTTCAAGGTCGTTAAGTTCGTGATAATGAGTCGCGAACAGGGTTTTTGCCCCATCGCCGTATTCATGTATGTACTCGACTATGGCACGCGCTATGGACATTCCGTCATAAGTCGAGGTTCCTCTTCCGATCTCGTCAAGAAGCACCAATGAACGGGACGATAGATTATGAAGGATCATGGATGTCTCGAGCATCTCCACCATGAAAGTAGACTCTCCTCGAGAGATGTTGTCTGATGCTCCCACACGAGTGAATATCTTGTCGCAATATCCTATCGAGGCTTCGGATGCAGGGACGAAGGAACCGACCTGGGCCATAAGCACGATCAACGCCGTCTGACGAAGAAGAGCAGACTTACCGGCCATGTTCGGACCTGTCAATATGATGACCTGCTGCTTTGAATCATCAAGATAAATATCGTTCGGAACAAACTCCTCTCCGACCTGCATCATGGTCTCGATCACAGGATGGCGGCCTTGACGGATGTCGATGACCCTGCCATCGTTCATGCTCGGACGGCAGTAGCGGTTGCTCACTGCAAGGTCTGCAAATCCTGAAAGCACATCCAGACGGGCAAGTATGCGGCAATTCTTCTGAATCATCGATATATTGGACTGGATCTTCGCCACCAGCTCTGCATATATCTGGGCCTCAAGGGCATAGATACGCTCCTCCGCTCCGAGGATCTTCTGCTCATATTCCTTCAGCTCCTCTGTGATATACCTTTCGGCATTGACCAGGGTCTGCTTCCTTATCCATTCTTCAGGAACGCTGTCCTTATATGTATTACGGACCTCAAGATAATATCCGAAGACATTGTTGAATCCTATCTTGAGTGAACTTATGCCTGTCCTTTCTATTTCACGCTGCTGGACTTCAAGAAGGTAATCCTTGCCGTGACGTGCGATCTTCCTCAACTGGTCAAGTTCTTCATTCACACCGCTTGCAATCACATCTCCCTTTCCGAGCTGTGATGCTGTCTCCGGATGCATTGTCCTGCCAAGATAATCAAGGAGTCCTGCACAATCTCCCATCTTTCCAAGCAGCTCGTCCAGAGCCTTGACCCCCTTTCCGGAACAAAGCTTCATTATAGGATCGGTCTGCCCGAGACCTCTTCGGAGCTGCATCACCTCGCGAGGCATTATCTTGCCTGCCGCTGCACGGGAAATTATTCTTTCAAGATCTCCTATATCTCCAAGCATTGCCTGAAGACGTGTCATATCATCCTGATTATCAACAAAATGCTGGACAATCGAATATCTGTCCTCCAGTTCGCCAAGGTCCATAACAGGCATCGAGAGCCATGTGCGGAGCATACGCGCTCCCATAGGTGAAGAACATTTGTCCATAACCTCGACAAGCGATGTCCCCTCCTTTCCCGCTGTCGATGCAAAGATCTCGAGATTACGGAATGTAAAGCGGTCCATCCAGACGAAGGTTCCTTCATCAATCCTGGAAATCGAACATATGTTGCAGAGTTCCTTATGCTGGGTCTGCTCAAGGTATATCAGAAGAGCTCCGGCAGATGTGATGCCGAGGGGGAAGCTGTCAATGGCAAAACCCTTGAGGGAGTCCACCCTGAGCTGCCTTTTGAGCCTCTCCACAGAACTTTCGTAGACAAAGGCCCATTCCTCCAGAGTGGAGATATAGTAATGGTCACCGTATTTTTCCTTCACACCCTTTTCATAGCCTCTCGGAACCAGAAGTTCCTTTGGAGCAAATGAACCCAGAAGGGTTCCTACATATTCGAGGGTACCCTCTGCAACCTGAAAAGTTCCTGTCGAGACATCAAGGAAGGCCGCACCGCACTTGTCCTTATGGAAGGTAAGTGCAGCAATGTAATTATGTTCCTTTTGTTCGAGAAGCTGCTCGTTGAAAGCCACACCCGGGGTAACAAGTTCTGTCACTCCCCTCTTGACTATGCCCTTGGTAAGCTTCGGGTCTTCAAGCTGGTCGCAGACCGCCACCTTATAGCCGGCACGGACAAGTTTAGGAAGATAAGTTTCAAGGGAATGATAAGGGAAACCCGCCATCGGAAGAGCACCCGGAACAGCACTGGAACGCTTTGTAAGCACGATTCCAAGCACCTTGCTGGCAGTAAGGGCATCATCTCCGTATGTCTCGTAGAAGTCTCCGCATCTGAACAGCAGCACCGCTTCAGGATAGTCAGCCTTGAATGCGAAATACTGCTTCATCATCGGAGTTTCGGTCGGTCTTTTTTCGGCCATAAATCTTGATTTTAGATTCTTTCTATGTTTTGCGTCTTTCCCCTTCCGTTCTCTTCCTCCTACACTAAAAGCCACCCTGGCCTACGTCAGACGCAATCGTGCAAATTTACGGATTTTTATCGGCAGAATCAAATCCTGAAACCGAGACCGAACATCAGGTTATGGGTATATTGGAGGGTGCTGAGCCTGTAGCCTATCAGCATGAAGATTTTATTTGAAACAAAGGCCTTCAAATTGAAGACTGCATAGAACGGCTGCATATCTTCGCCGCTCTTTATGAAATTCCATCCGCCACCAATATTTACAGAAAATATCGGCATTGTAAGTTCTGCTCTCAAAGAAAGACCGGCAGCAACCTGATTCCTCAACGGCGGACGCTGGAAGCTTATGACCTCACCTGTTTCTTCATCCTCCACCTGTCCGTAAATATTCGCACTGCTGTCATACACAAGGTCAAGAGCCGCTCCCGCACTGAGATTCCTGGTAAAATGAAACTGTGGATTGAAGTTAAGCCCGGCCAAAGGGAAAGGCTTGTTGATGATGAACATCTTTTTCCCTTTAGGCGCTCTGTCAGCTCTCCAGGCTCCGTATATCATAACATCATAAGTGATCCTGTCTTTGAATCGGGCTGAACGCAGTTTCTTTTCATACGAATTTATGTCTGCATACGTATCATTCTGCCTTACCGGAGTGATATCAGCTTTTGCACCTACACGTAGTCCGAAAGTATTTGCTCCTCCGTTGGGATACATCGTGTCACCATTTGAGAAGTGAGTATATTCCGGGCCTGCCAGAATTGACCAGTAAGGACCAAGTCTCCATTTGAGCTGCGCTCCCACATTGATATATGCATTAAATCTCGAAGATATCGCGACATTCGGATGCCATCCGGCAGAAAGTCCCAGATTCCATTCGTAATTCAAGGACATATTCTTTGTCAGGCGTGCCACCCGTCCGTTCTGGAAGATATACAGTGCCACGGGAGAACCTATGTCTTCATGGCAGAAGAATGTATAGCTTCCGAGTCCTATGCCTTGATATGTGTCCGGGAAGAGTCTTCCGTATGTGCTTTCAGGTGAAAAGGCGAATGAGTACTGAAGATGTGTGGATCCACCGTAGCGCAGTCTGCCTCCCGTGCTGTTAAGACTGACATACAGGGCGTGCGTAGGCATGATGAACGAAGGTCTTGCATTCACTTCTATGCTGTGAGTCAGGTTGCGGAAGGACGAGGTATCCCTCGCCTCTGCTTCGGACATGGCCGCTGCAAGGCATGAGCATATCAGCAATGATACTATTTTGATGGATTGTCCTAAACTACGCATGACTCAGCTTCTGATCAGGCTCACCTTAAATGATGCTGCAAATGTAATGTTTTTCGCCCTTACCACGACAAAAAGAAGAAATGCAATTTCAAAGATTATTGCTAACTTTGTGGGTTATTATGAAACGGGTGCTCATCATATCTTATTATTGGCCGCCGACAGGAGGATCCGGCGTACAGCGCTGGGTCAAGTTCGCCAGATATCTCCCTGCAGAGGGATGGCAACCTGTAATCTATACTCCGGAAAATCCGGAGCAGCTGGCAGTCGACACATCTCTCGAGGCGGAAATACCTGCGGAAGCGGAAATAATCAAGACACATATAATCGAGCCGTACGAGCTTTACAAGAAGTTCCTGCAGAAATCAGGACACAGCAAGGATGCTGTAGAGGTAAATCCTGTGAATGCGCAGAACAAGTCCTTTCTCCAGAAGGTTGCGATGTGGGTGCGCGGAAACCTCTTCCTGCCAGATCCGCGCTGCATGTGGATAAGGCCTTCGGTGAACTACCTGAAGAAATATCTGAAAGAGCATCCGGTAGACCTGATCGTGACCACCGGACCTCCGCAATCCATGCATATCATAGGCATGAAGCTGGCCCGCAAGACCGGACTTCCATGGATAGCCGACTTCCGTGACCCATGGACCAAGATATTCTATTTCAAACACCTGTCCATGACCCGTGCGACCGAAAGATGGCACAAGAAGATGGAAAAGAAGGTGCTGGATGCAGCCTCCGCCGTAGTTGCCGTATCCCCGCTGGTACAGCAGGAATTCCAGGAAATGACACAGACGCCTGTAGAGCTGATCACAAACGGTTTCGACGAATGTGATTTTGCAGGTGCCGGAAGCACTGAAGCGGCAGGAGGAAAGGACAAGGACTTCATCATAACACATACCGGACTTTTCGCAGCAGACGGCAATCCTACCGTTCTCTGGGAAACACTCCGGGAAAAATGCATGAAGGACCCTGTCTTCAAGGAGAGGCTCAAGATCAAGCTCATCGGAAAGACTGACAGACAGATCACGGAATCGATTGAAGCTGCCGGACTCGGAGATAACCTGACAGACATGGGCTACCAGCCTCACGACAAGGCAGTGGAGGAACAGAGACGGGCATCCCTTCTGATTCTTCCGTTGAGAAAGGAACCTGAATACAAGGCAGTGCTTCCGGGAAAACTTTATGAGTATCTGGCCTCATGGAGACCTGTGCTTGGAATCGGACAGCCTGACGGAGCTATGTCCATGATCCTGAATACCACAAAGACCGGAGTCGTGTTCAACTGGGAAGACAAGGCATCGGTAAGCCGTTTCATCGACCTTTGCTGGAAGAACCATCTTGAAGGAAGGCTTGTTGTGGACGATGCGGATATCTCGCAGTTCACACGCCGCAACCTTACACGCCGGATGGCGGAAGTTTTTGAAAGACTGACAAGAAAATAATCGGAAATGAACAACAAATTACTGAAGAACATCGGAATCTACGCAGGAATCTTCCTGCTTTTCATAGTATTGGCATATAGCTTCACTCCAGAGGTCCTTACGGGCAAGATAGTGAACCAGAGCGACATCGCTTCATGGAAGGGCATGGCACAGGAAGCCATGTCATATAATGCCCAGCATCCGGAAGACCCTACAGCCTGGACAAATTCCATGTTCGGAGGAATGCCTGTCACAGCCACCATCGACAGCTTCGAAGGGGACTGGACCGATGCCATATATGACCTGCTCCTGACCGGACGCCGTCCTGCAAGCTATCTTCTGATAGCCCTCATCGGAGGTTTCCTGCTGATGCTTTCAATGGGCACAAGCAAGCTCATAGCCATTGCAGGCGCCATTGCCATGGCATTCTGCTCGTACAACATGCAGATAATCCAGGTGGGCCACAACACAAAGATGCAGGCCATCGCCTACTTCCCTTGGGTCCTTGCAGGAGTAATCTTCACTTACCGCGCCGCCTTGAGATCCATCGGCACTTCCGGAGATGAAAAGAAAGGGGCCAGATGGCTGCCGCAGACAATACTCGGCGCCACCCTTTTCGCATTCGCCCTCAGCATGCAGATAAAGGCCAACCATGTCCAGATCACATATTACCTCGCCATTGTCATCTTTGCCTATGCAGTCGGACTTCTGATATATCTGTGTCTTGACAAGGCCTCAAGGGCAGAAAGCCTCAAGCGTTTCTTCACCGCATCAGCCCTCCTTCTGGCCATCGGAATTGTAGGAATAGCAACCAATGCCAACAAGCTCATCCCGACCTACGAATACTCGGCATATACAATGCGCGGAGGATCGGAACTCTCCGGAAGCGGAAAGGGACATAACGACAAGGGACTTGACCTCGAATATGCGACAGCATGGTCATATGGAATAAGCGAGATGCCTAACCTGTTGATTCCCAACTTCAACGGAGGTTCTTCATCGGGCGAGCTCTCGATGGATTCGGAAACAGCAAAGCTTCTGAAAAGAGCCGGACAGCCGAATCTGAAGCAGACAATAAAGCATATGCCTCTCTACTGGGGTCCGCAGCCTTTCACTGCCGGTCCTATGTATATGGGAGCGATCACCATCTTCCTCTTTATCCTCGGTCTCATTCTCTGCAAGGGAAGGGAGAAATGGTGGCTTGTCGCAGCTTCCCTCATCGCAGTATTCCTGGCCTGGGGAAACCACTTCATGTGGTTCACCGAACTCTGGTTCAGATATGCACCGATGTACAACAAGTTCAGGACCGTATCAATGGCCCTGACGGTACTTCAGGTAACACTGCCGATGCTCGGTTTCTACGCCCTTGACCGGATCATGAAGGAAAGGCACGAGAAGAAGGAAGTGATGAAGGCCATGTACATCTCCTTCGGAATCACAGCCGGATTCTGCGCCCTCTGTGCCATTGCCCCTGGCATCGCAGGCTCATTTACCGGAGCTTCAGATGCCGGAATGAACGAAATGATCGTAGACACCCTCATAGCAGACCGTCAGGCCATAATGGTAAAGGACGCTCTCCGTTCGATGATGCTGATCGCATGTATCTTCCTCCTGATCGTGTGGGCTTACAAGACTCCAAAGACCGACGCCGTCGGAAAGAACGGTTCGTTCGTGCTTAAGGGAAAGATGGCCATTGCAGCCGTGGCTGTAATACTCCTTGTATGGCTCGACCTTTTCAGCGTTGGCAAGAGATACCTCAACAAGGAGCATTTCGTGACCAGAAAAGACTTTTCGGCACATTATGAGCCGCGTCCTGTGGACGAGATGATCCACGAAGATACGGATCCTGATTATCGCGTCCTCGACCTCAGCGTCAACACATTCAACGACGCGATACAGAGCTACCATCATAAATGTATCGGCGGATACAGCCCTGTTAAGCTTCAGAGATATCAGGACCTCATCGAGAGATATATCACCGGGGAGATCCGACAGATTCATGGAACGGTACGCAATTGCGCAACCATCAGCGATGTGGAAGCAGCTCTTCCGGAACTCAAGGTGGTGTCAATGCTGAATGGCAGATATATCATTCTCGGAGCGGAATATCCGCCTGTCGTCAACGGAAATGCATACGGCAACTGCTGGTTCGTGGATTCTTATGTACCTGCAGCTACTCCGGACGAAGAGATAGCCCTTCTCGCCTCGACAGACCTTCGTACGACCGCCGTGATCGGCGATGATTTCGCATGGGCACAGGAAGCGGTAGAAGCGGCATCTGGCGCAATGTCAGAATCAGAGCCATCGATCACTCTGGCGCATTATGCCCCTAACGAGCTTCGCTACGAATACAGCACTGAAAATGAGCACGCAGCCATCTTCAGCGAAATCTATTATCCGAAAGGATGGAAGGCATGGATAGAGCCTGCAGGATCGTATGGAGAGGTACGCGAAGGACATTATCACCCTACTGCGGCCGGAAAGCCGGTCGAGCTTTTCCGCGCAGACTGGATGCTCCGAGGTGCCATCATCCCACAGGGCGAAGGCCAGCTCATAATGCGTTTCGAGCCGGATTCATATCAGCTCGGAGAGAACATCTCACGCGCAAGTTCGATCATGCTGATCCTCCTGCTGCTCGGTTCGGCAGCAGGTGCAGTCATTATCGGTCGTAAAAAGGAATAATCTCTAAATCAATCCTGTAACAAAGATCACGATTATCGCAACAGGGCAGATGTAACGGATAAGGAACCAGAGCACACCGAAAAGCTTTGCGTTCCTGCTGATGTCGCCTCCGTTGGTGAACTCGTCATATACATCTGTCTTCTTGAGCCTCCAACCCACGAAAAGGACTGTAAAGAGACTTCCGAGGGTCATCAGGATGTTTGAAGAAAGATTGTCAAAGAAGTCGAAAAGATTGCCTCCGCTGATACGGACATCCGAAAGCGGTCCGAATGAAAGCGAGCATACGGCTCCCACCACCCAGCAGAATATGAAAAGGACTATGCAGGCCATGGTCCTGCTGAAATTCTTTTCCTCTACAAGATATGCTACGGCCACTTCAAGCATCGAAATGGAAGATGTAAGGGCGGCCACAAGAAGGGCTATGAAGAAAAGTATGGCTACAACACCACCGGCCGGCATCTGACCGAATACATATGGAAGGGTCTCGAACACGAGGCCAGGGCCAGCCTGCGGATTGATTCCGAAGGCGAATACGGCAGGCATTATCGCTACTCCGGCGATAAGGGCGAACATAAGGTCGGAAGCCGCGGTTGCAGTGCTCTGCGTCATTATATTCTCTTTCTTGTCTACATATGAAGCATAGGTCATGATGGTTCCGAATCCCAGCGAAAGGGAGAAGAACGCCTGGCCAAGGGCTGCCGCACATGCCTTTGCATCTATCTTGGAGAAATCCGGAGTGAAAAGATAGTCAAGGCCGGCCTTTGCACCCGGAAGGGTAACGGAATATACAGCTATTGCTATCACGATGAAGAAGAGCAGAGGCATCATCACCTTGCTGAATTTCTCTATGCCGTCCTTGATTCCGATCATGACGATGAGTGTGGTGACAAGGAGAAAGCCCGTATGCGCAAGAAGCGGAGCCCATGTTGATGAGACAAACGAGGTGAACATCGTGTTCATCACAGACTGCGATTCTTCACCGGAGAAAGAGAAGGTGAAAGACTTCAGCAGATATTCGATCGACCATCCTCCGATCACGCTGTAATACGAAAGGACTATCAACGGGACAATTATCGTGAAGAGACCTATCCATCGCCATGCGGAACCTCCGGACAGGTCACGGAATGCCGCATATGCATTCTTCTGGCTCCTTCTTCCTATAACGAACTCCGAAATGAATATAGGAAGACATATCATGAAGCTCAGGATGATGTATATGATGATGAAGGCTGCACCTCCGTTCTCTCCCACAAGATACGGGAATCTCCAAAGGTTGCCAAGTCCTACTGCCGAACCGGCCATTGCCAACAGGGCGCCCATACGGCTGCCGAAACTGTCTCTTGACATAATCGTTGTTTTTAAGTGATTAAACAGAAGCCGACTGCCTCAAAGAGGCAACCGGCCGTACACTATATTCTGTTATATGTTACAAATTCAAACTGATAGCCTGTCTCTGGATCGGTCATGATTTCCGAACGGTCAGACACCTTCCAAAGCGCAGGGTCAATCTCGGGAAAGAATGTGTCTGCATTCTCAATCACAGTATGAACATGAGTGACGATGAGACAATCAGCTTCAGGCAATGCCTGGGCATAGATCTGTCCGCCTCCTATGATGAAGCAACGGCCGGAAGAAACATCGCTCCCACACGGAATGGCGTCAGCTGCGGCCGCATAAGCCTCCTGAAGACCCGACACGGGAACAACACCTTCCGGTGCATCAAAGCCTCTCGAAACGACGATATTGGTGCGTTTTGGCAGAGGCCGGCCGATGGATTCGAATGTCTTCCTGCCCATTATGACAGGACATCCGGAAGTTGTCTTCCTGAAGAACTTCAGGTCTTCGGAAATATGCCAGAGAAGGGCATTGTCCCTGCCTATGGCGTTATTGTCCGCGATTGCTACTATTATGCATTTTTCCATTGGAGGATGTTTTATTCCTTTCAGATCCCCGATCGAGTCGGGGATGACCGTGTAATGTGTCGGGATGAGTGTACAATGGATGATCGGGGCCTATACTGCAACCGGAGCCGGAATGCGCGCATATGGATCATAATCCGTAAGCTCGAAATCCTCGTACTTGAAATCAAATATATCCTTTACATCCGGATTGATCTTCATTTTCGGAAGCGGGCGAGGCTCTCGTGAGAGCTGTGTCGCAACCTGCTCGAAATGGTTCACATAGATGTGGGTGTCACCCGTGGTATGGATGAATTCTCCCGGCTGAAGGCCGCATACCTGGGCTATCATCATTGTCAGCAAGGCATATGAAGCGATATTGAACGGCACTCCCAGGAACACATCGGCGCTGCGCTGGTAAAGCTGGCATGAGAGCTTCCCGTCAGCGACATAGAACTGGAAAAGCGAGTGACATGGGGGAAGAGCCATCTTCTCCACTTCAGCCACATTCCAAGCCGAAACGATCATACGGCGTGAATCAGGATTGTTCCTTATCTGATTTATCACATTGGAAAGCTGATCGATGGTTCCCCCGTCAGGAGTAGGCCAGCTTCTCCACTGATGACCGTACACAGGACCAAGATCACCGTTCTCATCCGCCCATTCGTCCCATATGGTAACTCCATGATCCTGGAGATACTTAACATTGGTATCTCCGGCGATGAACCAGAGAAGTTCGTAAATGATGGACTTGAGATGGACCTTCTTGGTCGTAAGGAGTGGAAAGCCTTCGCTTAAGTCATAACGCATCTGATAGCCGAACACGCTCTGCGTGCCGGTACCGGTGCGGTCGCTCTTCATCGTTCCGTTCTCACGGATATGGCGCAACAGGTCAAGATACTGTTTCATCTGATGTCTATCTGATTCCGAATGCGAAGATGATTGCCTGCTCGTAAACTTCTCCCGGACGAAGCACGCATGAAGGATAGTCGGCCTTGTTAGGTGCATCAGGATAGTTCTGGCACTCTATGGCAACTCCTGTATAGTCCTCGTATGTATGTCCGTTCTTGCCTGCAGGGCAGCCTGAAAGCCAGTTGCCGGTATATACCTGCACACCAGGCTGCGTAGTGTATATATTAAGGACACGTCCGCTTTCCGGAGCATAGAGCTCTGCGCAATCCTGAAGCTGACCCGGCTCTGCACCGTCGATCACCCAGCAATGATCATATCCCTTGCCGATCTTGAGGGCCTCGAAATCGGCGTTTATATCCTGTCCTATAGGCTTTGCATTGACGAAATCCATCGGAGTTCCGGCCACAGGAGCACTTTCGCCGAGCGGAATCTGCGTAGGATCGGTAGGAAGGTATTCCGAAGCATTGAGCATCAGCGTATGTCCGAGGATATCACCGTTGCCTTCGCCATTGAGGTTGAAATATGCGTGATTTGTGAGATTGATGACAGTTGGGGCATCTGACTCTGCAGTAAGTGTAAGTCGGAGTTCGTTCTCCTCGCTCCACTCGTATCTTGCGACAGCCTTCACTGCGCCCGGATATCCCTGCTCCCCATCTTCCGAATAATAAAGGAATTCTACTCCACCTTCATGCTCGCGGCTTTCCCACACCTTGTTCTGGAAGCCTTCCGGACCGCCATGAAGATGATTAGGGCCGTTGTTTACAGGAAGGGTATACTCCACTCCGTCAAGAGTGAAATGGCCGAGAGCGACACGGTTGGCATATCTTCCGGGAACCTTGCCGGCGCACGGACCGTCTCCGAAATAGCTTGCAGGCTCCGGATATCCGAGGACCACATCAGCAAGAGCACCATCCTTATCAGGCACCACCACCGACACGATGCCGGCTCCGATCTCTGACAACTGCACATATGCTCCCTTTTCATTTTCAAGGGTATAAAGGTATATTTCCTTTCCGCAAGGGGTTGTACCCCAAAGTTCCTTTCTGATTGCCATATATCTATAGTTTTAATTATTTACAAAATCTTTCAAAATTAAAACTATTATTTGAATTTGACAATAGAAAATCAACCACCCGTCCTTTCGGACTCAGCCAGGGTGGTTGATGCTGAACGTAGTATTGAATGATGTTGGCTGTAATATCAAGAGATTTTCTTCAGAACTATGGTATTTCTGTCAGTATACAGATCCTCAAGGCTGTCATACTCTTTTTCATAAATAGTCCCGTCTTCGTCTGTGAACTGGAACTTCACATTGTCGAGATTCCAGTCATACTTGTACTCGCTCCTCAAACGGATTTCAAAGTTACCGTCTGCATTTACCGCAACCGTTCCGATCCTGTTATATGTCGGAAGCATCTCCAACGGAATGAAGGAATTGGCAGGAACCGACCTGAATCCTGTTCCGTCATCGTACATGATGCGGCCAGTGATCGAACTGTTGTTGACACGGAATGTCTTCTCGTAGAAGATCACTACCGAATCATCCGCAGATATCTTCACCTCACCGGAACTTACGATATTCTTCGGAATGAACTTTATCCTCTTCTCAAATCCGCTTTCCACATCCTTGTCCTTATCCACATGATAGATAAAGCGTCCCGCTTTCCCAGAATCTGCTTCAAGCTTTCCCTGCTTCACAAGGTCCTGGTTCATGTCAAGCTCAAACATAGGGGCATCAATGTATACGTCGAATGCCGTTCCGAAAGGATCCACATCCACCTGCTGGCTGTCAGGAAGGACATTACCGTCGATTCCCACCATCTGCGACCTGAAGGATTTCAGATCAAAATCAAGATAGACCGGTTCTCCTGGCCTGTAGGTTATCAGGACATTGTCTACAACCTCCTTGTTTTCTCCGCTTACGACAGTACCTGTTCCGCCAAGCTTTGCGTCGAAATGGAAAGGATGGTAGTTCGCAAGTTCAAAGACGGCTGACCTGTACTGTCTTCCATTACATACACCGTTGCCTGTCACCGACACCTCTCCCTTCGGGTTTGATGCGATACGCACGACCTCTGCACTTTTCGGAGTGTTTGTCATGAGGTAGAACACCGCGTCACCCGGAATGTCTGCTCCTGCATTTCTTGTAAAGCCATGCACTCGTCCTCCTGTCGACCATTTGTCTTCATTGACCGGATGGAATGTGAAATCCACATTCTTGCTGTGATCAAGATGTCTCGAATAGAAAAGGAATTCGTCGCCAGCTCCGGGCTCCACAAACTTCACGTAATGCGTTCCCAGCTGATCTGCCACAACCTCATCATATCCGGCTGCGTCCGCCTCTGCCTTTTTATCATATACGATTCCAAGATGTGTGACGAGTTCTACCGGGGCATTTATCTTCTGCGGCACAAGGTAATAGTAAATGACCTCGTCAGCCGGAAGTTCCGCCACATATGAACGGAGATTATGAAGGAGGATCCTTGCTCCGACCTGGTCATCGTGCAGGGTCGCCGTCTTCGTGAGCGAGACGAAATGATCTGCCTCGATAGTAACATCTACAGTCGGCTCGATTTCGTTTCCAAATTGATCTGTCACAGTCGAATGACGGAGTATGGTCTCCAGATATAGCCTCTGCGTTCCCGGGGCCTCAACAGTAAGGACATACTTGTATCCCACATCATTAGGTTCTCCGTACCTTTCCGGATCATCGGCCTGGGTAATGACAGGAAGCTTCATGCCTGATTCATTTCTGATATCCATATCGTTTACCGTCACCAGAACTTCCATAGGGAAGAGTTCCTCCGGACATTCTTCCGGAACAGTGAACATCATGGTAACCTGCTCGCCAGCCTCGACTCCGTGGATGTTTGTTGTGATCCATGCAGGCTCGAACTTCTGCTCCTTTATGGTGATGACCTTTATCTTTCTTGTCAGACGTCCATACTTTATAAGGAGTGTTCCTTCACGCATCTGCTCCTGTCCCAAAGGATAGAGGTTTATGCCGATGGTTCCCGATTCCACATCATGACTGAAATTATGGAGAGCTACATTGTTGCCGTCAAGCCATGAGACCTCCGGTGTGGGCGGGTTTGGTGATGTCGAGCTGCATTCATAATAAAGATAGTAATAGGTTCCCTGCTGGGAAATCTGCTTCTCCGGAATCACCACATATGTATCCTTTACAGAAAGAGTGTTGACACCATCGCCTATCTGCTTGATATCGTCCGAAACAGAAACCAGCACATTGTTTGTCGCAGGTGCAGCAAGCGCCTCCTCGAAAGTCTGCTGACCGTACATCAGCTCACCCTGTATCTTCACTTCATAATGATGATTTCTGTATACCGGGATATAATCCCCCTGATTATCGATAATAGAGATACGGTAGTACATCTCTTCAGTGCCGGTTCCATTGCGGCCTTTCACGATGAAGTCGATAGGATCGTCTGCAGTATTCTCTGTCTCGAATACATATTCTTCCGGGTTGTTGCGTACATCAAGGAAGTCACCAAGTTTCGTCTGATTCTCCGGCATGGATACAAACGGTCTGTCAAGATAATGAGGGGCCTCAAATCCATGTTCCGCGCAATAAGGAGCAACTGTTCCGAATGCGTTTGTATTCACGACCACCCATCCTGAAGGGGTGAACCTGACGCCATCGGCAACCTCGAGAGTGAACTTGGCCTGGTTTCGGATAAGCTGCAGAGGGCTTGTCTTATACCGGTCCATATTGTCTATGCTCTCTCTGTTCCAATAGATCATGCGTCCTGCAGATGCCTCAAGGTCATGCATGACATCCACCTCTGACCTTCCTCTGTAGCTGTCCTCCTTGAAATAGGTCAGATTCTGGTTTCCGATGAAATGCATGGTCACGGTATGATCTGGCACATTCGCCTTGAATGTTCCTTCCAGTCCGCCCTTTCCGGAAAGGATTTCTGCTGTAACTGTCGTGATGAAGAGACTGTTGACATCAAAACAGAAAATGGTCATGTTCTGCACTCCGCCTCCGTCAGGGTCGACAGCCCTGGTCTGCACCTCATTCATACGAGGCACTTCCGCCATGAATTCAATAGCCCTGTATCCTTCCGGAACAGCGTTGATTCCTGAAAGAGGCAGATCTTCTGTCTGACAGGAAGCTATTGTCCCCGACAATATCGCGATCGATATAAGTGTCTTGATGTATCTTTTCATTTTTTTATCTGGTCTTTATGTCTGTTCTTCACAACCTTTAGGTCCCTGACAGACAAGGGTTCAATACTACTTTCTCTTTATACGGGCAAAGCCCTGCTGGATCTTAATAAGCATCACGGATACAGCGTACATGATTGCTGGTAAGATTGTTATTCGGAATATTCTTCAGATATTTCTGATCACCGCTTCCGGTGGCAGCAGGATTTATAGCACAATAATACTGTCCTCCGTTAAGCACCTCAACCATTGCCTGACTGTCGTACTGATGGCTGATGATAATCTCTATCTCCGCTGCTGTCGGGAGCCTCCAGTCATCGTATATGACCGGATTTCCAGCCTCGTCATATGTGACCTCCACATACTGCGCGCAATGCTGCTTTGCCTTTTCAACACTGACTGAGTTGTTCTGGCTGCCCAGATCCGTACCGCCAAGCTGCGATGCGATCATGAATGAAGGCGATACCAGCATCGTATTGTCTGTGGTGCTTTCAGTATATCCGTCCTCCATTCGCGGCCTTGCGACGATATATTCATTGGATGTTGCTGTGACATGTATATGATACATTCGAGGATTGTTGAAGACACTCACATTCGAATCATCGTTCATCACATAATTTCCACCTGATCTCGGACGCTCCCAGTAAGCATAATAAATGGAATATCCGCTTTCATTATACGATGTAGATGCAGGCTGCTGCAATACCGGCTTTCCATTCACGATCCTGTATGAATTCGACACCTTGGATCCGAAGAAATTGCTGTTTGAAGCATTTTGGGTATAGGTCCATGTCTTTGAATTATTGTTCCATGAGGCTCCTGAATAGTTCGGATTTCCCATCTGCATATAGGTAGTACCTCCGAAATCGTCTCTGTAAGAATAGTGACCTACTTCATGAGTGATGTAGATTGTCGGATACTGATGCACGGTAAACTGCGCAGTCAGGCCATCTTCGTTCGTTACTGTGAATGTCATGTAACGGATCACATTGTTGTGAGAGTCCTGATTGACCACACCTGCCTCCTTGACAAATGGAGAGAATATTGTGATTCCTCCGTTCAGACCGGCATCCGCTGTAGCCTTTATTCCCTGGTTTACAGTCACTTCCTTACCCATTCTGTTTATAAAGTATGCCCTGTCAAGAACAATGCTTTTTATAGGCGATGAGGACGCGAATTCAAGAGAGCTGTCATCCGTGTTGACATTATACATATCTACGTGGTCAGTGTTGAGCTGAAGATATGATGGCCTTGTCTCATTTCCCACATCCACAGTCACTTCTGTCCAGTCGGTTATCGAGAAAGACAGGGCGTCGAGGGTTATAGGCTCCGATTCTTCAGATGCACCCGGACGGTCAAGCAGGATATCGATTACATAGATGTTGTTTCTTTCAAATGTAGCGTCATCAGTCATCGGTATCTTGTACCAGCTGTTATGATAAGCTACTGTTTCGCTGTCAGACACCTTATAGTCCATAGGAAGATTGATCACAGCACATGTTTCCTTTTCAAGGATACTTTCGTCATTCCAATGATGAGGATAGACATATGTGGTAAGGCTCACCTTCTTGCTACCTGACTCGAAACCCGGATTCCATGTGAAATATTCGGTGTCCGTCTTGACTGTTGTCCTGAGCTTGACATTCTGAAGATTGACAGCCTTCTGGGTCTCTGCAAGAACCCATGTCTCGTATGGCATGTTCCTCACATAGAAGAGACCTCCCTCCGAGCCTTGAGAGATACCATAGTCAACGAAAGTTATTCTCTCACTTGCCGCAATGTTTATCACCACCTTGGCCGCAGCTCGTGCAAGCAGGGCGTTGAGCATCGTATTGTTTTCTGGAACGCCGTCATTCAGAACCACCAGGGAATTACCGTCTGAATCCTTTGCAACAGCATCCATAAGGAAATACTGCGGAGCACCCGAAACATCTAGACCGGTAAGGTGAAGATTCATGTCCTCCTGCTTCATCTGGTTCAGCTGGCTGAAATTCTCGATTCCGCTGAAGTCAGCCGTACTGTTCGCCAGAAGATATACCAGATAAGCATCACCGGCAACGAAGTCACTTCTCTTTGCTTCAAGAACGATCTCCTTCTGATTGTTTACAACAACTGTCTCGTGAGTTGCAAGCGCTGCCGGCTTACCATTATTGTCCGACTCAAAGATGAATATATCCAGGTGTTCCACATATGACTCGACGTCCGTATGAGCGGCTTTGGTAAGACCTGATGAAAGATCAAGAACGATGCTCTCGTTTACAGGCACGTCAAATATCAGCTCCTGCTGACATGAAAGGACAGGCAGAACGAATATCGAGCACAGAAGAGTATTGATTATTCTTTTCATCATCATTTCAGTTTACCATTGTTATTGTTACCAGATTCTCATCCGAACTTTCTGGCCAGTAATAGTTTCCAGTACTTCCGTTTATAAGCAGGAATTCTGATGTCGTCATCAGAGGAGACTGATAGGTTATCGCAAGATCCACTGTCTGTCCTACCGGAAAATCCACATGAGGGATGACTTCTATCCTATACCATTTCGAAGACGCCCCTATAGGCCATTTGTCTGAAGTGACCTCTCCTCCCTGATATTCATAGACCTTGACATCTACATCAGATGCATGACTTCCTACTGCTGTAGGGATCCATGAGTCATTTGCAGGTGCCTGCATCTGGAAATATCCCTCGAATGGCGAATCATATGACATCTCTGCCGGAGAAGCCGGATTGACCGGATCAGTGCCAGAAGATACCTGCTCGAGCAGATATGAGTGCAGCGGGTATGTGAACACATAATCCTCCATTTCATGAGCATTCCAGTCCGCCACATCATATGTCACATAGATTCTTCCTTCTTCCTCCTCCTTTATAAGGATACACACCTTATAATGAGTGTTTCTTACGATCGGAGGCATGTAGATGAATGCAGTGTTTATCTTTCCTCCGGATTTAAGGACATATCTGATCTTGAGAGTAACCTGTCGTTCCGAAGTCTGGACTGCCCATCCGTCTGCTGTTCCGCCCACCGGCACTTCAGGAAGATACGCGGCAATCTGTGTTACAGCTGTATAATGTTCCGCCATGCTGCCATCTCCTGCAAGAGCACCAAGACTGACCTTGTTTTCCTCGGAGAGAAGGATTCTGTCATTTGCCCTTGAATTCACTGCATTGAGTACAGATTCATCGTCCTGAGGGAAAAGGTAGCTGAACTCCCTGGTTCCTGCCGCAAGCATTGTGACAGAAAGAATTTCCGGTGAGCTGGAAGCCGATGCCGGTCTTGCCCCGTAAACTGAAAGTTTCGCCAGAGAACGTGAAAGTCTGAAGTTTACCTTATCTGAAAGAAGAAGATGTCCTTCATGTCCTTCATACATATTTTCCTGATACACAGCCGTATTGAGGTTTTTGGTTTCCTCCGCATAAAGCGGAAGAACCGCTCCGGCGGCTATGCCTGTAAATTTCAACGCTTCAAGCTGGCTCCTTGTCATGTTTTCAGAAAGAACCATCGGATTATTATGATCCATCATCGAAGCACCGTTTGCAATAAGATAGAAATCTACCGGAACTGCAGTACCTGTCGGAAGTTCCAGGTCCATCAGGAAAGGCTCATCCGCCTCTGTGGCCGCTCTCTGAAGATATCCTGCAGGTCTGTTGTCATGGAATGCATACACATGAAGCGTGTTGATCGCCGACTCCGATGCACCAGGTGCAGCTTTGGTAAGCATATCTTCTGCCGAAACATTTATCTGGATAAGCACATTCTGCAGATTTCCGGAAGCACCCATCTTTTCGAAGATACAGCCGGAAGCCATGACTGTCACCACGACCGCAACAGCTGCCTTGAATAGTATGTTTGTTATTTTCTGCATAATAGCTTATTTAGAATATAGGTTTTACACTTTCTACTACCCATGAAGGAATCGATATACTGATCTCGACACGCATTTCATCGGTCGGATAAGGCCTTTCCGGAGTTCCGTACTCAATCCTGAAAGGTATAAGGCATTCATGCCTGGTCGGATCTATATATTCCTTGTATTCTTCAATATGGTCTGCAAAATTGATCAGGGCCACTTCAGATCCGTCTTCTCCGGTCACCTTGAGATATACATCCTCATGGTTTTTATGTCTCATGATATTATTTCGAGCCGTAGTGGTTTTCACGCCATCATGTACGGTCTTCATAATATAGTCTGCCGGCTTTCCTTTCGCGACATTTTCAAAGTCTGTCTGCGGTGATACTCCGACAATCTCGATCTTCGGGTGCTTGCCTATGTTTTCGGGAGCATTTATAACTTCAACAAGAACATCATAATGTGAACTTGCAAACTCTGCCGTCCTTGTCTCTTCATAAATCATCGGACTGAACTCCTTGATGGTATAGTCCGTTGAAGCATAGTAAAGCGAGTCGTTACCGGCAACAGCCTTGCCCTCCATATAGTCATTTGCAGCAAAGAGGATCTGGCTGTAGTCCCTTGATGTCAGGTTCTCCACACCTGTATCATGGGTGTTTGCCACGCATACGATTCTATACTCTCCTGCAGGGAGAGGAGGAAGCACGGTGGTCCTTGCAGCCACATCCTCATCAGGAAGGACTGTAGAACTGATGCATGCGTCCGATTCGTCAAAAACATACATCTCCACACGGTTGATCTTCTCCGGGAAGATCTCGGTCTTACCGTCTCCCTTATAGCTCATCACGAGCTTGTAGATGTTATAGCAGTCGCTATAGTCCTCCTGCAAGCAGGAAGTGGAGAAAATTCCTGCCATTATGAGAGAGAGAGCGAGAAATCTGGATTTCATAAGCAATGTATGTTTTTGTGTAGTTTACTGGGGTTAATAAATATCGGAGGGACTGCGCCTTTGAGAGGTGAAGCCCCTCCATATATTTATTGATGTTGTGATTTTCTATTGAAGCTTTTTAAAGCTTGATATATGTTTCTAGAACTCCGGCTTTACAAGGACAACTGTCCAAGGAGTTACTTCAACTGTGATTTCGAGACATCTGTCTACAGGGTCGATTGCACCTGGATCAACAGGAATATCACCATCACCACCGGCAACTGCAGATCCTGCATGCATACGGTAGATATGACCTTCCTTGAATTCCGCAATCTCCTTACCCTCACTGTCCACGAACTTCTTTGAATAGAGATATGCAGGCTGACCGTCAGCGAGGAGCTGGAGAACGAGTGTAGGAGCTGTCTGATTTGCAAACATGTGGTATGCAAGAGCCTTGTCAAGCTGAGCAACTGGAGCAGCAGGAGTACATACTGCATTCACAGCATCCCAATACCATTTTGCTTCCTTTGTGCCGTTAAGCCATCCGAATGCTATAGACTGATTGGTGAAGTCAGAAATGTGCTTTACAAGATCACCTGATTCCACACCTGTATTCAGGGTTGTGCCAGGATAGTAATTCTGGAAAGCCACCTGTGTGAACTTGATTTCATTGAACTCTGGATCTGCACTGTCGAAAGCCACATTGAATCCGTCAATCTCGAAACGGGCAACTCTTGGAACCAAAGTAAGTTCTGCAGTATAGACCGGACCTTCGTAAGTGATGTCACCAAGCTTGTCGTTATGTACTCTGTCAGCTGGCTTGAGCGGCTGTTCCGCATAGAGAAGAAGGTTGTCTTCGTTCTGCTGTCCATCGATATTAAGCGTTTTTCCAAGTTCTGCCAATGTAATGTCACTGTCACCATAGTTGGCAACCACGATAACTCTTGTACATTTAGGATCCACAAAATGGAAGACTGCTGATTTCTCAAGCTGTTCGGCTGTGAATACAGGATTTATTTCCACTCCTGATTCATTCTTTCCTACATAAACAGTCTGCTTTGAATCATCTGTAAGGAAAATCTTGAACTTGTTCACCTGTACCTTTGTCTGGTCCGCGATGGATTCAGATGTACTCTTGGTAAGCATCATGTTCTCGAGAGAGATCTCAACGGTCTTAAGACGATCTGGAAGCGGGGTAGTCTCCTCCTTGTTGCATGAGACAAGAGCCACAGCTGCTACGAAAGCAGACAACATCAATTTAGAAAGTTTCATAACTTAAAATTTTAAAGTGTTAAAAAATAGTGTATTGATTTATTCGAATTTCTTTAGATATTCCTCTATTTCAGCACGCTTCTGAGCTTCATACTCAAATTCCGCATTTATCTGTTCTATATTCTTCAATGCTGAAGCGGTGTTGTTTTCAACTGCCTTTTCGAGCCATGGAAGAGCTTCTTCAAACTTACCCTGCATCATCAGCGCGACACCTATGGTATTATAAGCCCTGAGGTCATCACCATATTCGATCACAGTATTGTAAGCTTCTTCATATTTTCCGTCTCTGATCATCTGATTTGCTGAATTTATGACATCTACAGCCTCATCCTGTGTTGAATCATAGTAGACAGCCAGATATCTGGCGCAGCGCAGGTGAGGATAAATCTCATCAAGCATCTTCTTCCAGACCTTTCCTCTATTGATAGCCTTTATCTTGAGCTTCTTTTCCTCGTCAGGAAGATCCATGTCAATGATCTCCACTATCTGATCCTTTTCCTCAATCGCTGAAGCCAGAACAAGTCGTCTCAAGCCAGGCCAGTTTTCTTCTCCGTTACGTAGTCTGAAATCATCTGATGTAAGATTATACTGCGGTCGGTTCTCGATAATGTAATCGATGAGTGCCTTTGCGCGGTTCTGGCCAAGCCAGTTGTTGAAGCTTCTTCTTCCTTCAGGTGAAGCATATCCGGCAATCTCGATCTTATCCATCTTGTATTTCGGATTTGCAAAGATCTTGTCGATTGCAGAAAGAATCTTTCCGAAGGTAACCTCATTATTGAATACAGTAGAGTCGATCTCTATCTTTGAAACCTTGAAGATTATTTCAAGTTCATCCTGTCCGAAATCCCACTGCCTTGTAGCTTCTGCAAGAACATATGTCGAAGGTATTCTTCTTGCCGGCGGAAGCGGATCTTCGAAGAGTCTGATTCCCTGTGCCACTGTCTCATCGGCAAGGTCATCCTCACATGCACAACCTACGATCTGTCTCTTTATTCCGAGGTTGGTGGACTTCATCCATCTCTTGAGAGGGGTCGCACATACATAATGATATGTATCGCCCTTAAGGATCTGATTTTCCGAAAGTCCCCAGTCTACATCACCCGCGATGTGGTTTTCCTGTCTTTCTCTCTTGAATCTTCCTTTTCCGTAGACCTCGAGTGTCTCAAGCCAGATTGTATCCTTTGAATTGTAGACATAAGGCATGATGACTTCCTTGCGCTTTGCCGGTATGCCGTTTTCATCAGTATGGACTTCAAATGAAACGATTATTCTTTCACCATCTTCAACAAGCGATTCGCTGCTGATCACAGACTGCGCGTTCAAAGCGCTTGAAAACATGAGGACCAAAGCTGATATGATTATTGATTTCTTCATGACAATTCCTCCTTATCTTATCATATAAATGAATGAAAGTCCTACATCAGTCAGACCGAAGACATGTCTGACGCCCGAATCCTTGAAAAGTCCGCACTTGCGGTTCTCGTAGCTGTCATAGGCGGTATACCAGTAACCAAGACCTAAATTCAGTTCCATATTCCACCTCGGAGCGATGATCCATGAATGTCCATAAGTGATTCCGGCTCCGGCAGCCCATCCCTCGATGCGTGAATTAAGGCAAGAATCAACGAAAGGACCGTCACCTTCCGAAGGAGTGAATGCATTGAGAACATGAACTCCTCCTATATTATATTGGGTATAATTGGCATTCAGGCCGAGGAAATGACCATTGAAGCTTTCGCAGAACCAGTACCTCACTTCAGGAGTGACAAGAAAATGCTTTACCTTCATGTTCTTCTCCTTGTCAAGAGTCCATGGATTATAGCCTCCGGTAACCTCCAGAGTCCAGCGGTCAGACAAAGCGAACTCCATTCCTACATTAGGAGTAGTAGTCGCCCAGTAGAGCGCATTTGTCTTGACGGCGACTTTCTGTGCGGAAGCTGTACCGGCAAAGGCAAGAATAAAAATTACTGTAATTGTAAGATAGCGTTTCATCAGCAAATCCTATTTATCAGGTAAAATATATTGCTGACAATATTGAAAACCCGGAAAGAAAACCGGGATCCCTATCGTTCAGCGGAAGCAAAGTTAAATGCCCCCGGATAGAGAGAACAAATCTTGTATTCATGTTTTTCCATGAGCGCAATTTATATTTTCAAACCCGCATTTTTTGACGCATAAACAAATTTTATTGCATAAAAATGATGCACACACAATTTTTCAGGCCTGCGTGTGTATAAAATTTAATACAAACACAATCTGATTTAAATTGAATTTTTTAAATTTGCGACCGAAATGATTTTGAATAATGGGACAAAACTATTCATATATACTCGTCAATTTTGCATATATTCTGATTTTCGGAATACTGACACTTGCAGTGATGACACTCAATATGCCGAAAAAGGATGATAGCCTGAAAAACTACAAGATAGCCCGCTATACATTGGGAGGTGCAACCGGATTGATAGCATGTTACTGCGTATTCAGACTGCTGCTCCCCCAGCATCATGGAGATTATGAGGATTTCTGGATGCAGGTAACAACAACCCTCTGCTTTTCCTGGCTTACATATTCATCATTTCTCTTCCTTATAGAAACCCCGAGATATATCATAAGGAATTTCATCACAGACGGATTTGTTCCGCTTGTCCTTATGGCGATAAGCGGATTTGTGGGACTCATTTTTCCATCTGCACAGAAGACGATAATGATCATTTTCGGCTGTATATACGCAGCAAAATGCATATGGATGCTGTTCACCTGCACAAAAGAATACAGAAAGTGTACTCGCGAAATAGAGAACTATTATGATGAGGGTCCGGACATGAAATGGATGTATGTGACTCTGCTGCTGTGTTTCATCCTTTTCATCGGAACATTGATGGTCTTCTATATAGAATCACTGCAGCTTATATACTATATTACGGTTCCTTGCATATACATTTATCTTGTTTTCAAGCTTATCGGTTTTGCAACCAAGAAGATTGACAATGTCAGAAGGAAGAATCTGTACCTCGAATCTGAACCTAAAGTTGAGAGGAAGGAAAAGTCTAAAGACCTGGCTGAAAAGATGGCGCCTATCGTAGAGAAATGGATAAGCGACAAGGGCTTCTGTAACGAAGGACTCAACATCAAGGAAGTGGCATCACAGATGGGCACAAACCATAATTATCTCTCCCAATACATAAACAACGAACTGGGAACCACATTCCAGATATGGCTCAACACATTGAGGATTGAGGAGAGCAAGATACTCCTTACCTCGAAAGAAAAGATATCTATCGAGGACATCGGCATAAGGGTGGGAATACCGCAGAACTATAATTTCTCAAGATGGTTCAAAATCGTTACAGGAACGACACCTCTCCGATACAGAAAGGCATATCTATCTCGATAGATATGAGAATACACGATCTTCAGGGGCATCTTTCATGATGACCCTTTTTTCTTTGTCAAGAAGATAGAGGGAAGGTATGGCACGTACACTGTAAAGATTTTCTGTCCTTATAACGAGATCAGGATCAAAGCCGTTATACCATTCTTCCGGATAGACAGGCATATAATCCTTCCATCCCTGAAGATCCTCATCAATGTATATATTGACCACAGCAAGGCTTCCGTCGGCTATCATGCCGGAAATCATAGGATCTCCCTTCAGCACCTGGATAATGTTCATGCAGGCCTCACAGCCGGGATTGCTGAAGAATAGAAGGACAAGCGGAGCATCGACCTCATGCAATGTGCGGATCTTTCCGTACCTGTCTGCAAATCTGAAGTCTGCAGCCACCTTTCCTACCCTGTTCTTTGAGCACATTTCAGCCTGATAGGCATATTTATCCCTCATTTCAGAAGTCAATCCCTCATATGAGGACAGACGGCTCACGAAAGCAAGATAATGTTCCTCATTCCTCATAGGAGAATTAGGATCATAGAAATACTTGACAAAAAGGTCTGTGAAAGTCTCGAATACATTGGACGAGGTATCCTTCGTCTCGCATGCAACAGCCCTGTCATAAAGCCTGGAAACAGCACTTGCCGCATTCTTCAAAGGCACCATGTCCAGAATAGATGTCCAGTCTGCGAATTTCTGTTCAACATCAGTCCTGCGGACTCCGCTTATAAGGATGGAGTCTGAAGGAAATGTCCTTGACGGATCTGTTATTCCATCCCAATAATGTGAGGCAAGGTATTCAGCCCTGTCCTGCGGATCTGTCATCATTCCAGGTGGAACCGAAGAGGGAAAAGGCAGAGCTGTAAAATGCTCTGCCTTCTTACCTTGTCCGCATCCTGCCGCCAAGAAAACTGCAAGCAGGAGAATTGCAATACTATTTCTCATTTGCTCTCAAAGTCGCCTGTGAGATATTGATAAGGAAGTCTCCGATCTTCTCAAGTTCAGAAAGCACATCCATGAAATATACGCCTGTGAGATAGTTGTAGCTGTTGCTCTCGATATTGACGATATGCTCCTCACGAAGATGATTTCTGCACTCGTTGATATTGTACTCGGCATTCTCTGCATTTGCAATATCCTTGAGATCCGGATTCTGGATATTCTCAATCATCACGTCATAGCTCTTCTGTACGAGATCCATGATCTTGTTGAGACGGTCAAGAATAGGCTTGTCGAATTCCTTGTGATGAACATTCTTTCTCTTGAGGATACGGCCGATCGCCTCGCCAGAATCACCGAGAGACTCAAGTTCGCTGATGATCTTGTACATCGCCTTGATCTTGCTTGCCGCCTCCTCACTGATTTCATTCTTGCTCACCTCATTGAGATATGTAGCGATTTCATATTCGATCCTGTCGGTAATCTCCTCATACTTCACGAGCTTGTCGTTAAGGGCATCGAACTTTTCAGGATTCTGCTCATTGACTGCCTGACGGATGTAACCGAAGCCGTTGCGGCATATCTGTGCGAAATGTATAAGTTCCTGCTGCGCCTCGTTGATCGAAAGTTCTGCAGTGCTGAGAGGACCTCCTGAAATATACTTGAGTCTGAACACCTCTGTCTCTCCCTTCGGCTCCTTCACAAGCCAGATCACAGCCTTCTCGATGAGCGGAACGAACCAGATCAGCACGCATGTATTTGTGATGTTGAAGAGAGTATGAAGCATTGCGATACCGTAAAGCAATGAATTCTTGTACATCTCCATATCTTCAGGAGATACACTGATTCCGCTGTTCGCGATATGGGCAAGCTGACGGCTCGCCTCCACAGGATCATAGAAGCCGAGGGATTCCATGATCATACATATGAGTCCTATGATAGGCTTGAGCACAATCAGAACCCAGATCACACCTACGATATTGAAGATTGTATGTGCTCTGGCAGCTCTCTTGGCAGATGTATTGGCCACTGCTGCAGCAATATTTGCTGTGATTGTCGTTCCGATGTTCTCTCCAAGCACCATGGCAACCGCAAGCTTGAAGTCGATAAGTCCTGAAGCTGCAAGAAGCATTGTGATGGCCATTGTCGCGCTGGAAGCCTGAAGGACAATTGTAAGCACCGCTCCTGCAATGAGGAAGAGGAGAACAGAACCGAAACCGAATCCGTTGATGCTTCCGAAGAACGACATCATTCCTGACTGGTAGTTGTCAAGTATCGCATTAGAGCAGTCCTTCATGAAGGTAAGACCAACATACATGACAGCGAATCCCATGAGGAACTGACCCACATTCTTCAATGAAGCCTTCTTTGAAGAATGCATTACAAATCCGAACGCCATCATCGGCACTGCGAAAAGAGCGATGTTGACAGAGAATCCAAGAGAAGTGATCCATGCTGTAAGAGTGGTTCCGATGTTGGCTCCCATGATGACTCCGATGGCATTGCCGAGAGTAAGGAGTCCTGCATTCACAAAGCTCACCACCATGATGGTAGTAGCCGATGAAGACTGCACAAGGGCTGTCACTACAGTTCCGGTAAGTACACGCTTGAAAGCATTTGAAGTCATTGAGGCCATGAATGCCCTGAGGCGGTCACCTGCAGATTTCTGGAGACCTTCGCTCATAAGTGCCATTCCGTAGAGGAACATTGCAAGTCCACCAAGAACGGAAAGCACATTAAGAATAGTTGTCATATTGAATATGGTTGTTTTATTTTCTCACTAAATGATGTGATTGAATCACAAAAATATAAAAAATAATTAGATTTGCGGTTGCGCTTATTCCCTTTATAAGAAAAATATGACGAAATTTCTGAAAAACATCATACTGGTCATCTGCTCACTGATTCCATCATTCGCGTCAGCACAGTTCTATGTGACGGGAGACGATCCGGGAAAGCTGAAGTGGTACTCGGTCGAGACCGATCATTTCAAAGTAATATATCCGGAAGGAGTTGATTCGCTCGCAAGAATATATGCTCGCAAGATCGAAGGATTCAGACTGCCGGTATCACTCACATCCGGCTATATTTCAGGAGAGGGAGACGGAAAGAAAATGCCTGTCGTGATACATGCATACAATGCCGCAAACGGCTCGGTAGCATGGGCACCAAAGAGAATGGACCTCTTTACCCTTCCTTCCGCATATGATCCGGATCCGATGCCATGGTCTACAATGCTCGCAGTGCACGAGTCAAGACATATTACCCAGATGCAGTTCGGTATGACCGGAAGACTGAAGCCTGGAAACTGGTTTTTCGGAGAAATGTGGAACATACTCGCCTCACTCGTGTATCCGGGCATATCAACCATGGAAGGAGATGCAGTCATTACAGAGACAGCATGGACATCATCAGGAAGAGGCAGGACAGCTGACTTCCTCAACTACTACATGACAGCCTTCGATCAGGGCGATTTCAGAAACTGGTACAAATGGAGGTTCGTTTCCCAGAAATACAATGCTCCGGATTACTATTCCCTCGGATATCTCACCATCGGAGGATTGAGATACCTGTATGACTGTCCTGACTTCATGAGCCAGGCTTATCATCTTTCCGCACGTAGACCATTGAAATTCACATCATTCCGCAAGACAATAGAAAAGGTGTCCGGAAAGGATTTCGACGAAGTATTCACGGAGATATGCGACACCATGCAAGCCATCTGGAGCAATGAAGCAGCGGCAAGAATGCCGTTCATTCCTGCTGATACCGTGTCGGCGGAGACAAGAACCTATACGGATTACACAAATCTTCTGATGACAGACAGAGGTCTCTACGCAATCCGCAACGGGCATTCGGACACGCCTGCACTTGTCAAGATAGGTGATGATGGCAATGTCAGGGTCATCAAAAGATTTGCATATGAAACCAGCGGAATCAGATGGTCCCCTTACTTCAACAGAATATACTGGAGCGAAGGCAGTACTGATGAAAGATGGAATCTGCAGAGCAGGTCAAGGATAATGTACATGGAAACCGGAAACGAAAAGACCGGCGGACTCAAGAACAGAGAACTGCTTTTCAATCCGGCTCCGACAGCCTCGGAGGCACATATGGCTGTCACAGAATATGAGGTAAACGGAAGATCCGCACTCAATGTTATAAGCGGTGTCGACGGCAGGAAGATCAGGAGATACGAGGCTCCTGATACTCTGCAGCTTATAGAAACAGCCTGGCTTGGAAACGACATATATGCTACAGCTGTTTCCGACAACGGATACGGAATATATCTTCTTCAGCTTGACGATAACATAAATATGAAAGGAGCATGGAAAACCATTCTTGCTCCGCAGTCCGTCAAGATAAAGGATTTTTCATCATACGGAAACAAACTCATGTTCACATGCGACAGAACAGGAGTCAACGAACTGTATCATCTGGAACCCGAATCCAGATCACTGATACAGAAGACCTCCACACGATACGGAGCATCTGACTTCCAGTACAGCATTGACGGGGAATGGCTTTACTATTGCTCCCAGACACTTGACGGAAAGAGGATTTTCCGCACTCACAGGGATTCACTCATATCAAGGAAGGCTGATTTCACCACACGCCATACCTATCCGATAGCGGAAAGACTCGCATCCCAGGAAAGAAAGGCAGCAGAGACAATAGAGCCTGTAAATGAAGAAGCCATAGAGATTTCCGAACCTGAAAGATACCGCAAGCTGCCACATATGTTCAATGTCCATTCATGGACACCTGTCTATGTGAATGTAGACAATATAATGAACATGTCATATGACTATATATGGCAGGCAGCATCACTTGGTGCATCAGGAATAATCCAGAACCGTCTGGCTACAGCAGTTGGAGAATTCGGATATTCTGCCCACAAGGATCCGTTCAATCCGGCCAAATGGAGACATTCAGCCCATGCGGAACTCACATATTCAGGACTTTATCCTGTATTTGAAGCTTCCGTGGATTTCAACGACAGGGCTGCAAGACAGTACAAGACCACCGTCTACCAGGCAGATGGAAGAAACGGCATAGAAGTGGCTTCTTCCGAACTCGGGGTACCTTATATAGAAGGCAGATTGTCCGTATACCTACCGCTTTCATTCTCTTCTGGAGGATGGTACAAGGGACTTGTTCCTAAAATAACGTACAGAATAAGCAACGACATGTTCGATTCCGGAGTCACGATGGTGGAGATGGAAGAGCACTACAGTCCTTTCGACGGAGGAATAGCACTTTCACAGAATCCTGTATTCGCCGGCAGATATGAAGGCCGCAACGGTTTCAGACACAGCATTTCCGGATCATTGAGAGCATACACCATGCTCACTACAGCCAGCTCCGCGGTATATCCGAAATGGGGAATCGGTCTGGAACTGGGAGCTATGTACAACATTGAAAGCAGCAGCATCCTCTCCCCTATGGGATATGCCTATGCATACGGATACATACCTGGCATAATGCCTGAACACGGTATCAGGCTGACAGCAACTCACCAGACATCACTCAACCACAAGGCATATTTCTCACAGAGCATAACAAACATATTGCCTCGAGGATTAAGTTCATACGGAGCGGCATTGAGCTGGCTCTCCATAAGAAACCATGACCTGACACGCATAACCGCAGAATATGCAGCCCCTGTCTTCATAGGAGACATATCGATCTGGGGTAGAATGTTTGCAATAAAGCGACTTGTGCTGGTACCTCATCTGGACTATACATTCACAGGAAACGGAAGTCTTCTGTCTGCAGGAGGATCACTTATCCTTGATCTGCACAGTATTCTCGCTTTCGACTGGCCTTGCTCTATCGGAGTGACCGCATCATACAACGGAGGATCGGCGTTCAATCAGGTCTCACAAGGCATAGGCATCAGAATGAAACATTACCACGTAGGACCCACTTTCAATGTAACATTTTAATAATCAAACATATGTCAATAATAAACGAAGCACTCGCACCATGTACGAAATGCGGACAGCAGCATAAGATAATCGTATACAGAAGCATCAATATCGCAGACAATCCAGAACTCAAGAACAAGGTAAAGGACGGTTCTCTATTCCTGTGGGAATGTCCTCACTGCGGACAGGTGAACCTTGCAAAATATGAAACCCTCTACCATGATCCGTCAGCCAAGGTCATGTTCTGGCTTGTTCCGCAGGGTGAGATTTCAGAGACACAGATGAAGGCCATAACCATGCATACAAAAGCTATGGGAGGCTACACCCTGCGCCGCGTGAACGACATGGGAACATTGATGGAAAAGGTTCTTATTACAGAAAACGGACTCGATGATGTCGTTCTGGAAATGTGCAAGTATGTCACAAAGCTGGAAATGGTCCAGAAAAGCATCGGAGCAGAGCAGAAGGATGAATTCATGGCATCCACATTCCATTTCTACAAATGTGAGGGAGAAGATGACGCGCGCATCCTCACATTCATGTACGCCCTTGACGGACAGATGCTTGGAGTCAACATAGGATGGAATGTATATCAGGACTGTGCCGGCATCCTGGAGCGCAATCCGCAGGTCCGCCCGGAAGATGGTTTTGCAAAGGTTGATGCTGAATGGCTCAACTCGAAATTAGTCTGATATAGACAGACCACTATAAAAAAGACCGGTGCTGCAGAATCCATGAGGTAACTGCAGCACCGGTTAAATTATATGCAAGATATTTACGCGAGCTTGCGTGCTCCGTCGCTGATAACGACAGGAATAACGATAGGCTCATGTCCGTATTTTTCTGCGAATGAAGCCTTTGCCTTCTCGATGAATGAGTCATAAAGCTCTGCCTTCACGAGGTTGATGGTACATCCACCGAAACCGCCACCCATGATTCTTGAGCCTGTCACACCGCACTCCTGAGCCACTGTAGCAAGGAAGTCAAGCTCTTCGCAAGACACCTCATAATCCTTCGACATACCCCAGTGAGTCTCATACATACGCGCGCCTACTGTCTCATAGTCACCCTTTCCAAGAGCATCACAGACATCGAGAACCCTCTTCTCCTCACCGATCACATAGCGTGCGCGGAGATAGTCTTCCTCTGAAATCTGATCCTTGATTGCCTCAAGCTGATCCATTGTGGCTCCACGGAGGAACTCCTGACCAAGAACCTTGGCAACTCTCTCGCAAGATGCACGGCGGTCGTTGTATGGAGAACCAACGAGCTCATGCTTCACACATGAATTAAGGAGAACGAGCTTATAGCCATGCTGTTCAGGATCGAACGGGAAGTATTCGAATTCCATAGAACGGCAGTCAAGTCGCATGAGATTGCCGGCCTTTCCGAATACAGAAGCGAACTGGTCCATGATTCCGCACTTCACGCCGCAGTAATTGTGCTCTGTGCTCTGACCGATGCGCGCAAGCTCGAACTTGTCGATTCCGAGGTCAAAAAGATTATTGAGGGCATAGGCGAATGTGCTCTCGAGGGCCGCTGACGAAGACATGCCTGCTCCGAGAGGAACGTCACCTGCAAATACTGTGTTGAATCCGGCAATCTTTCCGCCTCTCTTGATGATCTCGCGGCATACTCCGAAAATATAGCGTGCCCAGCTCTGATGCGGAGCATCCTCCTCGTTAAGTCCGAATTCGCAATACTCATCAAGGTCGAGAGCAAAAGCATGCACCTTATCAGTGCCGTTAAGCTTGATTTCAGCAATCATTCCCTTGTCGATAGCACCTGGGAATACGAATCCTCCATTGTAATCAGTATGTTCTCCGATAAGGTTTATGCGTCCTGCGGATGCAAAGAATTCACCCTCCTCATTGAAGAGGGTCTGGAATTTTTCAGCAATTCTTGTCTTCATTGTTATTATCAGTTTTATGTCATTAATTCATGTAAGTTCCCGATAATGTTCGGGATGATTTGAAAATCTTTCAAAGATAGCAATATCAACCGATAAAACAATGGATGTGCATCATTTAAAGACAAGGATCACAGGACAATGATCGCTTACCCCGCCTATATATGCAGGACCTGAATAAGTCCTGAAGGGCTTCATCCCCGGATGTCCCTTGTCCCAGACCATCAGGAAGGGTATGCGGCATACTTCCATCACAGTCCTCTTATCAAGAGAGGCTCCTGCAAGAAACATATCTATCAGTTCCCACTTACCTTCATACCTTATAGTCCCCTCTCCCCTATCATGAAGTTCACGACCCTTATTAACCAACACTCCGTCCATAAGGTCAAACGCTTCAGAATCAGGAGTATCATTAAAATCTCCCATAGCCACGACACTATCCTTTCCGATAGAATCACACATTTCCCGCAAGGCATGCATCGCCGCCATGCGACGAAGTTCAGACCCTTTTTCACCACCGTATTTCGAAGGATGGTGATTGACAATGAAATCAATTCTGCAGTTGTCAGCAACCATCATATGAGCATGAAGAATATCCCTTGTAGCCATCTTGACCGCATCAAGTGATGGGGTTCTGAATGACGAAGACACCAGAGTCATGGATGATTCACGATATATTGCAGCCACATCTATACCACGCCTGTCTGAAGATTCCCTATGTATGATCCTGTACCCGAATTTTCTCAATGGAGTAGAGCTCAATAACTTCTTCAGCACCTCCTTGTTCTCTATTTCTGCCAGACCTATGAAATCAGGCATACGGCCATATATATCCCCTATCCTGAACACTGCTTTTGCAACCGCATTGCATTTTGCATAGAAACGTTTTCTGGTCCAATGCCTGCTGCCGAAAGAAGAAAATTCTCTGTCGGACTCCCCTTCCCCTCCATCATAAAAGTCGAAGAAATTCTCAAGATTCCAGAAGACCGCTACCAGTGAGGTATCTGATGCACAAGCACTATGAAAACCACACATCATTACAGCCATTATCAATAAACTTTTCATATACAATTACCTTTATGATCGCAAAGGTTCATCAAAACAGCTGAAAAGAGTTTAAAAAACAGAAATTTTCAGGCTTAAAAAGAGAAATAAATTAAAGAAAAAGAAAAAGTTGGCGTAAATTTGCGCCCTGAATTTAAAGAAGATAGAAAATGGCACTTAAATGCGGTATCGTAGGACTTCCTAATGTAGGAAAATCAACATTGTTCAACTGCGTAAGCTCTGGAAAGGCACAGAGCGCAAACTTCCCGTTCTGCACAATCGAGCCTAACATCGGCTCCACAAATGTACCGGACAAGAGACTTGAAGTACTCGAAAGTCTCTGCAACCCTAAAAGAGTCGTACCTGCGACAGTAGAAATCGTAGACATCGCTGGACTCGTAAAGGGAGCAAGCAAGGGAGAAGGACTTGGAAACCAGTTCCTCGCAAACATCAGGGAGACTGATGCCATCCTTCATGTACTCCGCTGCTTCGAGGATCCGAATATCGTTCATGTAGACGGATGCGTAGATCCTGTACGCGACAAGGAAATTATTGACACAGAGCTCCAGCTCAAGGACCTTGAGACTGTGGAGAACCGCATATCAAAGGTACAGAAGCAGGCTACAACCGGAGGTGACAAGAATGCAAAGAAGCTCTATGACCTTCTCTGCAAATACAGGGATGCTCTCCTCCAGGGAAAGTCATGCCGCACGGTAAAGCCGGAAAATGCAGAGGAAGAGCAGATGGCAAAGGAACTTTATCTCCTTACAAACAAGCCTGTAATGTATGTCTGCAACGTAGATGAGGCATCTGCAAAAGACGGAAACGAGCATGTAGAGAAGGTACGCGAGGCAGTAAAGGATGAAGATGCTGAAATCCTCGTCATAGCAGCAAAGATAGAATCTGACATCACAGAGCTCGAAAGCTACGAAGAGCGCCAGATGTTCCTCGAAGAGATGGGTCTTGAGGAGTCTGGAGTGGTAAGACTCATCCAGAGCGCATACGCCCTCCTCAACCTCCGTACATATTTCACAGTAGGTGTGGAGGAATGCCGCGCATGGACAATCAATGTAGGAGACAAGGCACCAAGAGCCGCAAGCGTAATTCACACTGATTTTGAGAAGGGATTCATCCGTGCAGAGGTAATAAAGTATGAAGACTTCATCACACTCAAATCAGAGGCAGCCTGCAGGGCAGCCGGAAAGCTCGGAGTGGAAGGAAAGGAATATGTAGTCCAGGACGGAGACATCATGCACTTCCTTTTCAACGTATAAGACTCTTGAGAGAAGAATCAATATCGTCATAAGCTGGGACGGGATCGTCGGTAAATATATACCGGATGATTCCGTTCCTGTCATTTATATATATGCGCGGAATCCTTGAAGATGCGAACTGTTCATATACCTTCCTGTCATTCTGGGCAGAATATGGCATTTTAAGGCCCTGTTCATTCCAGTAAGCCTCCACACCCTGTTCCGCATCTTCGCGGCTTATAAGGGCAAAAGCAACACCTTTGGGGGCATATTCATCATATATCTGCTGCATACGAGGCAAAGCCTGACGGCAATCAGGACATGATGTGTGGAAAAACATCACGACAGAGACAGAACCTGCAAGCCCCTCATCACTTACAACGGTCCCGTCATTCATCACCACCTCGAAATCAGGCAGTCTGTCCCCTACCTTGAGGTCAGCTCCCTGCGGCTTATCCTTAATGCAGGAAGAAACAACGAACATACAGAACAATATAATGAGCAGTCTTTTCATAAAGCAGTTTGTCATAGTGTTACAAACATACAATAAAAAAAAGAGCAACTGAACTGTCAGCTGCTCTTTTTTTATCAAATATTCATTGCCTGTGGCCTGAATAATTGTCTCTATTAATAGAAGCGTGCTCTGTTATCCTTAACCTCTGCATCATCCATCATTACAGGAACAACGAGCTGGTTAGAGTACTGAGCCATCTGTGCATCACGTGCCTTTGCATCATCCTCTGTGTAGAATGCACCTGCATCACGACCAGTCACAGTGTATACATATACTCCGATGTTTCCTGCGAGAGGAGCTGAAATCTTTCCTTCCTCTGCTACAGAAGCTGCACCGATGAACTTTGGATCAAGACCCTGTGCGTTCATTGAAGCGAAAGCTACACCATCCTTTGTGCTTACTGTAGTGCCGAGAGCCTCTGCGATTGCCTGCATGTCTGTAAGACCGTTGATCTTCTCTGCGATCTCTGCAGACTTCTTCTCACCGATCTTCTCTGTGTAAAGGAGGTTGCTGATAGTTGAAGCCACCTGCTCTACCGGAGTATAACCCTCCTTGTTGACATTCTTAAGCGCTGCGATGATGAAGTAGTTGTTATCAACTGTAATGATGCTTGATGCATCACCTGCCTTCGCATCGAACGCCCATCTTGTAACTTCTCTTGTATTGTCGATAGCACCGAGACGGTCAGCGCTCTCAAGCATCTTGTTTACCGGATGTGCATAAACACCTTCCTCTTCAACTGCCTTCTTGAAGTTCTCATACTTGCCTGCAGTCTTTGTTGCGAAAGTATTAGCCTGTGCATAGAATCCGTTTACAGTCTCCTTGCCTGCAACAGCACCCTTCTCGAGCACAGCCACTCTCTTCTTCTCTACAGGATCCTTTGTATCTACAACCTGGAATACGAGACCGTTTACAGTCACCTTCTCACCCTTCTTCGCAGTCATGATATCCTCAAAACCTGCGACCTGTGAAAGCCACTGAGGCTCTGTCACATTAAGAAGGCTGTCAACATTCTCTGATGCTGCAGGAACATACTTCACAAATACCTGCTCAGGAACCATAGCTGTCTCCATTACGCGTACTGCGTAGAACTTATTGTTCTCTGAAAGAACTTCAGAAACAGAAGCGCCTTCGCCGAATACATAGTCGTTTACAACCTTTGCAACAGTGTTGAGCTCACCAGCCTTGTACCAGCGGTTGTCATACTGTCTGTCAGAATTAGCAAGAAGGAAGCTCTTCATGTTTTCAGCTGACACGAAGTTGTCATAAACATCGATAAGAGCCTGGTTTGCAGCTGCAACATCTGCATCTGAAGGCTTGACCTCGAATACTACATACTCGATATCCCTGCTTGCAGGCTGCTTGTAGAACTTCTTGTGAGCGTTATAGTAAGCCTTGATCTCGCTGTCAGAAACAGTCACAGTGCTGTCCTTTGCAAAACCGTAAGGAACCATCACGAACTCTACATTGAATGTATTGTTGTTCTCTGCGATATCTTCAGTAAGCATGAGAGTGTTTGTGAAGTCGCTCTGTGTGAAGAGTGAGAGATACTTCGCATAGTACTCCTGTGTTCTGGCAGACTCGATGAGGTAGTTCCAGTAAGTCTGGAGACGTCCTGTCTGGTCTGACTCCATATAAGCGAGGAACTCGCGGACTGCATCAGCAGAGAATACGCCGTTCTCGTCAACGAATGCTGGGTTCTGAAGGAATACAGGTGAATCAATGTTACCTGCGATGATGTCATTGATCTCTTCAGTACCAACATAGAGTCCCGCCTTCTTTGCATTCTTCTCAAAAAGATACTTGTCAACGAAAGACTGCCATGCAGCGTTTCTGATAGAAATCTGCTGCTGCTCGTTCTTTACTGAAGAACCTGTAGTAACCTCGTTGATAACAGTGAATCTGTCAACCTCTGCCTGATAATCAACATAAGAGATCGATTTGCCGTCGATTTCACCTACATCATACTTTGATGACATAGAAGAAGAAACCGACTGAAGTGTCGTTGGGTCAATGATGAAAGACAACAGAGCTATTGCAATAAGCACTGTTATCACTACACCGAACTTGACACGAATTGTTTCAAGTGCTGCCATTTTTATTGATTGTTTTAGATTATTACCCTGTAAATTACAATATTGGGGGTGCGAAGATAGTAATTTTATCTTAATCTGTCGCTATTTTTTTGGAAATGGACCTATAAAATTGACAGAATCAATCAAAACCTGAGTGCTGTCCTTGACAATGATAGCGTAATTATTGAAGTTATTATACAGAATGCTGCTGCGTGCCCTCTGATCCGACTCCATGCCATATCCCTGCATGAATCCATCAGGCGAATACATCCTCACATAACAGTGAGTATAGATTCTTTCATTCTTCTGATCCCAATAAAGCGTATCCGTCTCCATCACCTCCTGGTTGATGAGATTCTTCACGACAACATTACCGAAGGCCTCCCAGCTTTCTCTTCCGTCTTCATATTTGAGATGCCTGGCATTATCAGCCACAATCTCTGTCTCAAGCTTTCCGCTCTCGTCAAATCCAAATACAAAGAATCCTTCAGGAAAGAGCTCATAATCAAGACTGTCCCTTTCATACTTCTCCATGCGCGGAGCTTCAGCCCTCATCTTGACGATGCCGTTTTCTGTCTGAATGATGAACATATCATCTACTATCTGCACAGGAGTTTCCTTAAGGTCAAGGGATTCGGCTTCACCCAACTTTCCTTTACAAGAATAAACGATGAAAGCAACCGCAGTTGCGGTTGCCGTCATCTTCATTATATTTATGATATTCTTCAATATCATTTAGTTCTGTGTCCTTACAGTTGTTGTAGCTCTCATTCCGCCGCATGAAACTGTATATGACTGACCATTTGTAAAGTCATACATGAATGCCTCGGCTGTCTGCGGATAGTATGCCGAATACTGTCTGATAAGACCGTTTGCATCTTCTGCAAGTGCCTCGTCAGCAGCCTTGGCCTTGTTCATGAAGTCAACAGCCACCCAATACTTGGCTCTCTGCTCGATGTCGTTACCAGGACATACGATGCTGCCCCAGATAGTACCCATGAGCATATATGCCTTACCTGCGATAGAAGGATCAAGCTCGAGAGCCTTCTGCGCTGCAGAATATGCCTGCGCGCTCTTGCCGCTCTTGAAGCAGAATGCCGCAAGCTCATAATAGTAACCTCCGTCAGTGACTGCATCAGACTCTTCTGCTGCAACAGCCTCTTCCATATACTTAACCGCGTTGTCTACATCACCTCTTCCAGCATAAAGCTTATAGAGATAGTAAGCAGAAGTGTGTGATGGCTCAAGATTGTAAACTGTTGTCACAGCATTGAGGAAAAGGTCGTTATCTGTACATCCTTCAGTGATGCTCATCATTCTTACAACAGTCTTTGCAAGATCAAGGTTTTGAGAATCAGCCTCATATCTTGGTCCAAAGAGAGCTACAAGATTATCACAGCTTGCAACATGACTTGTGATGAAAAGACTCTCCACATCCTCGATTGTCTTGTCGATGCTTCTCTTCTCTGTGTCATTCTTCGGATTCATCATTCCGAGATACTTGATAGCATCCTCATAGATTCCGATCACTCTTTCCGCATCCACAGTACCCTCATGGAAGAGGTCGATGGCTGTATTAAGCTGGAAAAGGAAGATGTTTGCTCTTGTATTCTCCTTTGTCTGCGCAACAACATCGTTAAGACCTGCGAAAAGCTTCTCAGGATCATTCTTCATATAGTTATACATGTCGAGAGCCTTGTTATTGAGAGAGCTGACCTTATACTTTGGCCAGTACTGAACTCTCTGATCATAGATTGTCATGAGAGAGTCAACAAGCTTTGCTCTGTACACTGCATTCTTTGCATTCTTTGTAATGAGGTTACGGATAAGTGTCGTTCCGTCTGAAAGCATTGAATATCTTGCTGTAGGAGGGCAGAGGCTGTAAGCCTTTCTCCAGTTAGGAAGAGCTGAATCATAGTTCTTCTGCTTATAATACTCAGTATAATAAGACAGATACTTGATACACTCCGCACTGTCAGGGCCGAACTTACCCTGAGCAGAAACTGTGCTGCTGGCAAATAATGCCATTGCTGCAACTGAAATCAACAGTACAATTCTTTTCATAGCGCTATTTTGTGATTTAAATTATTGTCTTTTAATGATACTGTACCTTCTGGAACCATATGTCATGAATATTGAAGCCTATCACGAACATGGCATATCTCTCACGGATCATGTCGTTTCTTCTGCTCGCTCTCTGTCCTATATCCACACCAAGGGTTATTCCATTGTAATACCTGTATATCGGCAAGGTAAGTCCGAATGTAACACCCACCGAATTCACATTATTTCCGTCAAGCTTGTAATAAGCCCTGTCATAGTAGGCTCCCACCCTGTAGGTACATCTCCTCATATAATATCGGATGTCGTTCCTGTTAGGCACATACTCGAATCCCGCTCTGAAAGACTGGGATACTGTAGTAGAGAACACCGACTTTCCGCTGACTGCAAATCCTGCCGCCTTGTCCAGTCCTGAATTTCTCCAGTCCGACCTCACATAGTTGAACTCCGCATTCCATTTGTCTCCTCCCCTTACGGAAATTCCGATTCCGATCTCATCGCCGAACTTCAATCCGGAAGCAGAAAGAGTATCTACATTATGCTTAAGCGTGTCAACCACACTGGACTGTGTAGCATATCTGTAATTTGTGGCATAGCCCTTCATGTTGCTGCCGAGCTTGTATGTGGCTCCGACAACCATGGAAACATCCCCTCCAAGCTTCTGCTCATACTGGAGACCGAATTTTCCCGTAAGGCCTCTCACTGTAAGCTCGCTACCGCTGTTGAGCGACCTGTATGAAGAATTCGCATAATCCATATTGGTAACCTTGTCCAGATTACCGAAATAATAAATCATCTCGGCTCCAAGGGAAAGTTTCTTCCAGAAAGTGACTCCGGCACCGACAAAAGCCTGATATACGCTTCCTGTACCGAAAGAATCATATTCAATATTGCCTGTATCACCTATGATTTCAGGATCAGTCTCTACTGAAGAGAAGTCATATCCGACATCACTGTACGGAGTGATTCCCACCATGAATGCAGAAGACCTGTAGATAGGGAAAGACAATATGAAATCGTAGATATTAAAGGTATTATGTCCAGACTTCAGGTCATTCTGACGGAATAATGTATTATTCTGCACAAGTCCGAAATCAGCCATGAACGAAAGCGAGTCTCTTGCAGTTAGTGCAGCAGGGTTGAGATAGTTTATGAATCTCTTGTTCCTGCCGGCAATACCTGTTCCTCCCATGCTCTTATTATAAGCAGTTCCCTCCTTGGATATGTCTCCGATTCCGAATATGGAATACGGAGAATAGGCGCCATAAGTACCATCCTGCGCAGACACGCAGATACTTATGACGAGAAACACTGCCAGTATAATTACTTTTTCAATCTTTCTTATCATATTCAACAGCTATTAAAGCCAACCCCATCAAAACAAGGTTACAAACGACAAAGATGGAGTTTTTCATCCGTTTTGCAAAATAAATTGCATCACCACCCGTAAAAACATTGATATTTTCAGGATAACGGGATATATATCCATCTATTTCAAACATCATGCCTGTGATAACCCCGGAAGTGAGTGAACTTGCAATATCCGTGCCTGCATCCTGTATTGATCCGGGAGCATCAAGAAGCGGAAAAGGCTTCGAATACCTGTGGAGTGCCTTGAATCTGGTACGGCATCCGGGAGATACATTTCCTCCCACATGATTTCCTTCCTCATCAAGAAAATCCACAGTCAGGCTTGTACCAAAATCAAATATGGAACATTTCCTTCCCTTGAAAAGATACCTTGATATGACAACGGATGCAGCTCTGTCCGTGGTAAGATACGAAGGTATGCCGTATTTTTCCATCAGTATCTCATCAGCGACTATAAGGGTATCGCATTCAGTCCGGAGCTTCTGCACCGCATTATATGAGAAGGTCTTCACGCTGCTCAATATGATCTTTTCAGGCCTCGACTTTCTGATCATCCTGAAGATAAAGTCCAGTTTGCGCTCTCCCTGATATCTGAATGTCTTTCCGAGAGTCATGCCGTCAGCCCAGGCTGCCTTGAGAGCCGTATTTCCTATGTCGATTATAAGATTAGCCACTATAAATATGTTTGAAAGCTACAAAGCTACAAAAGTCTACAATTTCTTCAAAACCGAATATGCCTTTGATATTGTATCGATGTTCCTTGAAAGTATCCTCAACCTGTTGTCATTCTGTTTCAGCTCGAATATGTTCGGATTGAGAGTGACGCTCTCAAGAACCTTCGAGAACCTGTCGGACCTGTAGTACTGTGAAAGAGGATTGGATATGAAGAAGGCTATAAGCACACCATTCTTTATTATTATCTTTTCAAATCCTATCTTTTCTCCCAACTGTCTGATCCTCACTATATCAAAGAGTCTTGAAAGTTCGTCCGGCATAGGTCCGAAACGGTCTTCCAGCCTCTTCTTCATATTGTCGAGTTCCTTGTCTGAAGTGGTGGAATCCAATTCCTTGTACACCCTTATCTTTTCAGCTGTCATATCTATATAGCTGTCAGGAATAAGTGCAAGCTGGTCAGTCTCGATCGTACAGTCGGAAACATAGTTTTCGGAAGCCCCCTTCGAGGAAATTCCGGTCTCCATTCCGAGTTCCTCCATTGCCTCGGCAAGGATTTTCTGATATGTCTCGAATCCCATATCGGTGATGAATCCGCTCTGTTCCGCTCCAAGAAGGTTTCCTGCACCTCGGATATCAAGATCCTGCATTGCGATGTTGAATCCGCTTCCGAGATCAGAAAACGATTCAATAGCCTTGAGCCTTCTGCGGGCGTCTTCAGTTATGGAAAGGAGCGGAGGTACTATGAGATAACAGAATGCCCTTCTGTTGGACCTTCCGACTCTTCCGCGCAGCTGGTGAAGGTCACTCAAGCCTATATTCTGGGCCTGATTGATTATTATCGTATTGGCATTCGACACATCAAGTCCGTTCTCAATGATCGTGGTACAGAGGAGCATGTCATAGTCTCCGGCCATGAAGTCGAGAATCTTGTTCTCAAGAGCCTTGGCTTCCATCTGTCCATGAGCCACACATATCTTCATGTCCGGCACAAGCCTGTGCAGGATATCATGTATGGACTGCAGCTCCTCCACCCTGTTATGGATGAAGAATATCTGTCCTCCCCTGTGCAGCTCGTAATCAATGATCTTCCTTATCTCGTCATGATCGAAGAGCATTATTTCCGTCTGTACAGGAATCCTGTTAGGCGGAGGAGTGTTTATTATCGAAAGGTCACGTGCACCGAGCAGAGAAAACTGAAGCGTTCTCGGAATAGGAGTCGCGGTAAGGGTAAGGGTATCCACCGAAGCCTTGAGCTGACGGAGCTTCTCCTTGGCTCCGACTCCGAACTTCTGCTCCTCATCGATGACAAGAAGTCCCAGATCCTTGAATTCAAATCCCTTTCCAATAAGCTTATGGGTACCGATAACAATGTCAAGTCTTCCTTCCTTCAGTCTTTTCTGAATATCGGAAATCTCCTTTGCTGTCCTCAATCTGCTGACATAATCTATATTGCACGGGAAATCCTTGAGACGGTTCCTGAAAGTATTGTAATGCTGGAGCGCAAGGATGGTAGTCGGGACAAGCACCACAACCTGCTTGCTGTCTGCCACCGCCTTGAAAGCGGCCCTTATGGCCACCTCTGTCTTTCCGAATCCCACATCACCGCAGACAAGTCTGTCCATAGGGCAGTCGTCTTCCATATCTCTCTTGACCGCCTGAACCGCCTTTTCCTGATCCGGAGTATCCTCATACATGAAAGATGATTCAAGTTCCTGCTGCATGAATGTATCGGCAGAAAAGGCAAATCCCCTGGCACTCTTGCGCTTTGCATAAAGCTGGATAAGATCCTTCGCGATGTCCTTTACCTTCGACTTGGTGCTTGCCTTCAGATTCTGCCACACCTTCGATCCCAGCTTATGTATCTTCGGAGGCTCGGAATCCTTTGATTTATAACGAGATATCTTATGAAGAGCATGCACGGAAACAAACACGACATCATTGTCGCGGTACATGAGTTTCACAACTTCGTGCATGCGGCCCTTGTCATCCTTCATGCGCACGAGTCCTCCGAAGACTCCCACTCCGTAGTCTATGTGGACGATATAATCACCTATGGCAAACGAAGTAAGGTCGTTTATTGTAAGCTGCTCGCTCTTTTCCACCGTCCTTCTGATGCTGACGCGGTGGAAACGGTCGAAAATCTCATGGTCACTGTAGCAGCAGACCTTGTTTTCACGGTCGATGAATCCGTTATGGATGTTCTTCTTTGCCACAAATTCCGGCATGAGTCCTCCGTTCTGGGAAAGAATCGACTGAAGTCTGTCAAGCTGCGACTGCTTCTCTCCGTAGATCCTTACCCTGTACCCTTCCTCAAGCCTTTTCCTTATGTCTTCAGTAAGCAGTTCGAAATTCTTGTTGAACACAGGCTGCGGAGTAATGCTGAATTTCACGGAATCCTCGTTCTGACGCGAAAGCGGAAGCTCCATATAAATCCTCGTAAACCTCTCAAGATGAGGGAAGAATGATTTTCCTTTGTACATGTCGGAAGAATCCAGCCAGACCAGAGTATCCTCCGGAAGCACATCCGCAATCTGGATCATCGCCCCGTCATTCTCCGAAGCTACTATGTCTGGATATATTTCAGCGGAATGAACCTTTTCCTTCGAAAGCTGGGAGTTGCAGTCAAAGACGGTTATGGCTTCAATCTCGTCACCGAAAAAGGAAACTCGGTAAGGATAATTGCATGAATATGAGAATATGTCCACAAGGGCACCTCTTACAGCAAACTGACCGGGCTCGGATACAAAATCCACCCTGGCAAACCCACTGCCTGAAAGCCTTTCCACTATTTCTTCATGACTTATCTCGTCCCCGACATCAAGCTTGAGCAGAGACTCCCTGATCCTTCCTGTATCCGGGATGCACTCCTCGAGAGCTGAAGGATAGGTTACGATGAAAAGCTGTCCCTCCTTGTATTCAAGGATCTTGCCCACCGCAGAAGTCCTCTGAACGCCCAGAGTCGACTTATAATTGCTTTTTTCAAGATTCTTTCCCGAATCCGGAAGGAAGAAGACCTTGTCTCCCTCTATCAGATTGTACAGATCTGCAGCACAGTATTCCGCCGACTCCTTGTCAGGCAGAACAATCAGCTGCATCCCGTCATGATCGAGCTGCGACACGACAAACCATCGCGCCGAAAGAAAGAGTCCGCTGCAGAATATTTCCGCAGAAGAACGGTATGTTTCCGCAAGCTTGTTTACGGATCTGGTACTTATCAACATTTATACTCCAAAAACTGTTGATAACCGGTTAAAAACCCTGTTCAAAACGAATGAAAACTAAATTGGCATATGATGTTTTTCCGTATATTACGGCACGTCATGCTCAACTCAAAATTTTTCATCAACATTTTCCCAAGAACTTCACAGCATGGTTTTCAACAAGTAACCACAGTGCTAAATAATTGTATAACAATAGGTGAGAGCGGTTATCAACATATCAACAGGCAAATAATCATCAACAAACTTAAATAAATTACATATATTTGTAAATATTATTTTGATGTTGCCATGGCAGTTGAATTCGATCCGCACAATATCAATGAAGGCAAAGATAAGGATTTCGACGGAATAATCCGGCCGCAGGACCTTCATGATTTCACAGGACAGGACAAGATAGTTTCCAATCTCAAGATATTCGTGGCTGCGGCCAAGATGAGAGGGGAGTCTCTCGATCATGTACTTTTCCACGGTCCTCCAGGCCTTGGAAAGACGACACTTGCACATATCATCGCCAACGAGCTGGGAGTCAATATGAAAGTGACTTCCGGCCCGATACTTGACAAGCCGGGTGATCTTGCCGGTCTGCTTACCTCTCTCGAGGAGGGAGACGTACTTTTCATAGACGAGATTCACAGGCTTTCTCCGGTGGTGGAGGAATATCTCTATTCCGCCATGGAGGATTTTGTCATAGACATAATGATAGACAAGGGGCCGGGAGCCCGTTCCGTACGCATTTCCCTGAATCCGTTCACCCTTGTTGGAGCGACCACCAGAAGCGGACTTCTCACGTCGCCTCTGCGTGCCCGTTTCGGCATCACCTGCGCCATGGAATATTATGACACCATGACTCTGGTCAGCATCGTGAAAAGGAGCGCCAATATATTAAAGGTAAAGATCGAGCAGGATGCAGCCTATGAAATAGCCCTCAGAAGCCGCGGAACGCCCCGTATTGCGAACTCTCTGCTGCGAAGGGTACGTGACTTTGCCCAGGTCATGGGAAACGGCAGCATAGACCTTGAAATCGCCAGATACGCGCTCGACGCTCTCAATATTGACAAGAGGGGACTGGACGCTATAGACAACAAGATCCTCAAGACCATCATAACGAAGTTCAAGGGAGGTCCTGTCGGAGCAAATACTATCGCTACGGCGGTAGGGGAGGACCAGGGCACGCTTGAAGAGGTATACGAGCCTTTCCTTATCAAGGAGGGATTCATCATGCGCACTCCTCGCGGAAGAGAGGCAACGGAGCTTGCCTACAGGCATCTCGGCCTTGAAAAGGGCAATATAAATATGGATGATCCTACATTATTTTAAATATCCCCCTCATTAATGATGGGTAATCGGCCGATTTAATTGCTAAATCGGCCGATTTTAATTAAACTTGTGCCGAAATTTCACTAACACACTATAAAATGGCCGAAAAACTTATTTCTAAGATTCCTGAGGGTCCTTTGGCCGAGAAATGGACAAAGCACAAATCTCAGATCCGTGTTGTCAGCCCTGGCAACAAAAGAAAACTCGAAGTCATTGTTGTTGGAACAGGTCTCGGCGGAGCATCTGCAGCTGCTTCACTCGGTGAACTTGGCTACAATGTAAAGGTGTTCTGCATCAGCGATTCACCTCGTCGTGCTCACTCTATCGCGGCACAGGGTGGTATCAATGCTGCGAAGAACTATCAGAATGACAACGACTCTGTCTATCGTCTCTTCTATGACACAATCAAGGGAGGAGACTATCGTGCACGTGAGGCAAACGTATATCGTCTTGCCGAGGTCAGCAACCTTATCATTGACCAGTGCGTTGCACAGGGTGTTCCTTTTGCAAGGGAATATGGCGGACTTCTCGCCAACCGCTCTTTCGGAGGTGCGCAGGTTAGCCGTACCTTCTATGCCCGCGGTCAAACCGGACAGCAGCTCCTTCTCGGTGCATATGCTGCCCTTAACCGTCAGATCGCAGCCGGTACAGTAAAGAGCTACCCACGCTATGAGATGCTCGACGTAGTTCTCATCAACGGTGAGGCAAAGGGTATCATCGCAAGAAACCTCGTGACAGGCAAGATCGAGAGATTCGGAGCTCACGCAGTGGTAATCGCAACAGGTGGTTACGGTAATGCTTACTTCCTCTCTACCAATGCAATGAACTCAAACGGTTCAGCAGCATGGCAGTGCTACAAGAAGGGCGCATTCTTCGCAAACCCTTGCTTCGCGCAGATCCATCCTACATGTATTCCTGTGCATGGCGACCAGCAGTCAAAGCTTACCCTCATGTCAGAGTCACTCCGTAATGACGGACGTATCTGGGTACCGAAGAAGATGGAAGACGTAAAGGCTCTCCGCGCAGGTACAAAGAAGGCTTCTGACATTGCTGAAGAGGATCGCGACTACTATCTCGAGCGTCGTTACCCTGCATTCGGTAACCTCGTTCCACGTGACGTTGCATCTCGTGCAGCAAAGGAGCGTTGCGATGCAGGTTATGGTGTAAACAACACAGGTCTTGCTGTATTCCTTGATTTCAAGACAGCTATCGAGCGCCTTGGAAAGGATGTAATCGCTGCAAGATACGGTAACCTCTTCCAGATGTAT
>JAFYLU010000096.1 GCA_017550025.1 Bacteroidales bacterium | reverse complement strand
CTCGTCCTGGAGCTGAAGCTGCTGAACATAGATAGCCTTCTGCATCTGTATTCTCTTCTTCACTGACGGCTTAACGAAGTTCTTTCTTGCGCGAAGCTCACGGATTGCACCTGTCTTCTCGAACTTTCTCTTGAACTTCTTAAGAGCCTTCTCGATGCTCTCACCATCCTTTACTGGAACTATAATCATATCTAAATCACCTCCTTTTCATTATAGGGCTGCAAAGATAGGCATAAAAATTTAAATTCCAAGCCTAACCCTTTGAATTTATGAGTTTTTTGAATGTCTCCATGCCCTTGGTGGCAACTTCCCTGATGTGTGTGAGACGACCGTCGCGCACAGGCACATCCTTCGGATCAATTATATATATAGGTGAAGACATTTTCGCATAGCGGTAGAGTCCGGCAGCTGGATAGACCTGAAGCGAAGTTCCTACGATGAGCAGGATGTCAGCAGCCTCCACGGCATCTATCGCAGCCTCAATCTTCGGCACGGCCTCACCGAACCACACTATATGCGGCCTGAGCTGCGCGCCGTTCGGAGCCATATCGCCGACATGTATCTCATCCGGACCGATATCAAAGACTGTCGCTTCGGAATATCCGTCCCTGTCGTTGCAGCAGTTCTCAGGACGCACCTTCGTAAGCTCTCCATGAAGATGGATGACCCTGGTACTTCCTGCCCTCTCATGCAGGTTGTCCACATTCTGTGTCACCACAGTCACATCATATTCCTGCTCGAGCGACGCTATAGCAAGATGGGCCGCATTAGGCTTTACCGTAAAGAGCTGGGCTCGTCTGGCATTATAGAAATCAAGGACAAGAGAAGGATTCCTGTACCATCCCTCTATTGAAGCCACATCCTCGACATTATGGTTTTCCCAGAGACCGTCACTGTCTCTGAATGTGCTTATTCCGCTCTCGGCGCTCACGCCTGCGCCTGTAAGAACCGTGATCTTCGTCTTCTTCATCATGCAAAATATATGTTGCTTATCCAATATTCAAACAACGGATCGAGAATTACCGGCTCATCCTTTTCATTGAAAGTCAGGACCTCCTTCTTCTTGAGGGCATCCTTGACCCTACGCACATTTGCTGAAGAGTTAAGCTTGTATTTCTCTATCACATCCGAAGCGCTGAACTTGACTACACCGTCAAGCACTGCCTTGAGGAGGCTCAGCTGATGGTCAGTCAGGTCGTTGACTATGGATGTAAATCGCGGTTCATGTACGGAAATCATCGAATTCAAGGCATCCGTCATCATGCTTTCCGTAACGAATCCCTTTGAGAGAGAGTCACATATGGCAGCAAGATGATTCATATACCACAGGTTCGACTTGAAAAGCTCACATGCGCCCATTGCCAGATTCCTGTCGAACGACTTGCCCATGCCGTTGAGGAATCCTTTCACGACATGCTCGATTATCTCCTTGGTATCGACAGGCTGGAGAGCCACATGATTCACCTGACGGTAGAACCAGCGTTTTTCCTCGAATATATATTTCATCGCGTTCACCATGCTTCCGCTCATGACGTATGCCGCATTGCAGAGGTTTGACCTGTCACGGGCGCGCATCTGCAGTTCCATCACCTTGAATACCATTTCATATTCCGCCGCATTCATGAGATTCTGGAACTCCTTGAACACGACAATGAAAGGCAGCTGCCTGTCCTGCGCGATCCTCTGGGGCAGCATAAGCATGCTGTCGACATCGGCTTCATCCGGATTCCAGTTCAATGACACCACTTCCCCGCACGTGGTATACCTGACCACATCAAAGACAAAGTGAGTGCCGCCGAGATACTTACGTACAATTTCCGAATACTCCTCCGGAGTCGATGCCGCGGACTTCATCACAGCCGTTCCATACTTGATGAGGAACTCTTCCAATGTCCTCACGTTCATCATGTCTACAAAGGAGACCATGAACTGCACTCCTCCGTTGCGGAGATTGTACAAGGTCTGCCTGATCACTGACATCTTTCCCGTCTTCGGGGGCTCATATACAGAAACATGCTCCCCCGCCTTCAGCAGGTTGCCCATGATGGTACATTCCATCGTACGGCCGATGAAATACCTGCCGGTAACATAATCATTATATACAAAAGGTGTATCCATCCTGAATTTTCATTTTACCGGCACAAAATTAATAACATCACCGTTACATTGCAACAAAAATGTTTTACAGATATTAACACCTCGTTGTGAATAAATGATGAATTATTTTTCATATCTTTGTAAGTTACGCAATATGTCCGGAACAATGGAGGAAAAGAAGGTAAATATCGGCAAAAGATCCGTCAGAATATTCCTGATGGCAGCAGGGATATGGCTGGCATTGCTCATTGTACTCCAGATTGCTCTTTCACCATCCGTCCTGACCCCTGCAATCAACCGGACTGCAGCAGAATATATAGACGGAGAAGTATCATTCGGCAAGGTCCGCATATCCATGTTCAGGCATTTTCCGAATATCGGACTGCTTATGGAAGACTGCTCTGTGACATATCCGGCAGAAAGGTTCGACTCTCTCGAGCAGAAGGGAGCACAAGGCATGCTGCTTACCCATGGCACAGGAGAAGTCTCCGACACCCTTGCATCATTCGACAGGCTTTCCGTAAGCATAAATGTCGCCGCACTGCTGACCGGAAAAGTGCGCATACCGCATGTAATGCTGGCAAAGCCGCGTATCTTTGCGCATTCATACGACGAAGAGAACGCCAACTGGAACATAATCCGCACCTCCCCGTCAGAGAAGGACACCACAGTCAAGGCTCTGCCTCACATCTCCATAGGCAGGATAATGCTTCTGAACCATCCTCACATAGTCTACACCGACAGCAGGGACACCCTTTTCGCCATAGCGGACATGAAGAAGATGATCTTCCGCGGAAGACTTGATTCACGACGCACGAGCAGGATCAAGGTCGGACTGACACTTGACAGCCTGCTTGTAGCCGGAAGGATCGCATCCGACACATTGGGAATGAAGCTTGACAGGCTCTATATCCACGAGCACGGGAAACATCTCGACATAGAGGCCCGGGCGAACGCCATGCTGGCCACCTCTGCCTTTGGCAGGACAAACATACCTGTCAGCATAGAGGGAACGGCAGCCTTCGGCAGGGACAGCATGCTGACAGCATCATTCCACGGGTTCAAGGCAGAGGTCGCGTCCATTCCTGTGGACTTCGATGCAGACATCTGCAGGAAAGACGGACAGACATTGATAAAAGGCAGATTCGGAGTCGAAGGATGCAAGGCAGATGACCTGATCAGCGACTTTGTCAGCCGCATAATACCTGAAACAAAAGATATCCGCACAGATGCCCTCATAAATATCAAAGGAAACTGCGAGGGGCATATCGGAGGCGGCAGGATGCCTGTAATGGAGGTGAATCTCAATATTCCTGAATCTTCCGTCAGACATAAGGATTTTGAGCATGATATCAGATTCACCCTTGATGCAGGGATGAAGACAGACACAAGCGGCAAAGCTGACATCGGCATTGAAACAATCAAGCTTGACACCTACGGCCTGCATCTTCACGCCAAAGGCGGACTTGCCGACCTCACAGGAGATGACCCGGCAATCAGCATAGAGGGCAGACTGGACATGTCAGCAGACTCATTGTCCGCAATCATCCCGAAAGACTACGGCCTCACTGCAGAAGGAAACATGTCGGCAGCCCTGTCCGGCACCATCAGAAAATCACAGATAAACATATATAATTTCGCCGAGGCAGACATAAACGGACATCTCACGAGCAGGAACCTTATCGTAAAGTCACCGAAGGACACCATAGACATTGAAATAAAAGGTCTCGAGATCAATGCGTCTCCGGAGACAGTGACTTCAAAGATCCGCAAGAATGAAAGTTTCAGGCTGCTGGGAATCACCGGCAGCATTTCAGATGCCGGCATCAGCTACAAAGAGGCCATATCACTGAAAGGCAAGGAGATAAGCATCTCTGCAAAGAATTCCGCTGATGCATTCTCGGACACCACCAGGGTATACCCATTGGGAGGACGTCTGAACGCAGTGGAGCTCGAGGTGAAGGATGCATCGGGAATGTCGGTGACACTCGACCAGACAGGCAACAGTTTCCAGATGGTGCCGAAGAAAGACCACAAGGAGATCCCTGTATTAAGCCTGTCAAGCACCAACAAGAGAATATATGTGAGAGACGCGGCCAACCGACTCATCCTCACTGATGCAGGCTTGAAGGTGCGTGCAGCCATGAACACCTTCGAACGCAGACAGAGGTTCAAGGCAATGATCGATTCCCTTTCAAGGATCTACCCTGACACCCCGAAGGATTCGCTCATGCACCGGATGAGGAGGGAAAGAGGACAGAAAGCCGTCGAAGACTGGATGACAGAGGAAGACTTCAAGGCCGCCGACCTCAACTTCTCCCTCGACGGAATGCTTGCCAGCTACTTCCGCAGATGGGATATCAGCGGCGGGATAGATGTGCGCACCGGTATCGTCATGACCCCTTATCTGCCTTTAAGGAACATCCTCAAAGGCATGAGCATCAGCTTCAGCAATGATGAAATAAAGATAAACGACTTCAAGATCATCTCCGGGGAATCCGAAATAGCGGCATCCGGAGCCTTGACCGGACTTCGCAGAGCACTTCTGGGACGAGGCAGGTACAAGCTCGACATGAATCTATCTACAGAAAAGATGGATGCAGGAGAGCTGCTGGCCGCATACAACGCAGGAGCATCATTCAATCCGGAAGCGGACATGGACAGGATGGCCGGGGCAAGCGATTCAGAGTTCCTGAAGATAGTCGTAGCAGACACTCTTGAAAGAGACGAGGCAACCTCTCTGATAGTAGTACCATCAGACATCGAGGCTGCGCTTCACCTGAATGCACGCAACATATCCTTCACGGATCTGACTGTGGAAGACTTCCGGGCAGAAATGACAATGAAGGAGCGCTGTCTCCAGATTCTCGAAGCTAAAGCCAGGACCAACATGGGCCAGGCTGCTTTTGACGCATTTTATGCGACAAGGACCAAGAAGGACATCAGGACAGGATTCAACTTAAGTCTTACAGACATCACTTCCGAAAAAGTAATCGGAATGATGCCGGCAATCGACACCGTAATGCCTCTCCTCAAGTCATTCAAGGGACTGATCGACTGCGAAATGGCAGCTACGGCCAGTCTTGACACAAACATGAACATCATCACCCCGAGCATAAACGGTGTCATCAGGATAAGCGGAGAGGACCTGACAATGAGTGACAGCGAGGTGTTCAGCAGTCTGGCCCGGAAGCTCAAGTTCAAGAACAGCAAGGAAGCTGCAATAGACAGGATGACTGTGGAGGGACTGATGAAAGACAATGTCCTGGAGATATTCCCTTTCATTCTGGAGCTTGACAGATACACATTGGCATTAAGCGGCCTGCAGTACATGGACATGTCATACAGATACCATGCATCGATCATCCGCTCCCCTATCGTGTTCAAGGTAGGTGTAGACATCTACGGCCCGGACTTTGGCCACATGAAGTTCAAGATAGGAAAGCCGAAGTACAGAAACACCTCTATCCCGGTCTTTGCGGCCGAAATCGACCAGACCAGGATAAACCTTGCCGAATCCATAAGGGACATATTCGAAAAAGGTGTGGATATGGCAATCAGGGAAAACGAAAGACAGGAGGTCATAACAGACCACAAGACAAAAATAGGATATGTAAACGCAGCAGACCAGCATCTGGAAGAACTTTCAGAGGAAGAGCTCCAGAAGCTTGACGAAGCTGAAGAACCAGAAACTCAAAAAGACACATCAAGATATGAACAGCCAGGAATACATTGAAGTTGCGGTCAGGATAGCACCGTTCAGCGAAGAGAATGCAGAAATAGTAACCGCAGAGATCAGCGAACTCCCGTTCGAATCCTTCACAATGGAGGACCCTGTCCTCAAATGTTACATCCAGAAGGAACTTTATGACGCACAGGCTCTCAAGGTTGTCCTCGGAGGACTTGAAGGACTTGGATTCGAAACAGAATTCAGCGCAAACCTGATGCCTGCAGTCAACTGGAACGCAGTTTGGGAAAGCCAGTTCACACCGATCGTGGTGGACGGCAAGTGTACGATCAAGGCATCTTTCCACGAAGGACTGAAAAGAACAAGATACAACATCACGATAGACCCGAAGATGGCTTTCGGAACGGGTCATCATCAGACAACCTACATGATGTGCCGCGCGCTTCTTCAGAACGAAGATGCAGTAAGAGACAAGGTCGTGCTTGACATGGGCTGCGGTACAGCCGTGCTGGCTATTCTTGCAGCAAAGATGAAGGCTGCACAGGTATATGGCATAGACATCGATGCAGTAGCTGCAATCTCCGCATATGATAACGCCAAGCTCAACCGCGTTGGCAAAAAGATAGAGACATACTGCGGGGACGCATCCCTCCTGCAAAGGAGCACCTACGACCTTATCCTCGCGAACATCAACAGAAACATCCTCCTGCAGGACATACCGACATACACGCAGTGCCTTCGCAGAGACGGCCAGCTCTACATCAGCGGATTCTATGTTGAAGACATGCCTATGCTTATCGGAATGGCCGCATCTACAGGACTTGAATATACAGGACACGACAGCATAGACAACTGGTGCTGCATAAGATTCAGAAAAAACGGATAAACTTAAATGATGAAGAAGATATTATTTATACTCTTGCTCGGCATTGCAGCAATCTCATGCAAGCCTTCTCCATATCTCGGACCTTTGGACTCCCCGGTCGGCAACTGGGAAGGAATCAAAGGTCAGTACAGATTCAACGGAGAAATGGTTGCAGAGCTTGACAGCTGCGTGTTCAGCGCAATTTCATTCTACAGGCAGGGATACTGCTGTATTGAAGGCATGAACGGAGCATTCCCCTATATATATGACAATGAAAGCGGAGACCTTCAGATAGACTCGACCCTCTGGTCTGTAAAGACATTGACCGGGGCTGAAATGGTAATGGACTTCGTGGACAGGATCTATCCGGAAGCACCGGTAACAGATCCGGAAACAGATCAGGAGACAGGATCGGAGACAGACCAGGAAACAGAATCGGAGACTCCGGAGGAAGATACACCGGAAGCGCCATCAGCCCCGGACAAGAACGGAGTCATTCTCCCTGCGGAATACAAAGGATTCACCATCGAGGCCGACCGTAACGGATATTTCTATATAAATGATTCCGGAAAGACCGTATACTGCAATTTCAAGGGCACGAAGAATGATGCTGACAGCCTGATCATCGATTTCTGGTACGACACCCACACCAACCACTTCGTATCATTTTAACAACATATACTGCTTATGAGCAAGAGAGTCCTGATTACAGCCATAATGTTCCTGTCCGCCATATCTTTCGCAGCAGCACAGACGGGAGTGTGGTCGGGCAAGCTCGACATACAGGGCACTGAACTTTCATTAGTATTCCATCTTGACGGCGACAAACCGACAATGGACTCACCTGACCAGGGAGTGAAAGGCATACCGATTCAGGTGGAAAGGAAAGGTGCAGGTGTCATCAGCATCAGCATTCCTTCACTCGGTGCCAGCTATGAAGGCACATGGCTCATAAGACAGATAGCAGGAACCTTCAGCCAGATGAACATCAGCCTGCCGCTGACCCTTACACCAGGGGAAGACAAGCCAAAACGCCCGCAGACTCCCACAGGTCCCTTCCCATATGCGACAGAAGAAGTGGCATTCTGCAACGGGGACATAGTGCTGAACGGCACCCTGACACTTCCGGACGGATATTCGCGCACGACACCGGCTCTTGTAATGGTGACAGGCAGCGGCCAGCAGAACCGTGATGAGGAGCTCTTCGAGCATAAGCCGTTTGCTGTCATAGCAGATGCACTTGCCAGGGCAGGTATTGCCACACTCCGCTACGACGACCGAGGCTTCGGCGAGAATGCCGCAAGCTGCTACGACTGGACGACGGAAGATTTCAAGAATGACGCTCTTGCAGGACTGATGTTTCTGAAGGAAAGATTTGACAAGGCAGGAGTCCTGGGACACAGCGAAGGAGGCACAATCGCGCTGATGATTGCCGCAGAGCAGAAGGCTGATTTCATCATCAGTCTTGCCGGAATGGTCATTTCCGGAGCAGAGACTCTGGTGGACCAAAGCAGGATTGCCCTTGCCCGGGAAGGGTTCCCGCAGGAAACGATAGACACATACTGTAAGGTCATAGGACAGGCATATGACGTAAAGGTCCATGGAGGCAGGATGCCTGCGATCGAGAACTACGATCTTCCTGACGCATTGAAGCAGAACTATCTCGCAGTCCTCGCCCAGATACAGATGCCATATCTGGCTCATTTCCTATCACTGGACATGCGCAAGCTGCTCGACAGGATCACATGCCCGGTCCTTGCACTCAACGGCACCAGGGATGTCCAGGTGAATGCTGAAAACAACCTCAACGCCCTGATCAACGGCCTCGCAGCAAGCAACAGTAACAGAATAGAATCAGTCGAAGGAGTAAACCACCTTTTCCAGCATTGCGACACCGGAGCTGTAACAGAATACCGCCTGATAGAACAGACCATCGCACCAGAAGTATTGGAAACCATGATAACATGGATACATTCACCACAGTCCTGAAAATCAGACGGTCCTATCCTGTATGGATTCAATTCAACATAAAGAACAAACAATCGACTAAAGAAAAATCCGGATTCCCTATACGGAATCCGGATTTTCTGAATATTATTAAGACTTATCAGATTTCCTGTCTTTTTCTTCCCCAGTTCAGGATCGGGTATATCCAAACGGCATTTATTGGGACAAGACAAAACGCTGTTATCGAGCCCAAAACCGCAACCAGTTCTTTGACATATTGGATAGATATTCAATCAGTTATGGTAAAGAAAAAGGGACATCTTCCGATGAAAATGTCCCCTTGTGCGGGCGAAGGGAATCGAACCCATACGCCTCTCGGCACCAGATCCTAAGTCTGGCTTGTCTACCAATTTCAACACGCCCGCTTACAGTCTTTCTTAAGAAAGGATTGCAAATTTAGTACTTTTTATCCTATTTTCAAAACTTATTTCATTTATATAATGTTTCCATCAAATGACAGCCATATACCGGGACACAACTATTCCGACATATCAGTCACTTCGCCGGTTATGTCCTAAAAACAGATACCAAGCCTTATGCTGAAGCTCATGGCAATATTGGTATTCACAGCATTCATCCAATGCCACAATTCGAAGCCATGATGATAATGAGTCTCGGCCGGGCTGCCAAACGCATAGCCTCCACCAACCCAGAAATCAGCAAGAAAGCGACGGTATACATACTGATAACCAACAGTGCCAAGCAGTGCGCCCATATTGGCAAGAGTACGCTGACCGTTTGAATGATCATAAAAATAATGGGAATACATCACTTCAGGACGAAGATAAAAACCCTTGAGGCTTATCTCATCCCTATCTGGGAGAAAGAATTTATGACCATACCTGACCGTGAAACCGAGAGGATTATTGTCATATTTATCATATCCGGCACAGATAAGGCTTCCGCACAATTCACCACTCTGCCTCAACTGCGGAAATGCTCTCTCATAGGAGATTTTCGTACTGCCGCTCAACCAGGAGAGGAATGTGATTTTCAGCGAATTGAGATAATCTGCCGGGGCTGTATCCACTTCACGTACACTGGCATTGAGATTCGGGCAGCATAACAGACAGAGCAGGAATGCCCATAGATATAGTCTTTTCATGGTCATAAGGTTAGTATAGACGCGAATTTACCTATTTATGGACAAAAACAACAAAAAAAGAGGAAAAACCTTTCGATTTTTCCTCTGTGGTAGCGGGAGTGGGACTGATATTCAGGATTTTCAGAAATTCTGATACCCAACACACGCTCGTCTACCGCATGTTTCTTATTGGTGGTTTTCATGTCTGTCGCGAATCGGGCGATTGACGCGCCCATTGAATTATTTATTTAGAATCTCGATATTGTTGTCTCCGAAGACCAGCTTTAGCACCTGGTCCTTCTTATCCCTCTTCAGCTTGATCTGCAGGACGGCCTCTACAGGCTCCGCATCCGCAGCATTCACCGGCACGTATACATCCGGATATGTCAGAATGTCTATCTCTTTAACAGAAAGCACTCTTGCGAATAGCGAAAGGTCAGATATAGTCATTTTCTGCTCACCATTCAGGATCTTGCTTACCTTTCCTTCTCCATATTCAGAGTTGTACGCGATGTATGCCTGGGCTAATCCCCTATCATTCAACATCTTTCTAACATTTTGAGCAATAAGTGTCTGCAGCTCCATAACCTTGATTGTTTTCATAACAAAATTACCTTTTGATTATCAATGAATTATACCTCATGTAGAAAATTAATTTCTCATTTAGAAATATTTTCTTTCTTTATTCGAAATTATTTTTCTACATTTGCAAACACAATTTATATCGAACTGTATACAAATATGATAAATTGTTAGCTAAAAATATTATGAAAGTCACAGAAATCATGGCGCAGGCAACCAAAGTTCAGCGCGTCAATATCGTCAATAACATCACGATAGAGGGAAGGGCCTCTGTCCAGACCGTATACTCATGGCTCCGAGGGGAAAGAACTCCCATGTACCTGTATCAGAAGCTCATCGCTTCTGCGGTCAACAAGTACATGGGAACCAGCTTCGCCCCTGAAGATCTGTTCGATCCCATGTCGACAAGCGAACCATCTAAACAGCAGATGTCATGAAATTTACTCGGAAACAACTTGAAATGATACGCTTCGCATTGAACGCCCACATCGAGTCGCTTCAGTGCGAAACGAATCCTCCGATCCCGATTGAGGATCACATTTCGGAACTCTGGGAATACCAGGCGCTGTACGATGAGATCGACAGTCTCATACTGAAAGAATAACCGTTTGTAAGTATCATAGTCAGCCCGGTGCGAACCGCGCAATGTAGGTTTTTGGTTAGTTAGTCCCGCCTGTCCGGATACGGGCGGGATACATGTCCGGAGGTGGCTGACCCTGCTTCCGGGCGCCATGAAGCCCAGACTGAGGGTGTGAATAAGCAAGTGTAATGTAATCAAACTGAATCTGGACACCGGCCGTCGGGGACTGACATCCCCGGCGGTTACCACTTCCCCCCGGAAATCCGTTTTTCCGTGCACAAAGATTGAAATATGAAAAATAAGCGTATATTTGCAGTGACTTACGCCAAGAGTCACAATCATAATATCGAAAACTGTGGCATTTTTTATGCCCAGACCGTAGGTGTATACTGCATATATACCCATCAGCATAGGCTGTTGTCTTTCATCGTAACCACGGTATTTCGGTATCTGGTTGGACTCTTGGCGGAGCGAAAGACAGCAGTCTTTTTCTATATATCACCCATACTTTACGAACTATGCCAAGAGTCCAAAGTATCGGGATTGCCGAAAAGCACAGTATCGGCCATCTTGCGTCAGCAACGCGACAGTCTGCATCGTATCCGGAACTCCCTTTCAAGGGAATGTCTCCGTCTTGCAACCCCGACAACATCGCAACCGCATGCAAGGTTCACGCTCTCTTCCCTCATGCCGAGTGGATCCGCGTCAAGAACCTCGGCAACGGCCGTGTCATCATCACCCTCAAAACCGCCGGAATGAAGGTAGCAGCCAAAGGCTACGGGCATGCCAATGCAGTCCGTAACATCATCATCCGTATCGGCCGCATCCCAGGCCTTTTAGGAACTATCCTTTAACCGACTATCCATCGGGGGGGGGGCAGCCCTCACAATCCGATATCCTATGATACCACAGCGAATAATAGCTCAAATCCTTGAGCTGGACATTGTGTCCGTACTCCAGTCCGAGGGACTGGAGCTCAAAAGGGCCGGCAGCAGATACCAGTGCTGCTGCCCATTCCACAACGAGAAGACTCCGAGCTTTTCCATAAATCCCGGAAATGGCCTTTACCACTGCTTCGGCTGCAAGAAAGGCGGTAATGTCATTACCTTCATCATGGAGTTCAGGAACATGACCTACATCGAGGCAATCGAATATCTTGCATCGAGGAACGGCATCGAATTCGAGAAGGAGGAACCTACGGCCGAGGAACGCGAAGCGCGCTTCAGGCACGACCGTCTCTGTCAGGTAAACAAGATTGCTTCAGAGTTCTTCATCAGGAACCTTGAGGCTCCTGCAGCCCAGGAATACATCAAGAAGAGAGGATGGAACGAGGAGATGGTGGAGACCTTCCGCGTCGGATATGCACCAGGCAGGGGTTCCCTGCTGAAACATTTCCACGAATTGGGCTGGAAGGATGACAAGCTCCTGCTCGATGCGGGAGTCATCAAGCGTGACGAAGAAACAGGAAGGTACTATGACGCATTCGGCCAGAGGCTGATATTCCCTATATTCAGCCGCACGGGACTGATCCTCGGCTTCACAGGAAGATTCATCGGGGAAGGAGATCCAGAAAGAAAGGTCGCCAAGTACCTGAACACCTCGGAGACAGAAATATTCAAGAAGAAGGAAATTCTTTTCGGATATTACCAGGCACAGAGCAAGATCAGGGCTACAGAGACGGTTATCCTTTGCGAGGGCAATCCTGATGTGCTGCGTCTTCATCAGATAGGCCAGTCCAATGCCGTGGCCCCTATGGGTACCGCGCTGACCACGGAGCAGACAGGCAAGCTCAAGGCGGCGAGAATAAAGAGAGTCATCCTCATCGGAGACAGTGACGATTCCGGAGTCAAGGCAACGGTAGATCATGGCAAGGCCCTTACCGAGGAAGGATTCAGCGTCAGGGTCATGGAACTTCCGGAAGGGAAGGATCCGGACGAATATTTCCTCATGCATTCTCACGAATTCGACGAATGCCTTGCATCATACACCTACGACTACATTCCCTGGGTGGCTGCAAGGAAGCTTGAAGGCAAGGCCGGACAGGATCTTTCAGCAGCAATCACTGATATCTGCGAGCTGATAGCATGTGTGAATGACGACAACACCGCGCAGATATACATAGAGCAGCTGGCCGGAAAGTACAAGGGAACGAGAAAGATCTGGAACTCCGAGTTTCACAAGGCCAAGAACGCGAAGGTCCGCGAGGCATCGAAGGATGAGGCTGCTGACAAGATGCTCAGCAAATACGGCTTCTACACCAAGAACAACTGCTATTACGGAGCCGGCGGCAACAGCAAGGATAAATGTTGGAGCAATTTCATCATGAAGCCTATCCTGCATATCCGCGATGAGAAGGAGGCGAGACGAATATACCATATCGTGAACGAATCCGGAGAGGAGGCCGTGATAAAGTTCAAGCAGTCGGAGTTGGTCAGCTTCACCGACTTTAATGTACGCGTGGAGAGCGCCGGCAACTTCGTATGGGACGCCAGTAATGCAGAGCTGAAGGTCCTGAAGAAATATCTGTATGACGGAACCCCTTCGGCCGACGAAATCAAGCAGCTGGGCTGGCAGAAGAAGTGGGGCTTCTACGCATGGGGCAACGGAGGTCTTGACGGAGACACATTCGTCGAGGCCAACAAGTACGGAGTTGTGGAGATCAGAGGACAGAAGTTCTACATCCCGGGACGAGGCATTGACACCATGGACAATCCGGGAGGGTATCAGCTGCAGAGACGCTTCGTCAGGATCCATGCGAACGATGTCACCATGCGCGAGCATGCGCAGAGACTTGTGAAGGTCTTCGGTGACAATGCCAAGGTGGGGCTCTGTTTCCTCGTGGCTTCCCTGTTCAAGGATATCGTCACGAATGTGACCGTGTCATTCCCTATCCTGAATCTGTTCGGACCAAAAGGAACGGGAAAGTCAGCCCTCGGACAGTCGCTGATGGCCTTCTTCATAACCAACAACAAGGCTCCGAACTTGAGCAACTCGACCAAGGCTGCACTCGCGGAGGCCGTGGCCGAGGTTTCCAACGCGATCGTCCATCTGGACGAGTACAAGAACGACCTCGACCGTGAGAGAAGGGAGTTCATCAAGGGCCTGTGGGACGGTACAGGAAGATCCAGGATGAACCTCGAGGACAAGAAGCGCGAGGTTACGGCCGTGGACTGTGGAGTCGTGATCTCCGGACAGGAGATGCCGACGGCCGATATCGCCATTTTCAGCCGAGTCCTCTTCCTCACTTTCTACAAGACTACATTCACTACGCAGGAGAAAGCGGACTTCGATATCCTGCGCATCATCGAGGGCCGTGGACTGACCCATCTGACAGAGCAGCTTCTGGCCCTGCGACCCATCTTCCGCAAGAACTTCCGCGAGGCATGGGACGATGCGGTCTCCGACCTTAACGAGAGAACAAGACAGTATGATGTAGAGGACAGAACCCTTCGCAACTGGGCTTGCGTCCTGGGAGCATACAAGGCTGTGGCCGACAAGGTGGACTTCCCTTTCGACTACGGCCAGGTGCTTGAGATAATGGCTTCCATGTGCGTGGAACAGAACCTGAAGACCCGCCAGAGCAATGAGCTGTCCGGATTCTGGGAAACCGTCGAGGTGATGGTGTCATCGAACAGGGCATGGATGAAGGTGGACTACCACATCAAATACTTCGACAAGCCGGTGGCTATCCTGGAGTCGAAGCACCCGATGGAATTCATCCATGGCAAGCGATATCTATGCATCAACTTCCCTCGTCTGGCCCATCTCTATGCAGCAGAGGGAAAGGCTACGGACAGCAAGACCATCCCGCGCGACACGCTGAAATACTATCTCACCCATTCACCTGAATTCCTCGGCACGGCCAAGTCCATGCGTTTCCGCATGATCGAGAATGTGTCGGGTTACATGGCGGAAGATTCCGAGTGCGGCAAATCGAAGGTGACCACGGCCATGGTCTTCGACTATGATGCAGTGCGCGAGGCTTACGGCATAGACATCGATGTGGCACGAGGATTCAAGGACGAGGAACAGTCGGCCGAATCCCCTGCAACCCCTGCAGCACCGGGAATATTTGATGATGACCTTCCGGATTGATGGAGGACTACAGACAACATCTATTGAGGTCGGAGGCCGATGTGAAGGCTTTCAGAGAGAAATATGCCGTCCATATCGACAGGAACCGCCAGAACTTCATCGACTGGATCGAGGGATTCCCTGTCATGGAGAAGATACGATATCTTGACGGATTCTCGGAAAAGCATCGTCCTTTTGCAGTAGGGCTCCTCTGTATCCTCGTCAGCGAGGGAGCCATAAGCGTCACATTCCATGACCGAGCGCAGGTGCTCCATCGCAATCCACGGGATATCGAGGAATGGGAGCGCTGGTGCGACTCGCTGGCGCCACGCAGACGGGAGAGGTCTTTGAGAGGCAAGAGATAACCCGCATGGCAACCGGTATATATTTTGATAGTTATTTTTCTAACTTTTCTTCTCAATCCTTTGTATTTGTTAGCAAAATTACTATCTTTGTAGTGCGTTATTAAACAAATGTCTTATGAAGTACAACGAATTAGAAAGATTGGTGAAGAAAGCAGGATGCTACGACACCGGGCGACAACAGCAAGGCCATCCCCTATGGTACAGTCCGAAAACAGGAATGGTATTCCAGATGAGTAATCACGGAAAGCAGGAAGTTGCCACAGGAACACTGAAAGCAATCAAACGAGCAGCGGGGATTTAATCCCCCTGCTTTAAAACCAAATAGAATAATTATGAGACAGGTCAAAGCAGTAATAGAAAGAGCGTCAGATGGCACTTTCAGCATCTACATGGATGCCGAGGATATCACATATCTTGTCACAGGAACCGGCAAGACTGTGGAAGAAGCGCGCAAGATGTTCGAAGCCGGATATGAGGATATGAAAAAGTACTACGCGGCTGAAGGGAAAGCATTCGAGGAAGTTGAATTCCTTTTCCAGTACGATGTGGCGTCGTTCCTGCAGTACTACGCCTATGCGTTCTCTCTTGCCGGTCTTGAGAAGATCACCGGCATCAACCAGAAGCAGCTCGGCCACTACATCAGCGGCTACCGCAACCCATCTCCGAAGACAAAACAAAAGATCGAGGAAAGCATACGCAAATTCAGCGAGGAATTATCTGCCGTGACATTTGCTTGATAACGCAATTCAGCAGTACTTCGTGCGGCAGACAGAGCAGCCCTCCGGGGCTGCTTTTTTTTGATAGGTCAGAGGCTCCGGATGGGGCCTCTGACACCTTTTATGTATAAAAATGAAAGCAAGAATCATCGGAATCCCCCTGCAACCCCCTATCATAAGGGGTTTAGAGATATAGGAAGGAGGGTCCTCGCGGTGAATTCGGAAAAATTGTAAGCAAAACAAGCATCATATAAGTATTTCTTATGGTTATTCATTTGTATTTCAATGTGTTATTATTGCTTACTTTGATTGTTTATTGAGATAAAATGACTAACTTTGTGGGTGTTTTCTCCGCTGGAAACGCAAAAACCACAACTACACGAACTACAATGAACTACAATAATAGTAATCAATGAATTAAGGTGTAGTTATGATGTAGTTTCGTGCTTCATAAAAACTACATTGAACTACATTTTTCCGGATGATTCTGGGAGTGAACTACAAAACTACATGCAAAACTACACTGTAGTTTCAGTGATTCGTCTGATAATCAGCCAAATAACAAAATGTAGTTTTGTAGTTCGGGAAAATGCATATCAGAAATATAAAAAATGTAAAAATGACCGTATTTTTCAAAGTCGAAAACGAGCTGCTTACAGATTATATAAGATATCTGTTTCCACCGGAGGAAAAGGATGGCCCATGCATGGTCAGATCCACCCATCTGTTCGGCCAGCTGCTGATCAGTCACTGCCGGGAGTCAGGTCTGCCTGTCTCACTTCCGGAGGGAGAGCACGTCATACAGCTGCGCTTTCCACGAAGCAATGCGACACAGTCCCTGGCCGACAAGTTCCTATGGTATTCTGCAGGAGACATGCAGCGTCTGAACATGGCCCTCAAGGCATGCTTCGACATCGACCTCAATTCCTATTACCTCAAGGCAGAAGGACTCGGGTTCGCCAAGAAGGATATCGTGGATGCCTTCATACTGTCAAGGGGGCTGGTCGAATGCGATCCTTCTGATGCCATTCACAAGAGAATCTACAGGAAGGAGCAGAGCAAGCGCGAGAAAATCTCGAGGATCCTGTTGAGAAAGATATATTACATCAACGAAGCTCTCGACACTTCCGGACTTAACGACATACAGGTATGATAAAGATCATCCGCACGGTATTCTATTGCGACCTTGACAATAATCCCGGCAAATACTACGAATCGCCCATGATTCCTGCCTCCGGCAGATACAAGGAGACGGCCACACCAGAGGATTCTGGGAGACTCAAGAAAATCGAACTGTCATACAATGCCCCTTATGCTACGCCAGGCATGAAGCGCAACCTTGCGCTTGTGGTCGTCTTTGACAACGGAGACCGCAGATCTTTCGGATCCGCAGACCTCCCGGTGAGGCTTAAGCTCACAGAGAACAATGTCATAAGTATCTCGTGTGAGTACCAGATGCCAGACAGATAGGCTGTCCTTTTCTCTGCGTGCCCTCGTCCGTACATTTGTAATAAATAAGACGACATGCCAAACAGAGAACGAACCAACAACAATATCCAGCTGGCGCTGTCCCTGCTCCGGGGACGGTGGCTGCTGGCTGATGCAGAATCTCTTCTGCCCCACGCATTCGATTTCCTCTCACGAATGACTTCTGATGTACAGACAACCGAGTACTCCCCCGCCCTTTATATGGCTGACGGAAGCATGGCATCAGGGGATCCTGCCGTTTCAGGCAAGAAAAAGAAGGTGGCTGTGATTCCCATGCATGGCCCGCTGACCAAGTACTGGGGCTGTTCCACTGTCGGTACCATGGAAGTAGCCGAGGAAATAATGGCCCTTGCTGGCCGTGAGGACATCGTCGGCTTTGTCCTCGACATCGACAGCCCCGGAGGAGCATCCAACGCCATCCCATGCATGACAGCAGCAATCAGTCATGTGCAGAAACTCGGCAAGCCAATCGTGGCACACTGTGACTTCTGCGCATCTGCAGCATACTGGATTGCCAGCCAATGCGACGCCGTGTTCATGGACAATATCATGTCAGAGGTCGGAAGCATAGGTGCATATGCTTCGTTCATAGATGACAGGGAAGACAAGCAGACCGGACGCAAGGTGATCAGCGTATATGCTCCACAATCCTCTGATAAGAACAGGGCATATCGCGAAGCTCTCGAAGGGAAATACAAGCTTTGCCAGGAAGAACTGTCGGAACTTGTCGTGATGTTCCACAATGCGGTCAAGACTGCAAGACCGAACATCAAATCCGAGGCAGAAGGAGTGTTCACAGGTGCGACCTTCTTCACCCCGCAGGCCGTGGATCTCAACATGGCCGATGCGCAGATGTCACTCGAGGACAGCATCGAGAATGTTTTCATAAGGGCCGAATTCAAATAACATCATACCTATTTTATGAATCCAAAATTTCTAACAAACAGCAAGATGGGCCAGCTTGTGGCCCGTCTTCTTGGCAAGTCGGAACTGACTGTCAAGGATGGCAAGGTATCCCTCACAGACGAAGAGAAGGATATCATCAAGAGAAACTACGGCGAAGGCTTCCTGAACAAGCTCGAGTCTGTTTCGCTGGAAGATGAGGAAGGCGGTGCCACCAGTGCCCGAGAGCTCTTCGACGCCGCGGTGGCCCACCACTCGCACGAACTGAACGCCCAGCTGGCAGAGAAGGACTCCATCATCGCACAGCTCCGTCAGGACATCCAGACACTCTGTGACTCCGCAGAACCTGCTCCGGTTCAGGTAAAGGTCAACCCGCACACCGGCAAGACCGCATTCAAGATCAACATGTCGGCGAAGCATAACGCCGCAGTTGCTGCAGCTTTGGGCTCCGGCAATCCGGAAGCGTTCCTCATGAACACCGGAGGCGTGGATATCACCGACCTCAAGGCAGAGTTCAGCATGGCCGTCCCGCCTGATGTGAAGCTCGACATCCTCACCAAGCGCATTTATAACGGTTTCCCTGACTCGAAGCATATGACCCAGGTCATGGCCAAGGGCACCGATTACATTGCTTCGGCATCCATCATGTCAGAGGTGTCGCAGCAGTTCACCAACAAGTGGACTCCGAAGGGCTCGACAAAATTCACTCCGATCCGCATCCCTTACCGCCGTCACAAGATCAATGTAGAGATCGATCCTACGGAGATCATCGACAGCTGGCTCGTATTCCTGTACCAGCAGGGCAAGTCACCAGAACAGCATCCACTCGTTCATTACATCATCAACACGCACATCCTTCCGAAGGTTGTCGAGGACATCACATTCTCGATGATCGCAAAGGGTAAGTTCAAGAAGGCGGAGTCTGTAAAGACCGGTGACGAAGGATCTGCTGCAGTAGATTCAATGGACGGTTATGAGACTATTCTCGTTGCCGGGATGTCAGATCCTGACTGCAAAATCAACTACTACAAGACTGCGCAGAATGCTCTCGAGCTTTCCGGACAGGCTCTTCTTGACTATGTGGACAAGTACACAAAGGCGATTTCACCTCTCTTCGCAAGAAATCTTCCTGTATACTGCTCACGCGAGGTCCTCGAGGCATACAAGAAGGCTGACTTCGATGTGTACGGCAAGTATACCGGCACAGAGATCGGCAACCAGATCAGATTCTCGAAGTTCACACTCATCGCTCTGGAGTCGATGTACGGATCTCCGATCCTCTTCGCCACACCGAAGGAGAACTTCGCTCTCCTCGTGGACTACAGCAGAGCAGGCTCATGCATCAACGACATCCAGAAGCAGGACTACCTCGTGAAGATCTTCGGAGAGTACTCCCTTTCTGTCGGATTCAAGATCGCAGAAGCGGTCTACGCATCAGTACCTGCAGGATACAATCCGTCGGAAATGGTCATCACTGACGCCAACGGTGCTGGTGACGCATGGGTCAACGGAGGCGCTGCGGCTGCAGCCGGAGACGAGACTGAAGGTGCATAACAATTAACCGAACAATATCATGGCATACAAGAAAGTCAGTATTCCAAAGAACGGAGACGGGGCAGGCAGCCCCGCTCCTAAATCTTCTGACATCGTCATCATCGATGTGGAAGATATCGTAACCGAGCCTACCAGAACCCTGGGAGACCCGAACATGACAGGCAACTTCGAGCTGAATGAATCAGCTGAAGCCGTAACCATCTATGGAACACCTTCGACCATCAATCTGACGGAAGAGTACGGTGGTGATCCTGACGCCCGAGGCGTAAAGCAGGGTGTAGCATTCTCGCATCCGGGCAACTCGTCTGAAATCAAGGGTTTCATCGAGAAATACATGAACAAGGGAGTCGTTATCCTCGTCAAGGAATGCGACGGTACTGCAGAAGGAAAGGTGGAAGCTTACGGAAGCAAGTGCAACCCGCTGTTCCTCTCTGTCGAGCGCACCGACTCGAACGAGGCGAGAAAACGCACACTCACCTTCAAGCAGGAGCTGAACGACAAGTTCCTCCCTGGCACATATTCCGGTGAGATGCCAAAAGTCGCTGCAGCTGCAGCAAGTCAGGCTGAAGGTGCATAATCCGGCTTAATATGGAAGAAAACATGGTAAAGGAGTCTCCGGCCGTTGACAACGGCACGGAGACCGGTACCGATACTGGTACTGTCGTATCTGTAGTTATCCTCGCATACGAAGGCACAGAGGAACTGATGCAGAAGATCTGGGACAAGATGCTGCCGGGCGTTGTCAAGAAGGTCATGCCGACAACTCCGGAGACATCACTCATACAGGTGCTCCCACGACTGCTTGCCGACAACGAAGTCGCCGACAAGTTCATACTCGTTCCTGCCGGCTGCATCCCTTGCGCTCCAGTCTCTTTTGAAGAGCTTTGCGCTCCTCTTGTGTATGTAGACGGACAGGGCAGACGACACTACGACCGTCTCCCGTCTGCATTTGACAAGCATGAGCTCGTCACAAGGTTCCTGGACGACAACTACGATCCGGAGAACGAACTTGAATCAATACTCAAGCCGAAACTCGGAAGAGCGATTGAAGGATCCTACAAGGAGGGCAACCTGCTCACACCTGTATTGAGAGGAAACCCTTGCGAGCACATCGTGATGGAAGCACTTGTCAGAAAGAAGTATCTCATCTGTTCAGCTGCAGGACTCACGGCTGTCACCCAGCTGCTTCAGAAAACATTACTTGCAGAATGAACGAGGTAAGCCAATGGCTGAAATCAGGAGCCGAAGTCCAGGAAGGTCTTCGGCTTTTGAGTATATATGCGCCGAACAGACATCTGGACACTCTGGTTCGCAGGAAGCCGGCAATGTTCGCAGGTCTCCTTGTCGAGGCGCTCTCGAAATTCGCGGACAACGCGGAACCACTTCCGGCAAGGAAACGGACCGGAAGCTTCCGCGAGAAATGGCCTTTCCTGTCAGACCCTCACTGCCCGGCAGAGCTGAAGATATTGGCAGCTGACAAGATCTCGGCATATCACAATTTCGTCACCGCTCACGAACAGCTGCACTCTTGCACCGACCTTGAATCCTGCTTCGAGACTGCAAGAAAAGTGATTGAAAATTATAAGCAGAATCGGAAAATCGATTCCGAATTCGCGTATTTCAAAGAGCACGGAACCTGCCTTGGAAAACACGAGATTTTCGCCGAATCCCGACGGATGGACGAACTTCGTTCCCTCTCGATCGTAGCCCTCATAAGAAAAAGGAAGAACCTGGAAGGATCCATCTGGAGAATCCGCAATGAGATCAGCAAAGGTACGAAGCCCCACCTTCTCGCTTCGCGCGAGGAACGCCTTCGCTCAAAGCAGCGGGAGTTGAATGAAGTCAACAGAATGATAGAAGATTTTGAGAAAAGAAAATGAACGCCATCATCAACGACACAGAGAGGATAGTCTTGACTGACGCACAGAGGGTGCAGCTCTTTGAAGTCGGAAAGCTCCGATGGGAGGAAAAGGATATCGCCGTCTTCCTCGGCTTCCCTCCCGACGCTTTCCACCGCGAGTATGCTGACCCCGGCAGCGAGGTCTCCCGTCTGCTGCGACAAGGAGAACTGACCGCACAGTTCGAGATCGAGCACCAGCTTTACAAGGGTGCGAAATCCGGAGACCCCGATTCGGTCATCGACTTCAACAAGGCAATCCGAGACAGAGCCTTCAGGCTCACGAAGCTGGACCTGTTCGGCGGGGCGGAGGACGAAAGTCTGTTCGAGAACATCCAGCGGTACTACAACGAGGGATGCAACGGAGACATGTCTGCCAAGGAGCAGGCATACCTCGAGATACTGCAGATGACTTACTCGTTTGTCATCCAGTACGGCAAAAGAAAAGCCATCAAGATCCTGTGCAAGCCTCCCTACAGTCTCTCTTACGAAAGAGCTGCTGATATCATCGCCGAGTCCATAGAGATGTTCAACGGAGGCCGCCGCGTGACCAAGGAGGCCATGAGGCATCATCTGGCCGACAGCTATGACACATTGTATCACGCAATGGTCGCGGAAGCGAAGACACCGAAAGACTTTGCCCTCGCAGCCCAGGTGCTTGAGAAGAAGGCGAAGCTACTTCAGCTTGACCAGCCCGACGAAGCTCCGCTCGACGACGGAGAGTACAAGAGGAACATCAGACTCCTCTCCCTGGATCCCGGCAGCATCGGCCTGCCAAAAGCCAACCGTGACGAGCTGGCAGCACAGATCGACGCGCTCGAGCATCTCACCGATGCCGAGGTGCATCGTCTGAAGATGGATGCAGGAATCATAGACACGGATATAATCGGAATTTTGGAAAATGTCGCACAGGAAGAAAGTTAACGCAGCCAAAACCACGCTTGCGTCTGTTCAGTACCAGAACAAGATGGCGCAGGTTGTGGCTCTTGTCGGTGCCCGCAAGACATATGTACATTTCGGCCGAGGCTCCGCAAAGACCACGGACGTGCAGGTCGAAAGGCTGATAGACCTGATATATGACATGCCGGGCGCCCCTGTCGTGTGGGTGGCGGATACATTCACGAACCTGCAGGCGAACATACTCCCCGCAGTGCTTGAAGGTCTGGAAAGGAAAGGATTCAAGGAGGGGACTCACTATGTGGTGGAACAGGAACCTCCGGAATTCACCGACAAGGAAAAGGAAGGACTTCCCGACTGGCTGAAGCCTCACTTCTGGAGGCCGTACAACAAACTGGGAACATACAAACGCACCATCATATTCTTCACCGGCCTGAACATCAGGTTCGGTTCGCTTGACCGTCCGTCATCATTGGCCGGAGGATCCTTCGTCTTCGTATTCGGGGATGAGGTCAAATACTTCAACCCGGCCAAGATCGCCAATCTCCTGAAGGCCAACCGAGGTTACTTCGGCCAGTACGGCCAGTGCGTTTTCTACCGCGGAGTCATGTTCACCTCCGATCTCGCGGACACCTCCCATATAGGAGAGTACGACTGGATGGAGAAGGAGGCCAAGAACATGGACATACCCGCAATCCTCCTCGTCATGAAGGTCGGCCTTGTGTATAACGAAGCCATGCACGAATATGTCGCAGCCAAGGAAAAATGGCTTAAGAGCAAGAGCCATTCAGATCTCACCGACTGCAGACAGAAGCTGAAGACCGCATCAAGATGGAAGCACCGCTGGGAGGTGGCACGCAAGCAGGCCAAGGCCGGAACATTCTACCTTCGTGCGTCGAGCTATATCAATGTCGACATCCTCACAGCCGAATGGTTCTCGGATGCCATTGCCTCCGGACTGCCCGACACGAACACCGCCATCCTCTCCCTCAAGCCGAAGCTCGGTAGCGGAGACCGGTTCTATGCCGGACTGCGTGAGGATCATTTCTATTTCGACGGGATCGACGAGAAGGAATATGACCGCATCGCGTTGAGACAGGCGGAGGACTGTAGAGTCCTGCGCTATATCAATCTCGAACAGCCTCTCAAACTCGGGGTTGACTTCGGCAACATGTGCAGCATGACATGCTCGCAGCTGCAGAAGCATCATGGCCGCGAGACATTGAGGGTGCTGAAGTTCATATACACCCTTGCACCTGAATACATCGACGAGCTCGGGGCGAAGTTCCGACAGTACTTCGAGCCCATGCGCAACAAGGTGGTTTATCTGCATTATGACCGCGCGGGAAACAGTTACAAATCCGTAGGCAAAGACCAGGTCAGTGCGCTCAAGAAGGCAATCGAATATGAGAACGGCAGGCGAACCGGATGGCAGGTCCACCTGATGTCCCTCAAGCAGGGAGACATCAGGCAGTCCGAGGAATATGACTTCATGCAGAAGTTCATGGCCGGAACCAACCCACGACTTCCCCTCCTTCTCATCGATGCATATGCCGCGAAGCCTCTCAAGCTGTCCATCGAGAACGCCCGCACCAAGATCCAGATGGGAGTCGTGTACAAGGATAAATCGTCCGAGAAACTTCCGGTATCGGACCTGCCCACCAAGTCTACCAACCCTTCCGATTCACTGAAGTACCTGCTGATGACTCCGGAGTACCGAAAGATCGCAAAAGGGGCTTCCACTGTGCTGCCGGGCAACATCGACATCCTGAAGCCGATGTAGCTCACGCCATATATCACCTTCAGGACCGCTTGCGATTGCAAGCGGAAAAGAGGGCGGGCCGGCCTCTTTTGTGAGAGATTTTTTGTTTGAAACCCGTAAAATCCCATAAAGTGCTGCAGAATACCGCATTATTCACAATCTATTCCCGAAAAATGCAGAATATCGGCCGTTCAGACAGGTAAAATCGGCCGTTTTGCCATTTTATATCGGTCATCCGGCACATGACAATGGTCCTTTTGCCCGAAACAGGAGAAAGCTACTTTTGCGACATGGATCTATACGAAGCTATCAAGGAAATGAGAAGGATATCGGCTGAAGGAGGGCACTTCAGCTTTACCTTCATGTCTTATAACGCCTCTGCCGGCACCAGCGAGGGCATAGTGGCTGTCAATCATGCCAGGCTCCTCAAGAGAGAACGCATCGAGAACCATAAGGATGCCGAAATAGTGGAAGCCTACATCAACCTCGACACCATGGAGCCCCGCCGCTTCTACCAGCCGCTCCTGATGACCTTTAACGGCCAGAAAGTAATTCTTCAGTAAGGCTATTGCATTATTATTGTAATTCTATCTGTCACTGTTCTCAATTGTAAACAAATTGTGTATAAATTGTGAACTAAATGTATAAACATCTAAAACAATTGCTATCTTTGCAAGAAATAGTCTTGTAAAGCCACCTCAGAATGAGATAGCTACGGTTTTACAACATATATAGGATTACTTATGTGTACAGTATCAAAAAAGACCATCATCAGAGCGAACAATGCCTCTAAACAGAGGCCTGCCTCTGCATTAAGTGGCCGTGTCACCACTCGTGAATCTTTGGTTATTTCTTACAGATCCACTACAACAGGTAAGGTACATAGCAGAACAATGTCATCATCCCAGATTAAAACTTCATTTGGGAAAGCCATAAAGTAACATGTCCAGACAATACAACCACATATATTCTCAAATTGTCGAAGATGACACAGATGTCATCGGTCATATAGCCTATGCACTTTACAAGGAGCAGAAGATTAAATTCATAGAAAAGAAGAAAGATGGCGATGCTGAAAGGCATCTTTCTGAGGCAGACTGGCAGCATTTTAACGAAGTAACATGCACCGAAGAAAACATTCAGAGATATAGACTCCAGGCAACCGAAATCCTGCAGAACTTTGTGGATGACGCATTGAGAGAAATAATCAAGCAGATTGAATCTGATGCGAAAAAGAACCAGGCAGATATCCTTACAGAAATAGTCGAGCCACTCAAACCTAAAGGTTGGTGGAATGGTGTCTGGCAGAGTGTTGTAGGGGCTGCAATATTCATGATTATAGCAGCAGGCCTTGTTTTCGTCGCCTCATTATCCGATAATGAGTACTCATTTACCTTCGGAGGCTCAGGATCCGCAAAGCTCGAACAAGTGGCAACACCAGCAACACCTACCGATGCGACAACATACAATGTCAACAAATAATCTCAAGCCCTCAAAATCGGAGGGCTTTTCTTTTTCCGCAAAGCAGTTGCAAGTTTGAAAATTATTCCTACCTTTGCCCTTGCCTATTAATCAACACATACTTTTCTATTCGCGGCAGCCTCAAACCGAGGATACTTACAATAGAAATATAAACAAGTTACTCCGACTATGGCGTTGCTCCGAAAGGTGCAACAGATCTCGCCGCAAGGTGTTGATTGATAGGCAGCCTAAGGTCGGAGTTTTTTAATACATATTAGCTATGCCTATCGCTAATTCAACCCTTCAGACTCTTCCTGTAGCAGGAATGAGTAACCAGTACGATCCGCAATTGCATGAGGAAGCCTCATTCATCCACCTGCTCTATCCTGGAGCAACCTACATCCGCGTGAAGTACCTTGACCGGACCAAGAACCGCCTCTCCCTCAAGATCCGGACGACCATAGCCGGTCAGCAGTTCCAGATCTTCATCCGCGCCTACGGCTTCGACAACCTCTACCGCAACCTGTTCAACCGTCTCGACTCCCAGCCCGACCTGCAGGATCATCTGAGAAATTCTTGAAGATTCTTCAATTTTTTCAATATTTTTCATGAAATATTTGGAAAATAGTAACAAAAACGCTACTTTTGTAGTGTTAAAAGTTCTATGATATATGAGAACCTCAGAGTTTAAGAAGTTGCTGAGAAAGAACGGATGCTACCTGCTGACTCAAGGAGGACGCCACGAAAAATGGTATTCACCTATCACTGGTAACAAATTTGCAGTTCCTCGGCACGATGGCCAAGAGATTCCAACCGGAACCTTACAGGCAATCAAGAAACAGGCAGGGATTTAGTCCCTGCCCCTTCTTGAACTCAGGATCATTGACATAGAACTTTTATATTTCGATTATGAAGATAACAGCAATCATAGAAAAAGGGACTGACGGAATGTATTCCATCCGTTCAGAACAACACTTCGGAGGGAATTATTTCGGAGGGTTCGGTGAATCTGTAGCCATTGCCAAGGAAGATTTCAACGAAAGTGTACTGGAAGCCCTTGCTGACGCAAGAGCGGAAGGGTTCGAGGTCGCAGAAGGGTACACTATCAGTTTCCAGTATGATCTTCCGTCATTTTTCAATGACTTCGACTTCATCAATGCCAGCAAGTTTGCCCAGTATGCAGGTATCAACGAAAGTAAGATGAGGCAGTATAAGAGCGGTACTGCATATCCAGGCGAGAAGACTGTCAGGAAGATTCTTGACGCCATCCATTGCATAGGTTCCGAACTTAGTTCGGTTTCTCTATAACAGAACTTTTAACACAAAGGAAGGGCAGCCGTGAGGTTGCCCTTTTATTATGTTAAGGAAAAAATCTTTCCTGAACATTGTCCTTTATCAGGTGCATAAGCGAATTTATCTTTGTGCTGTTCAATGATTAAGTACACTCAAGGATGAGTAAGAAAATACACCAGATTACAGGAAATACCTTTGTGGCCGATGCCGGTGAGGGCAAGGTATTCTTGCTTTCCAACCACATCGGAGGCGGTCTCGATTCCGTGTTCCTGGACATCGAAGGGCGCAGTTGGGAACACTCATGGCAGTCAGCCGGCACCCACAAGATAGTCCCATACGGACCGGACAATCTTCTGCCTTCAAACCTTCGCAATGTCATCAGCAAGAACAACCTTGTGCCAGGAATCCTCGAGAGGCAGATGGGCCTCCTCTATGGCCAGGGAGCACATCTTTGCAGAACCGACTACACGAACGGCCAGATCACCCAGCAGTGGATGGAAGACAAGCAGATCCAGGAATGGCTCGACAGCTGGGACTACATCTCATATCTCAAGGGCTGCATTACTGATTACCTGCATCTGAAGGGCTTCTTCGACGCGAAGCACCTCACCCGTGGCCATCGTATCGGCCAGCCTCGCAAGATTGCTCTTCTTGAGCATATTCCGGCCAAGAACGCAAGACTTGAATGGGCAGACAGTCGCAAGCTCGAAGATGTCAAGCACATCATCGTAGGAGATTATGAGCACCAATGCCTGTCCGGAATCAGGTCATATCCCGTATTCGACCCGAGAGACCCTGGCAAATATGCCGTCTCCGCCTCTTACAACAGGACATACTCGTTCTCCCGCGACATGTATTCCGTCCCTCAATATTGGGGAGCGCTGCGATGGATCATCAGAGGCTCGGAAATCCCGCTCATCTTCAAATATGTTACCGACAACGGTCTGAATCTGGCCTACCATGTCCATTCGCCAAGCTCATACTGGGACTACCGCCGTGATATCCTGCACAAGCAGTACCCTGAATGGACAGACGCCCAGGTGGAAGCGGAGATTGCAGAAATCACCATGAAACTTCTGGAATCGCTGACGCAGGTACTCACCGGCAAGGAAAACGCTGGAAAATTCATCCACACCATCGATGTTCCGGACGACCTGGGACACATGACAGAGTGGAAGATCGAGCCGATAGACCAGAAGATCAAGGATTTTGTGGAATCGCAGCTGAAGATATCCGAAGCTTCTGTCTCGGCTATCACAAGCGGAATGGGCCTGCATCCGTCACTGTCGAACATCATGGTGAACGGGAAGCTCGCTTCCGGATCCGAAATGCTGTATGCCTTCAAGCTGTATCTCAACTCGGATGTGGAAATCGCATCGCAGACAATACTTCAGTCAATCAATCAGGCTATTGCCTTCAATTTCCCCGGCAAAAACCTCAAGTTGGCCTTTTATCACCAGTCGGTCAGGACGGAAGAGTCTTTGAGTTCTTCCGACAGGATTAAAAACCAGTAATTATGCTTTTCGACAAATTCGGTAACGGTTCCAACGAGCTGTATGAACTCACAGGGCTGTTCTACTCCAGCAACAACTTCAATACGATAGCTGCAGAGATCTCTGCAGCAACTGACACCGTTGCCTCTATCGTAGGCAGGGATATCATCACTGCAGCCGAGGACTCCTATGACAGTGCGTCGCCGGACATGAAGCTTGTAGACGCTGTTCGCCTCCCGATAGCCTGTCTTGCCATCCGCAACTGGGCGAAGCAGAACCTCATCAGTCATGAGGATACGGGCCGTAAGATGAAGGTGGAGGAAGGAGAGAAGATGCCGTTCGAGTGGATGATTGACCGTGATGACAGGGAGCTGCAGGAGAAATATTATCGGGCGCTTGACGGATTATGGCGATACATAGACTCCGACAAGGATACATGGGGAACTTCGCTTGCTGAAAACGAATCTCTGATTCAGACTGTCGATGAACTTGAGAAGGTGTTCCCGATAGACGGAAGCCTCTATACATTCCATCTCCTGCTGCCGCTGTTCGTAGAGGTGCAGCGGACAAAGCTGGAAAGATTCTTGCGAGCAGTCAGCTTGTCTGAAATAAGGTCCAACCCCGACAGCGCTCTGGCATATAACGCCAGAAGGTATGTCATTCTTGAAGCACTGGCTCTCGCTGTACGCAGATGGTCCCTGTCTGTGTTCCCTATGATGGTGGCCCGACGCTTCGCACCGTCATATCAGGGTAACAACGAATTCAGCAAAGCCACGCTCCAGGAAATAAAATGGTACCTTGAGAACATTGCCGATGACGCGTCCGTCGCCAAGGAGGACATACAGTCATGCCTTGGCGAGAATGAGGGAGGTTGGGGCAAAGTCAAGCTGATCCCAGACAATGATCCACGCAATAAATTCTTCAGCTGCTGATGACTGAAATAGAAATATACGGAACCGGGCGCAAAGGTCTCATCCCATCATCCTGGGATGAGATGAGCGCTGAACAGATACAGGGTGTATTCCGCATATATGACGAATGCACCAGGCAAGGACTGTCCACTCTGGACTTCTCTGTCAGAGTACTTTACTTTTTCCTCGGCATAAGGCCTTCCGGACGGGCTTTCAGACGCAGGATGCGATACCCCGCGAGAAGGGCACGACATGCCGAGAATGTCTACAGATTGTGCGACAGCTGTCTCGGATATCTGTTTACAGAAGATGAGGACACTGGCGATGGGGCTAAACTCGCGTACGCTTCCGTCGTTAATTCCTTGCCGGAGATCAGGGGGGTATTCGGCCGCCCCCTGATCGGACCGGCTGACCTGCTGCAGGACCTCTCGTTCGGAGAGTTCCGGCACGCCGCGACAGCCCTCAATGCATTCTTCCAGAGTCATGATGTGCAGGATCTTGACGAATGCATTGCGCATCTTTACAGAAGGCGCAGCAACAAGGCGAATCGATGCGGAAGATTTGTTTCAGATGTGGACAACGCGACCTTCCACAAGGATGTGAAGCGCGTTTCCCGCCTGTTGTCCTGGCAGAAGAATCTCATAATGATGTGGTTTGCGGCCTGCCTGAAATACCTGCAGACGGATACTGTCATTATTGACGGAGAAGCAGTGAACATGTCGCTGCTGTTCGCTTCGGAAGAGGCCGGACATTCAGATGTCTCATTCAGCTGGAATGATCTTCTCGTGCAGATAGCGAGGGACCAGACCATAGGCACCATCGACAGGGTAGATCAAGAGCCTTTGTTCTCAATATTCAGCCTGATGTGGACAAATTATAAGGAAAACCAAAGATATGAGCGCAATAAAAAGACTGATCAGGGTAAATAACTATCTCCGTGACTTCGCTGCTTCTGGCCGCAAGGCCGTGATTGTTACCCGCCAGAACGATGCGGTGACGAAGCTCGCAAGAAAGTCAGGCGATCAGATTGTAGTCGCAAGGCCGGAGATGTCGTCATCAGGAGATGTCGACAGTCTTGATTCGAACATCACTCTCGCCTTCTTTGCCTTGGCCAAGATTGACGGTCCTGCCCTTACGGAGCAGCTTGAAGAAGAAACATACTCCCGGCTGGCCGAACTGTGCGGCTGTATCCTCTCAAAATTCATGGATGACATTACAGGAGGAGAGTGCCCTGCCCTCTGCGGGTTTGACCTCTCATCTGTGGATATCGTGCCGGAATCAGGGATATTCGGAGGCTGGTGCGGCTATAGCATAGAGATAGTCCTTGAGTGATGGATATAAAAGGAGCATTTGTCAGAAGGGTCCTGCAGGAAGAGGGTGAGACCATGCTGGAAAGGCAGGAAAGAGCCATTTCCACGCGTCTTCACAGACGGTCCGGAACCTTGCTGCGTGGCAGAAGGCTTACGGTCTCCGGCGGCGACGGGCTTGACGGTCAGCTTGACTTCAAGCACCCCGTATATGAGCGTTTCCTCGACATGAAGCGGCTCGGAAAGAACGGAAGGAAGCGCAAGGGAAAGCGGATACACAACCGTTTCGTCTTCGGCGCTTACTCTTCGATCGCAAAACAGCTGATGTATGGCTTCACTGAAGAGGTGGCCAGGGATATAAGAGAAAAATGGGACGAGAAATGATACGAATGATCATACTTGACAACGGCCACGGCTCGAACACGCCGGGCAAGAGGTCGCCGATATGGAGCGACGGAGCATATCTTCAGGAATGGAGATACGCAAGAATGGTAGTACAGGGTATTTCGCAAGGGCTTGCAAGGCTGGGACTCCCCCACTGCGTATTGGTTCCGGAAGAGAATGACATCGCATTGAGCGAAAGGTGCAGGAGGGCAAACCGGATTGCATCGCGGAATGACGCCTCGCAGACTCTTCTGATATCAGTTCACCTGAACGCAGCCAGAGAGAACAACACCGCCTCCGGATGGGAGGTGCACACCTACACCGGACGTTCAAGATCCGACGAGTACGCAGCCGTATTCTGGGAGTGTGCAAAGGAGGTCATCGGAGACAGGTTCCCGATCAGAGGAGACCACAGCGACGGAGATCCTGACTGGGATTCCAACTTCGCAATCTTGAGGGAGACAGTCTGTCCGGCAATCCTGACGGAGAATCTTTTCATGAACAACGAGAAGGACTGCAGGTTCCTGATGAGCGACGAAGGACTGCAGTCTATCATCGACATACATCTCAAGGCAATACAAAGGATCTGCTGCATGTAGATCCCATAACAGTTCATGATTGTTTTTATGTGTCCCCACGCAGCTGTGAAGCTCCGTGGGGTTTCTTCTTGCATATATTGTAACAAGTCGTATGATGTTTGGTAGTATAATTGCAGGGGAACACCTGTTACAACAGAATGCTTCGCATTGCCAAATCGAAATAATTTGTAAATTTGTAGAACACAAACAATCATAACTATTATGACATTTCCAGACACATACAGGTTCAAAAGCGTCGATGTTGCCAAATATATCGTCGGGAAAGCGATTGAGAACGGGATTGTCGTCAATATCACGAAAGTGCAAAAACTACTCTACATTGCATACGGCATATATTTGAGAGTCTACAATGAAAGACTAACGGACGAGCACCCTCAAGCGTGGCCTTATGGTCCGGTATTCCCAACGACCCGTAACCGCTTGCTCAAAGAAAACCTTATGACGATCACCACCGCATCCTGCCCAAAGGAGTTGCAAGACGACGCAAGGCTGAATAAGGTCGTAGACTTTACCCTTGCTCATTTCGGAGCATGGACAGCCGGGCAACTGACAGAGTGGTCACACAGAGACGGATCACCTTGGTATTATGCCACACAGACCCAGGATTTCGATTGGGGCGACCAAATACCTGATGTTTCCATCTACAACTATTTCAAGACCCTCATAACCATTAAATCAGAAGGAGAAGATGGGAAAAATTGAGTGGACGATAGAAGACATCAACCCCGAGAGCAACATCCCGGAAACAATGTACAATCCAGATGAGGACAGTCTCTCGACGCAAAAGAAGGCAAGGTTCAAACAAGACACCGAGTTTAGGAAGCACTTTTCTATATGGGTGATGATAATCGTCCCTGTCTGGCTCGTGCTCACTCTGGCCGTACTCGTTCTGACAGGGTTAGAGATAACTATATATAGCGAAGGAGTACTCGTCGCACTTCTGGCTACGACCAGTGCAAATGTTCTCGGTTTGGCTTTCATAGTATTGAGAGGTATGTTCCCTGAAGGAAACATAAAGGACGGCAAAAACGAATGATTTCAATAAAGATCAGATCTATCCCTCGGCATGTGCCGGGGGATTTTTGATGTTTGTAAAAGTTTTTTTGCCGAAAGTGTTGGAGATGATAGAAATTTCACTACCTTTGCTCTCGCTCTATAACTCTTACATACTTTTCTATTCGCGGCAACCTCGAACCGAGGATACTTACAATAGAAATATATTTTTCCAGCCAGGGGGTCGAATGCGAAAGCTGAGACTGATTCTTCGCCGCAAGGTATGAGTTGTAGAGCACCCCGTAACGGCTGGATTTTTTTAATACCATTAGTTATGCTCTACACTAATTCAAAAAACATCAGCGCGAAGTCGCTGAAGAATGCACTCGAATGCATCGACAATCTCACCGAGGCAGCCGCTGAAGTAGCGGCAATCTTCCACACCTATCAGGCCGTGATCGAGAACGGCGGACTTCCTGCCGACCCGCAGGTGGTCGAGGAATGCTCGCAGATGTTCGTCGCCATGAACAGGATGCTGCTCCATCAGAAGGCTGACCTGCAGCATATCGGCATGATGCAGAAATCCATGGCCAAGGCCGAGAAGATCATCAGCAGCGCCGGCAGGGAGAGCAAGAATTCGAATCAGGCTGTAGCCGTAGCATAGGAGGACCGGCCATGGCAACAAAAGTGATCAGACACAATGATGTCAATCAGTTCAGATGTGATCTGACAGTGCTTTACCATGTGGAGAAGAGGATGGAGGAATGGTACGAGAAGCTTCCAAGACAGCAGAAGGAGAAGCTGTCCAACCTTTACATCAGCTTCAAGAACAACCTTTCCACCGCAAGCGCGGATCTGTCGGCACTGTTCTCGTATCTTGTGGTCAATGTGGCCAATGACATCGCCACACAAAAGGAGGAGGGCAAGGCATGAACAATTCGGCAGACATGCTGACAGATATCATCGTGAATCTTCAGCAGGAATACAACAGGCTCATCGCGTGGAAGAAAAGACTTCCGGAAGCAGCACCGGTCAATCCGAACACGCTGAATGATGTTCTCACCAACATCCACGAAGCATCTTCCTCTCTTGCAGATGTCGTCATTTCCTTCCTGATGGCGCATGACATCCCGAACTATTTGGGGAATAAGGAATAATTGTCTAATTTTGAAGAAATTGTAAAGGATTATGGTAATCATAGCAATCTTTGTAATACTTGCCCTCGGCGGACTGGTGTTTTCTTCAGCATTTTGCAAAACTATTTGGACGGTGATAGCAGAACATACTCCGTGGTGGATATGGGCTATTATCATAGCGCTCGGTGTGGCGTTTGTAAGGGACACATCGGCTGAAAAGAAGAAGACTGATTCTCTGGGATTATATGAATACCGATTGACTGACAGATGGATGGGAAAAGGAGAATACAGAATCTCTTGCAGAGACGAAAAAGTAACACGCGTTATCTCATCAGAACGATTGCCTTCCAGACAGATAAAAGAAGTTGTGAAAGAAATCGAGGATAACTATCCCAACGAGAAACTCATTTTCTTCCTCACTGCCAAACACAATAACTATGACGACCAATATGCTGTAGCTAATTTGAGAGATAGCATCATAATTATGAATCCACTGTTCCAACGAGACACTATTTATCTCAAATAACCCTTTTGTCCTTTAACAGCCACCTTCGGGTGGCTATTTTTGTGTCATAATGTTATGACACAATGGCAAAAAAGATTACAGAGGAGTCTTTGAGGCTCAACATCATAGTCAATGGCGACAGAGCCCGCCAGCAAATCCTTGAACAGGAGAAATCTATTGGAGTACTGCGGGATCGTCAACAAAAGCTGTTGGATATGCGCCAGAAGCTGGAGCGACAAGGCAAGACAGAAACAAAGCAGTTCCATGATACCGAACTTGCAATCAGAGATTACGACAAGTCCATTTCTGAGGCACAGAAAAGGCTGGAAAACATGCGCAAGGGCCTGCCTCTCACATCTATGACGATGCAGGAACTGCGCAAACACATAAACCAGACCCGAAACGCTCTGGACCATGCAGTGCCAGGCACCAGCAACTGGAGCCGACTTAATGCCGAACTCCAAAAATCCAGGACACAGTTCAAGATTCTCGAAGCACAGTCTCTCTCTACTGACAAGAGCCTTTGCAGCCTTGCCGGGCGCATGAGAGACTATTACATTTCTTCCCGTGGAACTATTGATGCAGGACGAGCATTATGGAATATCATTTCCAAGGCAACTGATGCCTATCAGGAATACGATGAGGCGATGACTGATGCCATGAAGACCACAAACCTCACGAAGGAAGAGGTCGGCCAGCTCGGGGAGATGCTGAAAAAGATTGATACAAGGACCGCACAGAATGAACTGATGAGCCTTGTCCGGATAGGAGGCAAGCTGGGCATATCAGGTCAGGAGGATCTCCTCGGTTTCGTAAGTGCTGCTGACAAAATAAATGTTGCATTGTCAGAAGACCTCGGAGGTGATGCCGAAGCTGCCATCGCCGCAATCGGCAAGATGGTGGATATCTTCCAGCTCAAAGAATCGTTCGGCTTGGAGCAGTCCATGCTCAAGGTCGGTTCTGCGGTCAACAGCCTCGGTATGGCATCTACAGCCAACGAGGGCTATATCGTAGATTTCACAAGAAGACTTGCCGGCATCGCGCCAAATGCAGATATCAGTATTGACAAGATTCTCGGCCTGGCCGCTACCCTTGACAAGTATGGCCAGACATCAGAAATGTCATCGACCGCTATCGGCCAGACCATCATGGCCATGTTCAAGCGTACTGAAACATTCGCAGGTATAGCCGGAATGGAGCTTAAGGAGTTCTCCGACCTGCTCAAGAATGATGTGAACGAGGCATTCATCCGGGTCCTCGAGGGCATGAGAGGGTCGGACGGTTCACTGCATTCAGTCGTGGCGGCCATGGATGAGATGCACTTGAACGGTCAGCGCGCTGCGCAGGTCCTCGGCACCCTGTCGAAGAATACCGATGAGTTGCGTTCGCAACAGACGCTCGCCAACCAGGCTTTCACCGAAGGCACTTCCCTTCTCGACGAGTTTGCTGTAAAGAATGAATCTGCCACTGCGCGCCTTGAAAAAACTCGCAACGCTATCCACAATCAGGTGGTGGAAATAGGCCAGCGCCTCATGCCTGTGCTGGAAGGTGCAATGGATCTTACGGAGGCAGGTATGGGCATTGTCTCTAAACTCGTGACGCTGCTTGTCTCAATGCGCGGTGTGGTCTTCATACTTGTCGGGGCGTATGCTGCTCTTAAGATAGCCAAGCTTGCCGATATCGCCTTGGACAAGGCAAGACACTTCTATTCAAAACAGAACCGAGACGACCTTGCATTGGAAGCGACAATGCTTGAAGGTAGTACCCGTAAGACGATAGCCATGTCGGCGGCAAAGAACCTGTTGGCAGGAAACTTCAGGGCTGCAGGCAAAGCGGCCAAGGCGTTTTTTACTTCTCTAAAGACAGGATTAGGTCCTCTGGGATGGGCACTCCTTGCGATTGAAGCTCTTGCTGCAGGTATCACCTATATGGTAGTGCGTTCCAGAGAGTCTACCAAGGCGTTGAGAGAACTGAATAAGGCCACAGCTGACACCGTTACAGTATATACCGACGCAGAAAGCAAAATCAAGAACGAAAGAGATGCTCTCGCGGAGCTGGAGGCTGCAGCCCTGAAGGCAGCATCCGGCAGCCGTGAGCGTGCTGCCGCCATCAAGACAATCAACGACAGATACGGAGACTACCTTCCTAACCTTCTGACTGAAAAATCCTCCAACGAGGAAATCAAGACTGCTCTCAAGGGAGTCAATGACGAGCTGGAAAGGAAGATCCTGCTTCAGGCCAAGGAGCAGGAGCTGGTCAAAGTTCAGCAGCACAGAAGTGATACTGTCAAGGCGGTGCTTGAAAGTGCGGAGGTACTATCGCAGCAGAACCGGAAAAAAGGATTGTCAGCAGCCGAGACCAGGCATATCACGAAGATGGCTGCCGAATATTATGACACGATGTTCAGCGGAAGCCAGGATTATTTCACCAAGGCGTTGCCTGGCTTGAGCAGCGCTCTGGAGAATGTCGGAGGAAGCCCGAAAAAGGTCGGAAAGATAAGGAAAGAGCTGAATGAGGCTGTCCAGAACGGTCGCAAGCTGAAAGACATGATTGACGAATTGTATCAGGATGCCGGCAGCGTGTCCGCTACGGTCTTGAATCCTGACCCGGATCCGGACCCAGACCCTTCCGGAGGATCTGGAGGCGGGGGTGATGATTCCGGCAAGTGGTCATTGAGCAAAGACAAGGAGCATCAGGAGGCGCTACTTGCCCTCAAGAAGCAGTATGCGGAGGGCAGCATACTTACGGAGAAGGAATTGAATGAGCAGATCCTCCAGCTTGAAATCGACACTCTGCAGAAACGCCTTGAGATAGCACAGGGAGATGAGATACTCGAAGTGGACAGCCAGCTTCAGGACAAGCTGATCAAGCAGAAGAATGACCGTCTGGCAGAAGAGAACCGTATATCGCGGGAGCAGACGAAAACGGAAACGCAGCTGCAATTGGAGAAGATCAAGGAGAGGGAGACCAGAGCCAAGGCTGCATACGAATTGGGACGCACCAGGCTTCAGAACGAGCATAATCAGCAGATTGCCGATGCCAAGGCGCAAGGCAAGGATCTGGAAGAGCTGAAAAAGACACAGGCGAAGGAGCTCGCGGAAGTTGACATGAAGTATATCCTCGATCTGTCTGCCATCCTCGAGGACCTTACAGGGAAAGATCATCAGATAAATCTGGACATGGATATGTCCGAAGCTGATGCCGACCTCGTGGCCCTGTATCAAAAGATTCAGGATCTGATTGCTCTGAAAAACAAACTGGAAGGCAAGGAAGATGTCTCTTATTCGGGAGGGTCATCATCAAGCGGCAGCAGTTCTGATTCGGGAGAGAAAGAAGAATATCCTGGCAGCTCGCTGTTCGGAGTGCATTCTTCTGACTGGGAAGGGTTGATTCAGTCGATGAAAGCCGGCGCCATGGGAGCAAATGAATGGGCGACAGCCATCAAGGGGATAGGAGGTATGGCAGAATACGCCATGGGCATCGCATCCAAATGGGCCGAGAATCAGACGAAGCTCGAACAGAAGCAGCTGAAGGACTATGAGAAGTCAAACAACGACAAGAAGGCTGCTCTTGAGAAGAGATTGAATGCCGGCCTCATGTCTGAAGCCCAGTACAATGCCGAGGTAGAGGCTCTCGATGCAGAATACGACGCATACCAGGAGGAACTGGCTCTCAAGCAGGCCAAACGTCAGAAGCAGATGAGCCTCATTCAGGCCATAATAAACACTGCGTTGTCAGTGACCATGGCTCTTGCTTCAAGCCCTCCGCCGGCCAACTTCATCCTCGCGGCACTCAACGCGGCAATGGGCGCAGCTGAAATAGCTATGATCGCAGCACAACCTGTCACTACAGGATATGCGGAAGGTGGTCTTGTCGACATAAAAAGGGCACAAGACGGCAAGGTGTTCAAGGCACGCCTTTCTCCTGAAAGAGGATTCATCAGCGGTCCTACGGCCTTGGTCGGCGAGGAAGGCAACGAATATGTAATCCCATCCGACGGACTTGCCAATCCTACCCTACTCCCCTTCCTTGGAACCCTTGAGACGGCAAGGCGCAACGGCATGCTGCGCGATATCGATTTCGGGGCAATATATTCACCTATGATGACTGTAGCTGGAAGAGCTGCCGGAGGATTCACCTCATCGGAACCGGAGGCCTCCAGTGCGGCAGCTGCAATGCCATCGAACAGAGAGATTATAGCACTCCTTGAAGAAATCATTGACAAGCTTGATGATCCCGTACCGGCGGTAGTGGCCATGTTAGGCCCTCACGGCTTCGTCGAGCAGCTTAAGAAGTATGAAAAATCGAAAAAGAGAGGAAAATTATGATTGAAATCATCACATATGGCGGGATAAGCTTGGATATCAGCAAGGATTCTGATTTCTCTATCGAATATGAGAACCCTATCTTTTCTGATGACAGAATGCCGGTCCCATATTCTACGGAAATCTCCTTCCCGACCTCTCCCTCTAACAATGCCGCTTTCGGGTATTGGCCGGGAGTCGTAAGCCCTCCTTCAAGGCTGTCACTTCCGGCTTCCATATACTGCTCCGGCATTCTGATAATGTCAGGCAGACTGGTGTTTGACAGTGTCGAGGAAAGTTGTCTGAAGTATTCCTTCTCCGGATCCTCTGCATCCGAAAGTTTTGAAGCTTTGGACATCGCTGACTTCGCCCCGCAGCCCAGCATACAGAAAGAGGCTGTTCAGTCGGTCAAAAGAGGCGAATATCTCTTTGTGAAAGCACCCCTTATGATAAACGAGGAGCATGTTGCGGATGCCATCTATGACGGCCGAGACGACGATGTGGAAGGATGCGGTGCCTCGGGCAAATATGTGAATCTCTATACTGATGAGGAACCTTCAAGGTTTGTCCCGGCGTTTCCCTTCGGCCAGTTCGTATCCAATATTTTCCGTCGCAACGCACTGGCCATATCCGTTGATGCAGAAGTGTCGGAATGGCTCGACTATGTCCATATCATAGGCCAATACAAGCCGAAGGTCACAGATGGAGGAGAAGGTATCTGGTATGATAATGCATCAGGCATCATGCTTGGACAGACTCTTCCTGATGTGTCTGCTGCAGACTTCTTGACAAATGTCCTTAAAATGTTCTGCGCTGCTGTTTTCTACGACGGATCGGCATTTGCGATGAAACCTCTTTCTGCAGTCATCGCCTCATATGATGCAGAAAATTGGGATGATCAAATCGGAGACATCGTTGATTTCAAACGCGAATCCATATCCGCATACACCTTCGGCTATAGCAACGACGAAGACAACAGGTATTCTGACGGGCAGCTGGATGGAGACATAGAGTCCGGCAACATAAAGGTCAACGCGAATCTGGGAACCTTAAGCAATCTCCTGGATCATGATGAATACACAACCGTATACCATAGCCCGTCCGGTTATATTTATTCCGGCCGCAAGAAGGCTTGTTCAATCACGACAGACCGCACTGGCGGTTCCACTACTACCCTGGAGATAGAGCAGACCCTTATTGATGCCATATTCCATCCTGTCAAGAAAGTAAGCATTCGGAACAATCATGAGGATGATTCCGAATCTGACGCGACTCTTGATTTCAAGCTTGTGAAATGTATTCCGGAATATGTCAATACAACAGCGAGAAACATCTATGCCAATATCAATAAGGTTGCCCCTGTTCTTTCATTCCCGGAAGCCGGCAATGAAAGAGAAAGGGAAATGTATGTAGGACTCGTCATCCACAATCAGATGACCGATCTGGGAATTGTGTTTGACAAGGATGACGATTCTGACGAATTCAATTCCGCCAAATCCCTGGCACCTCAATATCTGTATGACAAATTTCATCATGGGTTTGCAGAATGGCTGATGAAGGATAAGATCTTCGTGACTGGGCAGGTAAAGCTTACAGCTTTTGAGCTTTCTGCGTTCAAGATGTACCGGAAAGTATATTTCCGTGGAAGAGAGTGGATCGTAAAGAAACTGTCTGTTACAATGTCAGCACTCTCCGACATCCTTGATGTTACAGGGGAATTCGTCTCTGTATGATGTCCTTTCTGCAAGGCTCCGGTGACAGTATATTTGCTGTATAAACATCGGCAAAATGATTATTTCGGACCCTAACGGAGATGGCATCCTTTTCAGCAGGTCATGTTCCGATCTCACTATAATGAATATCCCGGAGACTTCTCGAGAAGTTTCGGTTCAGCTGTTCTCCGGCGACATGGAGAGCAGCTTCAAGGCAACTCAATTCGGAGGCAAGGTAATAATCCGCCTCTGTGAGATCTTGAGAGGGTTGGATGCTGGCAGCGTATTCGATATCGACCAGACAAACGGCATCACCCTATCGAGCCCGCACCGTATATATATCTACGCATCTGCCGGTGACGACAGCGCAACATGGCAAGGATGGTTTGTGGATGGAGGAAGTGACCTCGGAAAGACATCATTGAGCGAACTGTTCGGCGGTCGATACTGGTGGAGTTTCCGCAAACAGAGTGCTCCTACCTTCAAGTTCTCGAAAGAGATTATGGTGGCTGCGGTCAAAAATTCATCTCGCGTATCGATCAGTGTCACATTCCATTTTGCACAAGCCGGGAAAGTCACATGGACATGGCACAGCAATCTGAATTCAACCTCGTCAAATCCGAAGCTGATGTTTGTTGATTGCTCGTTCCGCAAAGTCAGAGAGTTTGCTGATACGCTCGGCTATGTCAACGACGCGATCATCGCCTATGATATCACTGGCACGGCAGACGCAGACGGATACCCGGTAGGTCAGCGTTTCATTGTAGCACCTAACGACTCGCGCGTCAGAGGATGGTGTTTTAGAAATAGCCTCGGCGGGTACGATACAGTCTATTCCTATGGCGCAGTAACAAGATCCATTGACTCCGAAACAAAAGTATTTTCGACAGGACGCACCTCGACGGAGCTTGAAAATTATTCTGACGAAGTATGGAACATCGACACCGGATATATCGCAGACAAGAGAGATCTCGAACTTTGGTATGAGTTCCTCCGCAGCAAGGAAAGGTATGCCATATCGCCTGACGGCAGCCTGGGGAAAATAATTGTAGACGAAAGCGATTCGGACCTGCAGTCAGGCAAGCTTGGCAACATGACTTTCAAGTGCAGATTCGCAAAAGAGACATCCGGATACGACTTTACAAAACCTGTACTGGAAGATTTTTCCGACGAGTTCACTTGAGGGCAAGAGTTGATATTTGACAGCGAGGGCCATTGTGTGCCATCCTTCAATATCAGCGATGAAGACAGGGAACTCATTATAAGGGCCGTCGAGGCTGCCAGGAATCATCCGAAACTTATTGACGGAATCTGGTGGGTATGGGACTTTGATATGCGCGGGTATGTCAGCACCGGACAGATTGGTTCCATCACCGGAAATATCGGAGGTGACAAAAACTATTACCACTCCCAAGGCGTTGCAGCAGAAGAATGGGTGATAGAACATAACCTCGGCAAGTACCCTTCAGTAACAGTAGTATCATCAGCCGGAGAGGAGATATACTGCGACAAGAAATTCCTTTCCGCCGACATTGTGGTGTTAAACTTCGGCACGCCGATAAGCGGAGCCGCCTTCTTAAACTAATATGGCATCTAAATTCTATACTGGCATAGACCTCTGCAACCATGAGTTGTTAAGGGCAAGGTTCCAGAACCTCGCTGCCGCCCCGACTACGGGAGCTGCAGCCGGTATGATATATTACGACAACTCTGAAACGAGCAACACCAAAGGCAGAGCCATCCTCCGCTCTGGATCCTCATGGCTGGCACTCGCATTTGCCAAGGATTTTGACAACTATGTGCCCTTGACAACATTCAATGGGCTTGCAGGTTCAGTCAACAGCATCGACGCCCGCCTGCAAAGCGTGGAGAAAATCTTCGAAACAGACAATGACGGCATCATCAACAAGTGGAACGAGGTGGTTTCATTCCTTTCGGGAGTGGAAGGCAGTACTCTCGAAGGGATCCTCGCGACATTTGCGACCAAAGATTCCGTCAAGGCCATGACTGACTGGTATGAGGCTGTCGGCAAGCACTTCAAGTATGATTCCGACAAGGTTGCGTGGTATCTGGACGGTGATTTCTATACAACCGGAGAGAATGCCGCAGGTAATGCAGGAGAAGCAGAAGGTGGATCCGGAGATGGAATCGTGGACTATGACAGCATCGTAAATGCACTCGGTTATATCCCGGTCAGACCTACATCGCTGGCCTCATATCTCACTGCTGATGCAGCGAATTCCACCTATGCCACCATCAGCACGGTCAATGCTATGGCCTCAAGAGTCGACAGTCTTGAAGCGAAGTCTACAAGCGTAAGCTATGAGGCATCGTCCGCTTCTTCTGCCGTTATCGGTACAATCGCCATTGACAATACGGTAAAAGAGGTCACGCTACGGGCGGTCAATGTAACTTCTGCGCTTGGATTCACACCGACAAGGAAGTTCACGGGCACCGTTGCGGCTGATGGTGCCACATCACAAACATTTACCCACAACTTCAACACCCGAGATGTAGTTGTACAGATCTTCGAGCCAACTTCTCCATATGAGCAGGTGCATGCGGATATAAGGGTCAATTCTACAAATCAAGTAACTGTCGCTTTTGCGGAAGCCCCAACCATGGCCTATAAAGTCGTGATCATCGGATAGCTTATGAAGGTTTTAGCTCCAATAACGCAGGACCAGGATGCCGTCAGCAAGGCTTATGTTGACGGCCTGCTTGCCGATTATGCGAAGTCGGAGAGTCTTGGTGCATTGGCATCCAAGGACAGTCTGTCATTCTCCGACCTGACTGCAAAGCCTGCTACATTAAGCGGATACGGAATTAACGATGCCGTTTACTTTGTCGGCACCATGAACGATCCGAATACGGCATACTTCCGCCATGTGGGATACGGATATGGAGAAGGAGGTTGGCATGGCGCCGGACCTGCATTCGGCTTTGGTGCTAATGGAACATACTATGCTCGTATACAGGCTCTGAATAGTCCTGATACTCCCTATTTGTTCTTCCAGTCAAATTCAGGCGGTGTGGCAGGAAAGTGGTTTCGTTTTCTTTTCGCAGAAGGAAACGACAATATCGAATCAGGCAGATTTTCATGCAAAGGTGACATCGTCCTGCACAGAAATGAAGATGCGGGAGATACCTTCCTTAACTATGGGCCTTATGCCAATGATGGCGCCAGCCTGTTCCTGTATGGAAAAAATGTAGGCATTGTTTGTACTGAAAATTTCACAATTAACGGCGCCGAGGTAATAGCGTCCAATACCATCGCAAATCATACCGCAGGAAAGGCGAACCAGCTTGCAACGGCACGGAAAATATGGGGACAGACTTTTGATGGAACTAAAGACATTTCAGGTGAATTGTCGAATGTAAGTAAGGTATTTGGCGAAAAGATAGAGGACCCAGTACATGAACATGTATTCTACGAATGGCGTATCATCCATTCAAATGACATTCTTTACCTGCAAAGCGGCACAACACAAGGAGATAGAGGCGGTTCTATTGTTCTGTCGGGATATAATGGTGCGCCTGCTGGCCAGATTTCACTCAATGCTGCTACAAGCTCTGTAAGCGGCGCGCTTGCAGTTGAAGGGTCTTCAACTTTCAAGGCGAAAGTAACTGCAACTGGTAGTCTCGAAGTTAAGCAAGGTCTCAATGTGACAACGGGCGAATCGTCATTCCAATACGCAGTCACATGCTTAAACGGATTAAGGGTGGGAGGAGAAGGTCTTGCCGGAATCACACCAGAAGGAGGGTCGTATCCGAGATTTAGAACATTATCAGCGTCATCAGGTTTTTATTTCCAAGCAGCATCATATGATGGCATGTCACAAGCTGGAAAAATAATCTTTTCTGGCATGTACGGAACGCAAGCCGAGGAAGTTTTATTCATTAGCAAAAAAGCCTCTTTTGCATGTCCTCTATATGTGAGCGGCATTCTTAACCTGGAAGGGCTGCTTACTGCGCAGGAGGGTATTATGATTACCCCGGGCAAGACAATCCGATTCCAAGATTCAGATACGGAAGCATCGACCATTTCATTTGATTCCACAAAGGGAGGACTCAATTTCAGTGGAGCGACTACTACGAAAGGCACGGCTTCATTTACCAAAGGCATTGAGATAGCGGCAGGGCAGACGATTTCATTCGTTGACAGTAACGGAATCAAGCGTCAGATTGCATATGACGAAGAGAAAGGCGCAATCAAGGTGATAGGAGACTTCTATACAACTGGCGAGAATGCGGCAGGCAATGCAGGAGAAGCTGAAGATGGAACCGGAGGATTAATTGATACCGAACTTTCGGAGACCTCGGAGAATGCAGTATCCAATGCAGCTGTTACAAGGGCGATTGTCGAGAACGAGGAAGTGACCGCAGCAGCTCTTAACGACTTGAATGAGAGGGTCAATGCAATCAGCGAGAATGTAAGCGGAGAGACCGCTACAAAGGTAGAGTTGCAGAGTGCGGTAGAATCCTTGACGAACACCATTCTTGAGAACGAGGAAGTGACCGCAGCAGCACTGAACGAACTGAATGAGAGGATTGAGAATTCTGGTGGCGGTGGGGAAATTGATACCGAACTCTCGGAAACCTCGGAGAATGCTATCGCAAACAGAGTTGTAACTGCCGAATTTAATAACATCAAGGAAAAGATAGAAGGCATTGAAAACATAGTAGCTGACAATAAGGTGCTCCTTTATTTAACAATAGAAGGAGAACCTAACAACACTCTATTCGAGGATGTAAAAGCGACAATAACCTATGGTGATACAACTGTAGTAGCGGGTAACGAGACTGTCATTTTGCCAACATTCACAGAGGTGACCATAACATTCCCAAGCATAGACGGATACAACAAGCCACAAGATATTGTGTTTACAACGGGGTGGTCAGACACCATATACAAGACTGGTGTCTATTCAATATTGATGCCATCGTACATTTCCATAGACCAGACAATTACAGACCCTGCCCTTATGATAACAGGAGATATCAACGGTTATGAAATTCAGAAGATAAGGAATAACTCACACCGCTATCTCGGTAAATATACGGCAGAAGGTACGATGACTCTATGTCAGCTTGATGATAGTGATTCCACGAAGTATGCCGATGGCTCTACTGCTGACCTTACTGGAGCAGAGGGTGATGTATTTGTGAAACTACCTCGATTCTGGTATAAGGCAGAAGAGATTCAGAGTGATGTTTGGCGTATAGGATTCATGTGCGGAAACATTGCTCCATCATCTGAATGGAAAGAATGGGATGGCAATGACTTGATAGGAGCATACGAAGCCTATGTGGAGTCTTCAAAGGTTTATAGCCGTAGTGGCGTAAGCAGCTCCGCCAATATAGCTCCATCAACTTATATAGCCAATGGTGCGTCAAGAGGAAAGGGCTTTTCGCTTGTAAAATGGCATCACCACAATATGATGGCATTCTTGTTCTATGCAATGTATGGAAACACAAACTGCCAAGCAATCGTAGGTTCTGGAACATCCGTCGACAGCAAGCCAACAGGACAGACAGATTTGCTCGGCATGGAAGACACATCTGCTAACACAAACGGAAACTCGCAGTCAATCAACTTTTGGGGGCTTGAGAATTGGTGGGGAAATAAGTTTGAGATAGTCGATAATATAACCTATGCATCGAAAACCTACTATATAACAGAGGATGACGGTGTTATAAGAGATGTATATTCTGGACTTTCCAATGGCAGCATATGGCCGAAAAAACTCAAGATAGGAGAATATCTTGATTGTGTGCCTACACTGGGTGGCGGAAGTGCAACAACGGGATATTGTGATACATGCTCTCCGACAGATAGCGGAAGCACTGTTTACTATCTGCGAAGGTCTTACCCCCGCGAGATAACTGGATGCGGAGTTGTTGCATTCAATACCGCCAGCTCGGCCACATCAAACGGAGGTTCGAGACTTGCATTTAAAGGTTCTATTATTGAGGAAACCAATGTAAATAGATTTAAATTAATGGAGGCAATAGCATGATAAGGACATACGGAGAGAAGAATATACCACTTATAGAGTGTATTAATCCAAAGTATAAAAGATACCGCGTGAGATGGGATATGCAACCTTACTCTAATGAGGAAATGGATGACGGAGTTTCTTTTATGGAGGCGAAGTTCGGCCATAGACCTACAATGGCGGAAATAAAAGATATAATTCTGTCATGGATGAATGAGCAGATAGACGAGCGTATCATCTCTGGCTTTACATGGAATGGGATGCAAGTTTGGTTGAGTTCTGAAAATCAATTCAACTATAAGGCAGCATATGACATTGCAGTGCAGACAGAGGGCGCGAACCTTCCTATTGTCTTCAAGTTCGGCACGAATGAGCATCCCGTATATCATGAGTTCTCAACTGTTGACGAACTTACGGACTTTTACATCAAGGCTATGACGCATATCAATGCACAGCTTCTTGCAGGATGGAAAGAGAAAGACTCTTATGACTGGAGTGATTATGAAAACTATTTAAAACAGACGATATGAGAAACTTGAGAAAATTCGAAACAGAGGGTGCTGTTTTTATGACTATTAAGCCCAATGTTGTGATGGTCGGAGATACGGGTGACATTCTTTATAATGTTGATTCATCTGGAGTATATATCCAGCAGGTTGATGGTTCGCTATATACTACTGATAAGTGGACGGAAGCTGGTTTCGCAAGCGAACTTGCAAATGGTGTAGCTGTTATTTCGGCAGAAGCAAGATTTGTAATATCTAAAACCAATGCTAGTGAAAGCACTTGGATTACTTGGCTACCAAATTCATCGGTTGACGGTGTAATGTTGACATCTGATTTGGAAACAGCTAAATCAGATTATGCTGGTTTCGAGAATACATCAAGAATGATTAACTCCATGAGCAGTGTTACATCAGGCGCAGCATATCTATGTGCTAATTATGTGTTCCCCAATGGACAGACTGGGTATTTACCTGCGCTTGGAGAATGGATGATAGTTGCTAGATATAAGGGCGAGGTAGAGAGCGCACTAACGCTTATTGATGGAAGCGCCATCAAAGATTCTTGGTCAAGTACACAATACAGTGCCACCGAAGCGTGGAAGTTTACGAGGTTCTTTGGAACAGAACATAGGACAAAAAACCCTTCTGGAGCAACCAGTACACTTCCTCGCGCCTTTACAACCTTAACATTATAACATGATATGAATATTACTGCTCCTAATCCTCTCATGCTGTAGCCGCAGCGAGGTCATAAACGAGCCTTACAAGCAAGAAACGGACACGACCTATACCAAGGTAGCCAAGGAGAAAGAAAAGCCGAACAAGCCCATCGGATTCGAAGTGACCGTGGAAGGATGGGAAGAAATATACAGATAGCGACATGGCAATATCAGAAGACAGGAATAGATTATATGTGGGCTCATCGGCAAAACCGGGAATCACATTATGGCAAATTGCCCGGTGTCTGCGCGACTACCGTAAATCCAGACTCGGAACAGATCTCGGGTTGCTCTGCACAAGTCCGAACATAAACAAGTGGGCTAAACATAAGCCTGTAAGATCAGCAGACACTGAACGTGGCGAGAATACCTATAAGGCTGATGACGGATGGTGCGGACTTGATGTCTCGAACGCACTTGTTGCATCTAATGCTGATTTATCTGGAATTGCAGCCAAATACGATGGATCCGACAATGGATGGAGGCATGCAGCTCCAAGAGGCTGTGCATTCGGAGAGCTATTCAGAAGACTTGATTTTGATGGTTACAACCACAAGGCAACCCCGTTCGTAGGAAAGATGACTATCCCGGCCAAATGGGCAAAGTCTGACGGTAACTTTCAAATGAATGTTGTGTTTGCCGAGCCAACGGATGACGGTCTGTCATATAGGGATTTCCCTTCATTACAGGATTATTACCTCGGCATTGCCCTTGTCGGAAGTGGTGGTACAAAGAGATGCACGTCCGACAAGACCATAGGAGAGTCTGGAATGAGCGTGCAGGTTGACGCAAGCTATCTGTCTCCCGGCGCTTACATGGCTTACCCGTTTATCTCAAACACGAAGCTGACCATGATAACAGCGAATGGTACATCAGCAATGATATACACATTACCAAATAACAGCGGTGCTGCAATCGAGATCCTGTCTGCAGGAATTTCTGTGAGGGCCGTTGCCACAAAGGATATCATCAGAAGCAGGATTGCCTATACATTCACAGTGACCAATAATCTTTCTGCTCCATGCACATTGACGAACAATGTCGTGAGGCTTCGCTACGATAATAAGGCCTATGGTGACACTCTTGTAGCTAATGAGGTCAGCGAAAGCCTTGGGGAAATCACGGTCGCAGGAAACTCCGAACACACGAGTTCAGGTTCATTCAGTGTGAATGATGCCACCTTGCTGGAGAGCCCGAAGATATGGGTGTGGCTGAATGGTGGGGAATATATTATGGAGACCATTCCAATGCAGGATACATCAATACTATAACATGAATATGGAAAAGACACTTACACGAAGACATGCCATCGCGATGTTTCAGCAACTCGGTCAGATGGCTCTCGGACATCTCAATGATTCCGACATCGAGAAGGCTATGGATAACATGGCCGGATTACAGAATGTAGCAGAGCAGTACAGCAAACTGTCTGAAGAACTGCATAGGAGACTCTTTGAAGGAGTGGAAGCTTCAAGGTGTGAGGAATATGACAGGCTGATCAAGGAAGGCGACAGAGATGCAATGGCAATAGTGGATTCAACCTATGCTGATATAAAGGCTCTTGTCATCAAAAAGATGAATGTAATGAACAACCTTGAAGAGAAGGAAATCTCTGTGGAGATGAAGATTCTTGACAGGAAAGCCTTTACCAAGGCTGTTCTCAAAGCCCAGCCAAAAACACCACAAGTCGCATTCAATGTCCTTGCCCCTATGTTTGACGGAGATGCCAAGCCCGATGCAGACCTTTCGGAACTTGACGAACTTTTGAAGTAATACGCCATGGAACTAAATCTTACAGAAACCAGATCGAGAATCACAAAGACGCTTGCAGCCGAGTCAGGTAACTACAACATGACGGCATCGGCAGTAATCGAGAATGATAAGATTACATCAATCAGCGGAACATTGACTAATAACGTAGAGCCCAGCGATACCATCGAAGGTATTTACTTCACCGGTAACAGGGTCGGAGAAAAGCTTAAAGTAAGCTATAACAACATCTCGCAAACCGATAGAGATGCTCTTGATCTTATCAACGCAATGGTGGATGCGGTAGTGGCTAAATACGAGGATTGCTCGCATGAAGCATGAGTGTAATCAATCTGAAACTTTTCAAACTTAACAAAATGGAACAAATCAACAACCAAACCCAGTCGTTGACTCTGGTGGAGAAAGTCCTCCAGATCTGCGACAAGTACAGTGTCTGGAAGATCATGAAGGCGCTGTCTATCCTCATCCTGGTATCTTATGTCTGCTGGTTTGCATTCAACCCGAGCAGGATCTTCGAACTTTATGACAAGTATCGCGAGAAGGAGCATGAGGAACTCCTTGAACGCCGTCTTGACACGAACCCTAAAATCCAGATGCATTGCAACTCCCTTCTTGCAAAGAGCGGTGCAGACAGGGTTCTCTTCCTGGAGCTGCACAATGGTACGATCTCGACAGGAGGACTCCCTTTCCAGTATGCGTCTTCTTCTTGCGAAGCACTCAATGAAGGGGTAATGCCGGTTGCCGACCAGTACGAGAATGTGTCACTGTCACTACTGCCGTTCAGCAACTACCTCTTCGAGAACAAATTCTATTCGGGTGACATCGACGGCCTTCAGACGATTGACAAATCTCTTATGTACAGAATGATGTCAAACAATGTGACACACTGCGCCATGACCGTTGTCGAAGGTGTTGACAAACCGGTCGGTCTGCTGGTTCTCACTTACACGGGAGACAGACCTCATGAATGCCGCGAAGTCCGCAAGGCGATGGAGAATACAGCTTTGAAAATAGCCGTGCTGGCCGAAGTCCGCAAACGCTGATGACGCAAGCGATGAATTGGGAATTCAGACTGTCTCTCATCTTTGCCTTTGTAGCAGGCCTTGCCTTGGGAGGATTCGCAAACCGGATCCATCCCAAGGTGGAGCCAGCCGTTCATGATACGGTTACAATATACAGGACTGTATCATACTCCAGGCTCCAGCTGAAAATGAACACATACACACTCGATCTCGAGAAATATAACAATATGGTCCCGGAATATGTATTCATCGAAAGGGAAACAATTCGGGACACTGCGATGAACGGCATTCCCTATGTGATGTTGCAAAGGCAGTATCTTATGACGGAAATGGATGGCGTAAAGATCATGCATTCAGGCATCGGTTCAAGGATTGACTCGGTGGAGCTATATCATCCTATACGCACTGTCATGCCTTCTATAGTGAGGAAAGAGAAGAAACACAGCCTGGCTCTGGGTCTTGGAATAGCAATGTCTGCCAATATGAATATGCCGATAACCTTGGAATATGATTACAGGGCAAGTCCATGGCTCTGTATCGGCGGCAGAATCGGATATGATATAATCGTCCGGCATCCATCATTGGAACTATGTGCCAAGACCGTTTTCGAATGGTAACCCTCCATAAGATTTCATAAAACCCGAAAGGGGTCCGCAGTGATGCGGGCCCCTTTCTCCTAAAAGTATGACTGTCGCTTCCTGATGCTCTCATTCGCCTCCTTCGCCTCCAGAGGAGTATACAGATTCGTCATCTCGAGCGAGTGATGCCGTGCCTGGTCTCTCACGGCCAGCAGATCCGTATGGTCGCGGATCATGTCAGTAATGCCGGTATCCTTCAGGGAATAGAACTTGTACTCATCCGGCCATTTGAAGCGTATCCTTATCTTTGTCCAGGCATCCGTGAACTGCTTGCCCGACCTGTACTTCTTGCCAGGCTTAAAGTTGTCGCTGAAGAGGTACCAGTCTGACGGATTCGAAAAGACCTCCAGCTCGAGCATCAGCTTGAGTACGCAGTCCGGAAGCGTGACTACCGACCCCTTGCCGTTCTTCGACACTTCCGGCGCGATGTATATCGTGCCGTTCCTGACGGAGATATCCATCAGCCGCACAAAAGTCATCTCCTTTGGTCTTATGAAGCAATAGTAGAGTATATAGCAGCCTAACAAGAAGTGCCTGTCATTCTCTTCCAGATAATTTTTCAAACGGACCATCTCCTCTTGCGGCAGGACCGTTCGGTTCTTCTGGTATTTCTTTTTACCCTGCACCATCGATATGTTGGCCGTCGGGTCCTCACTGACGAAATTCCTCTCCTTCAGATATGTCGCAAAGCTTCGGAACCATCCTAGATAGTTGTCCCTGGTTCTGGCAGACTTGCCCTTGTCCATCCATAAGTAATCAAGGAAGGAATTCACAAGATCCTTCTTCAGCTGATACATGTAGGTAACAGGCTTGCGTTGCTGCTGATTCCATGCGCGGAAGACATTGAGATAGGATACATAGCCATTGTAGGTCTTGATCCTCAATAGCCCGTCTTCTACCATCTTGTAAAGATATTTGAAGTATGAGCTGCATGCGTCGTCGAAAAGAGTGTATTCCTTGGGATTGTTCAGTGCCATGAACGGATTCCATCCTTTTTTCAACTTTGCGTTGATTTCTATCTCCATGTCCTTGGCATAGGCCCTGCGCTCCGAGACCTTCTTGATCGGAGGGACGGCCACACGACATCGATGCAATCTTTCTTTTTCGGGATGATAACAGTAAAATTCGATATACCACTTTTTGCCTGTGGCAATCTTTGCCGGTGTATATCCGGTTATCGCGCGAAGCGAATTTTTCTTTTTGGAACTGGAAAGCATTTTTTTTGTTGGGGGATCCTTCCGACCTCCCAACAAGTTTGACTTTTTTTGGCACGAATCTGTCATGCCCTTTTTATGAAATTTGCCGTAACTTATTGGCTTGCAATTAGTTACGGCAACTTTGTAGCGGGAGTGGGATTCGAACCGCACGACCTTCGGGTTATGAGCCCGACGAGCTACCGACTGCTCTATCCCGCGATATTGGACTGCAAATATACGGACATTTTTTGAAACCGCAAATTTTTATCGCAAAATTTCACAAAATTTATCCAATATCTGCAAAAGATCATGCCAGGAAGTCAATCATAGCATCAATATCAGCCTTCGCGAAGGACTTCTGCTCGCCAGTCGAAAGGTTCTTGATATTGATTACCCCTTCCTCAATTTCATTTCCACCGACAATCGAAAGGAACGGAATAGCCTTCTTGTCAGCATAGTCGAACTGCTTCTTGAGCTTGGTCTGCTCCGGATAAATCTCACAAGGGACTCCGGCTTCACGAAGAGACTTCACAACAGGTATAAGGTACTTAAGTTCGGCAGATCCCATGTTTGCGAAGAGGAGTTTCGTTGTGGAGGTCACCTCTGAAGGGAACTTCTCGAGCCCCTTCAGCACATCATAGATTCGGTCCGCACCGAAAGAGATACCTACGCCCGACATGTTCGGAAGACCGAATATACCGGTAAGGTTATCATATCGGCCACCTCCGCAGATGCTTCCGATAGCAAAATCCTTTGCCTTCACCTCAAAGATAGCTCCGGTATAATAATTAAGACCACGTGCAAGCGAAAGATCTATCTCAACATCATGACGGATACCGGCGGCATCAATCAGACTGAAAAGTTCCTCAAGCTCGTCCAGACCTTTCAGACCTGTCTCCGAAACAAGACCTGAAGCAGACTTTCCGCTCATGAGGTTCCTCATTACAGATATCTTTTCTGCTGTCGTTCCCGAAAGGGTCAGGATCGGACGGATCACCTCAACAGCTTCAGCAGTCAGGCCCTTCTGCATCATCTCGGCCTCGACAGCCTCAAGACCGATCTTGTCAATCTTGTCAATCGCAACCGTAATGTCAACCACCTGATCAGGGAAGCCGCAGATCTCCGCCATTCCGGTAAGCACCTTGCGGTTGTTGATCTTGATGCATACATTGACATCAAAAAGCGTGAATACACGGTCCACGATCTGCACAAGTTCAAGTTCATTCAGCTGGGAAGTGGAACCGATCACATCGACATCACACTGATAGAACTCCCTGTAACGGCCCTTCTGCGGACGGTCAGCACGCCATACAGGCTGTATCTGGAACCTCTTGAACGGGAATGTGATCTCATTCTGATGCTGCACCACAAAGCGTGCGAAAGGCACAGTCAGGTCGTAACGGAGTCCCTTCTCGCAAACCTTGAGAGAGAGGGCCTTGCTGTTGTAACCGTTTTCGGTTCCCTCAACACGATAATCGTCATAGTTTATCTTTGAGAAAGCGTCTCCGGAATTCAGGATTCTGAAAAGGAGCTTGTCGCCTTCCTCGCCATACTTTCCGAGAAGAGTGCTCAAGTTTTCCATCGAAGGAGTTTCGATCGGAGCATATCCATATGTCTTGAAGACCGAGCGGATAGTGTCAAATATATAGTTTCTGCCGGCCATTTCTGCCGGTCCGAAATCTCTTGTTCCCTTTGGGATTGAGGGTTTCTGTGCCATTTCCTTATTTCTTAATCGTTTGAACCTGCAAATTTAGCAAATTTTATTTATCCAAGCTCTCATTGGGATCGACCGGCTTGATGCCCTGATCCTTGAGCATTTTCACATCTACGCCACGCGCTTCATATTTTCCGGCATAAGGACCATGCGCTCCACCGGTATATTCGAGGTCTACAGTCTTGCGTATCTTGGTGAACCTGCCGCCATTCTCTTCTCCGTCTGTATCGGAATAGTTCACAATGACATTTGTCACCGGCTTGCATGAACCTGCAACCATATATACTCCTGCAGAATTTGTCCTTACCGTATCTCCAAAGGCAGTCACCACTGCAATATTCTTCAGAGGCGCACCATTATCATCAGTCACACGGCCTCCCACATCAAAAGTGATATGCTCCATACCACTCCAGTCCTGCTCGCCCTTGGTATTGCACGAAGACAGAACCGCAAGAGCTGCAAAAAACATCAATATCCTTCTCATATCTTTATCATTACATTTCCGGTGCAAACATAGGATCCCACGCCGGGAGTCTTACAGGAGTCTGCTTGAGCATCTCCAGAATGTCAGCCGGCACATATTTCTTTTCAACCACAAGTCGGAACATATATTCATCAAACCACTCGTCAGTCATGATAAGGCATCCCTTATATCCGGACGCCGGGCCCCAGCTGTTCTCGACCATCCACTTCACAGGCTCATTATTCTCCGGACAGATATCCACAGCGATCAATGTCATGGCATGAGAAGATCCGCTGGCATGAGTCTGCACTCGTTCCCTCTTGTCCATTCCGAAGCTCACACCCATGAGAGACTCGTAATCAAAATTCGCAAGATCGAGAACACCCTTGCTGCGGCTGTAGAACTTGCCGACATCACAGGAGAAATACATAGCCACATTATCCTTGATGGAAGCGACTGCCATCTCCTTGATTCTTTCTACAGGCAGATTGACATACAGCCAGTTGCATCCGTCATAAACATGTCTGTCGTATTCAATCTCATAGACCTTTCCATACTCGCGGCACGGGTCGTTCATTATCATGACATAATTTCCCTTAAGATCCTCGCCGATATATTCCTCATAGAAAGACACCGGAGTATATGTACGGCGGCTTACAAGCTTGCCGTCCTTGTCATATCTCGCCCATTCGAATTCCTTCACTGGCTCACCAAGACAAAGCACCAGCATACGGTAGATCTCCGAGAGCTGCTGGACCTTCATGTCCTGAAGCTTTGCGGCAAGAGCATCCATTCCCTTTGCCACATCCTTTCTCGGACGTTTTCCTATATCCGCGATTCCTGCCGCATATGTTTCACGAAGCTGAAGGCCATATTCGCGGAGCTTCAACTTGAGCAAAGAAGACATCTGGGATGTGTTGTCAGACTGGAATGTCTCCGGCATTGCCTCTGCCGGAACAAGTCCATACTTCGTGATAAGGTCAGAGACACCTGTAAACTGGCCGCCGTCGCTCAAAGGATTGGAGAAGAGCCAGTCTACGGTCCTGTCATCATAAGGCAGTTCCTTTGTATCAATGACTCCCTGAAGGAAAAGATTTGACTTTTCAAGCTGATCATAAAAGAAGAGATAGTTCTGGGAGAACTCCATACCCGGAAGCTCGTACTTATCTATCATCTTGGCTCTCAAGACATTGAGTCCGGTAAACAGCCAGCATCTTCCAGACGACTTCTGATCGGTGATACCCTTTGTCTTCACCCTGTCCGAAAAATGAGTGTCTATCATAGCCGCATTTTCAGAATTCACGGCCAACGTACCGATGGATGTACCTGCAAGGGCATTCCTTATAGCCTTGTCTGAAGGAGTACCCTGGTACCCCTTGCTTATCTTCTCCAACATTTCAGCGGAAATACCGCCTCCGTTCACATCTGCCGGAGTCTGTGCATAAGCTGAAAATCCTGCACAGAATGCGGCCAATGCCGCAAGAATAACGATTTTCCTCATATCAATAATATAAATGCATTATACATGATAAGGGGCTGGCCTGCCGGGCCAGCCCCAACTGCACCATGCGATGCACAAAGTTACAAATCTTTTGTTAAAATCCGTATCCTGCACGGGATACATCTCCATTTTCATTGACATCAACCTCTATTTTCTCTCCTCCTGCACTCATGTCGAACCTGTAGAAATTGCCGGACGGTGTCTCAATGAATTCCGCATCATTATCTATGATACGCGCACTTCCGAATTCAGAGGTTGCAAGATAATTCCTTATATCTTCAGGTACTGCGGACAGCAGGATATCCGTACTTGTGCGGATCCAGGTTCCGTCTGTACCATATAATGCCGTATGGTCTATTCCGTTTGGCCTTTTTCCAGTCTCGAACGACACTTCCCAGCATGTCCCCTCATACTCCCATTCCACATCCCATGCATCGGGATACATTCTGTTGAACTCACTTCTTACATCCTTCGACGGGCGTCCGTCATCATACTTTTCACATGCCGACGCTGCAAAAAGCGCCACTGCTGCAATAATCAATAATGTCCGTCTCATAGCATCCTCTCCTAATCATCAATTTCCACGAGCGCAAAACGGCTGTTGAACTTAAGCTCAAGACGGTTTGAAAGCTTCACATCATAAGTTCTTCTTCCCACCTCATATTCTACAACCTTGACATCAGGATAATATGCAGAGAGATAATCCTTTACCTGCACAGGAATCAAAGCTTCAGGAACTCCGTTCAAAGACTCAATCTTTTCAAGGGCACCGCTGTTGTCGAACTGGATCTTCACACCGTTGGCAAGCACAACCCTGTAGTCCGGAAGAATGAAGTCATCATCAACTGTCGCATATGAGATCTTGTCATCAGGATAGTTTTCTGTAATAAATGTTCTTGCTGCTGCAGGAAGTCTGTCAACTGTCACCGGTCTGTCGTCTGCATTAAGAATTGCAACTGAAGCAGCTACTGTCAATACGAATGTCAAAATCCTTTTCATAGTCATATCTTTTTTAAAATTACACTTTCATCATCTCCGGTGGTTACCGGTAGAAGTTTGATGCAAAATTCAGACACAATTCTGAAAAGAAACTGAAACGGAAGAAATCTTATTTGGATTTTTTCAAATTTACCGAAAAAATATGGATACCGTCGGTAAAATCATAGGAAAGAGTCAGAGAATTACGTTCGCAGACAGAAAAGGCAAGAGCCAGGCCAAGACCAGTAGAACCTTCCTTGCGGACTCCGGCCTGATAGAATCTGCGGAAAAGTGCGGATCGATCAAGCGGATGTTCTCCGGGGTTGCGGACAGAAAATCCTTCGGGACCATAGCAGACTTCGATCCTGGCGCCTGAATCAGAATGCACATAGGCATTCTTGACCAGATTGTTGACAAGCACGGATGCCATCTGGTCATTCATCATGTAAACGCAAGGTCCTTCACTACTGACGGATGATACGATATCCTTATGTGCATACATCTCATCATAGAGAGCCACCGCATCATCAAGCATGGCGGCAAAATCGATCTGTTCCGCTTCAGGGAAGCGGCCGTTCTCTATCTTTGAAAGCAGGAGCAGAGTCTTGTTCAGGCGCACAATGGACTGCAGACTGCGCTTAAGCTTTACAAGCTCCATGACCATTTCCTCGTCGAGTCCGGGCCTGTCAAGAATCATCTCCAGCCTGTTGCTGCATACGGCAAGAGGGGTCTGGAGTTCATGAGATGCATTGCCTATGAATATCTTTCTTTCTTCATATTCCTGCTCGAATCTGTCCACAGCGCGTTGCGCGGCCGATGCGAGCCTGCGGAACTCCAGAATGTCCGTGTCAGCCGGAACCGGATTCCCCTGCATTCCAGGCACGTAATCGTCCATCCATCTGAGAAGCTCGTCCAATGGACGCATATTGTACCGGAGTACAAGCACACTGATGACCAGAAGCGAAACAAGCAGGACAACAAAAAGAACGATGGTCCACCACAGCACGTGCTCGACAAACATATCCTGCTCAAAAGTCGGCAAGGACACCCCTATCTCGTAATATCTCCCATCATTGTCCATGAAGCACTGCTTACGGACACGGGAACTGGCAAAATCCTCCTGATTACGCAGATATGTTTCAGCGTCCTCGTACCTTGCGGCAATATTCTCCTGCGCATATTCTGCCGAAACTTCCTTAATATAATAGGTATTATATGCTCCGTTGAAACGTTCAGGAAGTTCCTTACCGGAGAGCATGCGCATTATTATGTTGTCCGAATAATCCTTCAGGATGAGATCAGTGTCCGCATGGATCTTGTTCTCCATGGTATGATATGACAGCCATCCCCACAGCCCCAGAGTCAGGACAAGCGGAAGAACGAATGTCAGGGTCATCTTATATACAAGTCTCATGACACAACAAGCTTATAACCGAATCCATATACAGATTTAATCTCGATGTCAGCACCGGCTTCAGAAAGTTTGCGACGGAGATTCTTCATCTGTGCATAAACGAACTGAAAGTCATCTGACTGATCTATATGGTCGCCCCAGACTGCCTCTGCAAGAACGGCCTTGTCCACGGTATGTCCAGGACGCATCAGGAAATATTTCAGGATCGAGAATTCCTTCTTGAGCAGAGAGACCTCCTTTCCGTCTATCAGAAGCCGCTGCGACACATCTTCCAGAACCACATTGCCCACCTTATACGACAGTTCCCCATCATTACGGCTACGGCGGGCGACACTTCTGATCCTCGCCGAAAGTTCAGCAAGGTGGAAGGGCTTTGCAAGGTAGTCGTCCGCTCCAAGCTCAAGTCCGCGCACCTTGTCATCGATGGAATCGCGGGCGGATATTATGATGACATCGCTCCGGCATCCTGTCTTCTTCATATGTTCGAGAAGATCCAGGCCGGAGCCTCCGGGAAGATTGATATCCAGCAGCACACAGTCGTATGCATAAACTCCGAATCTGTCCATGGCGGAATCGAAATCATATGCATTTTCCACCACATATCCATCCTGCTTCAGGGCCTTCGTCATAAGCTCCTGCAGGGAAGCGTCGTCCTCTATTATAAGTATCTTCATCGCAGTTCAGGTCAAAAATCCTTCAAATTTAATAATTTCCTGAATTCGCAGACCATCCTGAACCGTTTTTCCTGCGTCAATAAAGGCGAAAAACCGAAACTTTTTATACCTTTGGGGTTCAATTTGGGTTTATATGAACAAAAGACTTTTTCTGATTGACGGACATGCCCTGATCTTCAAGATGTACTACGCATTCCTGCGGCATCCGATGATCAATTCAAAGGGTGCGGACATGTCCATACTTTTCGGATTCACCAAATACATTCTCGAACTCATCGAAAGGGAAAAGCCTACCCATATGGCAATCGCCTTCGACCCCCCGGGAGGAACATTCAGACACGAGATATACCCTGAATACAAAGGGACCAGGTCGGAGACCCCGCAGCTGATCATCGACTCTCTTGAGCCTTTGTGCGAACTCTGCAAAGCCCTGGACCTTCCTGTCCTCATGGTAAAGGGATTCGAGGCCGACGACGTGATAGGCTCGATGGCAAAGCGCGCAGAAGGCGACGGATTTGATGTGTTCATGGTAACTCCGGACAAGGACTACGGACAGCTCATCTCTGACCGCATCTTCCAATATAAGCCCGGAAGGTCGGGAGGAGAAGACGAAATCATCGACAAGGAAAAAATCTGCACGAAATACGGAATAGCACGCCCGGAGCAGGTCATCGAGATACTTACTCTATGCGGTGACTCTTCCGACAATGTACCCGGAGTCAAGGGAGTCGGAGAAGTGGGAGCCGGTAAGCTGATAGCAAAATATGACAATGTGGCAAACATCTACACCCATATTGACGAGCTGACGGCAAAACAGCAGGAAGCCTTCCGCAATGCTGAAAGCCATATCAGCATGAGTCATGACCTTGTCACTATCAGGACGGACATCGGACTGGATGTCACTAACGAAGATATGGAGGTTTGTCTCACATGTACAAGTGAAGTTGCAGACCTTTTCGAGAAATATGAATTCGGCTCGTTGATGAAGCATCTCGGCGAAGTACGCCCCGGCACGCAGAAGGAAAGCCGGAAGCTTGACTACACAGTTGATACAGCAGAAGAAATATGCAGGAAGGCAAAGGAGGCCGGAAAATGCTCCATCATAACCGAAGGCAAGGAGGCCGGAATCTTCACACCGGTCAGCAGAATCACCATAGGAACATGCCTGAACGGGAAATGCATGACAGCTTCAGGAAGTCCGGACGACTTCCGCGACATAATAGCTGACCCGGAGATCATCAAATACGGATATGATCTGAAACTGCAGTTCAACATCCTGCACAACAACGGAATAAGCCTCAACGGCAGGCTTATGGACATCGAACTCATGCATTACCTCGTCAATCCGGAAAAAAGCCATAAGCTCGATATCCTTGCAAAGGCCTACCTCGACCTGAACATGGAGGACTGTCTTCCGGAGAAGAAAGAGGAGGTCACACTGTCTCTCTTCGATGAAGTACCGGAGGACTGCACCATGCCGGAGAGAAATGCAGAAGCGGCAGCCACATTGCTGCTTGGAGAAAAGATACGTGTAGAGACTGAGGATCTCGGCCTGAACGACCTGTATGACAGCATGGAGGAACCGCTGGTCAGAGTGCTTGCACGCATGGAGACCGAAGGAGTAAAGATAGATGTCCAGCAGCTTCGCAGATATGCATCCGGACTTGCCACAGAAATGAACGGGATCCAGGAGAAGGTCAGGGAAATGGCGGAAGAACCGACCCTGAACATCCTTTCTCCGAAGCAGGTAGGCATAGTACTTTTTGAAAAGATGAAGCTCGACCCCAAGATCAAGCCGAAGAACGGAGTGCGATACAGCTACCCTACTGACGAAGACACGCTCAACGGCCTTGCCGACAAGCATCCAATCATCAACGAGATACTTGAGTTCAGAGGAGTCAAGAAACTCCTGTCCACTTATATCGAACCGTTTCCGGGATTCATATCCCCTGCGACCGGAAAGATACATACCACGTTCAACCAGGCTCTGACAGCTACCGGAAGATTGAGCTCGTCAAAACCGAATCTCCAGAATATCCCGATCCGCACGGAAAGAGGCAAGGAGATCCGCAAGGCATTCATATCCGGACATCCGGACGGGGTGATAGTTTCTGCAGACTACTCGCAGATAGAGCTCCGCATCATGGCGCACCTGAGCTGCGACCAGCATCTGATCAGTGCATTCCGCAACGGACAGGATGTACATGCAATGACAGCCGCAAAGATATTCGGAGTCGATATAAGCGAAGTCACAGCAGACCAGCGAAGGATAGCCAAGACTGCCAACTTCGGCATCATGTATGGAATATCCGCATTCGGCCTGTCGCAGAGACTCCATATCAGCAGAGCCGAGGCCAAGAAGATCATCGAGGACTATTTCCTGAACTTCCCGGCAATATCATCATACATAGAGGATACCATAGCGGCAGCCAGGGAAACAGGATATGTCGAGACCATTTTCGGAAGGAGAAGGTATCTCCCTGACATCAACTCAAAGAATGCCACCGTCAGGACACTTGCAGAAAGGAATGCAGTGAACGCCCCTATCCAGGGCACTTCTGCAGATATCATCAAGATGGCCATGATCAATGTAGACAGGAGACTTGCAGACGAAGGCCTCAAAAGCCGCATGATCCTGCAGATTCATGACGAACTTGTCTTCGATGCAGTGGCAGATGAAGTGGAAACCCTTCAGAAGATTGTAACCGAAGAGATGGAGAATGTAACAAAGTTGTCTATACCGTTAATTGTAGAATGTAACCATGGAAACAACTGGCTCGAAGCTCACTGATCTGACAGATCCGGAACTCGTCAAGCTGGCGCTTGAACAGAATCAGGCCGCGTACATCGTGCTCTACACCCGCTACCATACAGGTGTAAAGAGCCACATATCCCGCTATGTCGTGCAGAAGGAGGATATCGAAGACATCTGTCTGGAAAGCTTCCAGAAGGCATTCAGCCAGATAAGCACCTTCAATCCTGAATACAAGTTCTCTACATGGCTTTACAGGATAGCACGAAATACGGCATTCGACCATTTGAGCCGCCATGACCGGGAAAAGAACAACCTGCCGACCACCTCTATCAACGATGACATCGCAGAGCTGAAGGAGCTTCCGGCCACAATGCATAATCCTGAAGAGGACATTATAAACCAGCAGGAATACGACAAATGGCTTACGAATATAGAGAAGCTGAAAGACGACTACAAGGTGGTCGCGAAAATGAATCTTATTGACAATTTCGGATACAAGGAAATCGCAGATGCCCTCGACATGCCGATAAACACTGTCAAGACAAAGATACGCAGAGCAAAGGCTATGCTGCTCAAGATGATGGATTATTCAGATGAATTATTATAACGACTATGACATTCGACGAATTCAAAAGCATTATTGAAGAAGGATTTCCGGAGATTTCTGCCGGACAGCTCGAACAGTTCCGTATGATGGAAGCATTATACAGGGACTGGAACTCAAAGATAAATGTAGTATCCCGCAAAGATATTGACCAGCTGTACAGACACCATGTCCTTCATTCGCTCGGCATCGCAGCATATATCAGGAAGATGATGCCTGAAGTATATGACCATCTGCGCGGAGAAGGGGCATACAGCATAGCCCAGCCGCTGAAGATCATGGACCTGGGCACCGGAGGAGGTTTCCCGGGCATTCCTCTTGCCGTAATCTTCCCGCATGCCGATTTCACCTTGTGCGATTCAATCGGAAAGAAGATCATAGTTGCCACAGAGGTCAGCAAAGGTCTCGGTCTGAAGAATGTCAGGACAGTCAATGCCCGTGCAGAGTCCCTGCCGGAAACCTTCGACTATATCGTGTCGCGCGCCGTGACCTCGCTTGAGAACTTCATGCCTTGGGTAAAGGGCAAATATAGCGAAGGAATACTCTATCTGAAAGGCGGAGATCTGGCCGAGGAGATCAGCACTGCCATGTCAAAATTCAAGATGCGAAAGGGTTCTGTGCACATCTGGCCTATTTCAAACTGGTCTTCTGACGAGTTTTTTGAGACGAAACAGGTCATTTACATAGAAAAATGATAAAATATTTTGCAATTAAACTGAAAAAGACTACCTTTGCACTCCCAATTTTATAGGAATATATAAAAATATCTAGATATGAAAAGAACATTCCAACCATCACAGCGCAAGCGTCGCAACAAACATGGCTTCCGCGAGCGCATGTCGACTCCAAACGGACGTCGTGTATTGGCAGCTCGCCGTCGTCGCGGCCGCAAGAAACTGACTGTATCATCTGAGGACAGATGGTAAGAAAAAGAACCCG
>JAFYLU010000095.1 GCA_017550025.1 Bacteroidales bacterium | reverse complement strand
CCCGTCGCTGGTGGGATACTACGAAAAGTATTATTGCAGATAAGGAACCGCCGTATGCGGACCCGCATGTACGGTGGTGTGAGAGGTCGGAAAACAAAAGTAGGAGGAAAACCTACTTTGTTTTCCTCCTACTCGATTGTTTGATGACATGAAATTCTTATCTTTGTATGATTTGACCGGACAGCCATGAAAACACGATTCATTGTCAAGGATATACTTGCGCCGTTGAGACGTCTGCTGATGAAGCTTTCGGAGAGAGATGTGATGATCATCCTTTCTCTGTTTGTCGGCATATGCTGCGGTTTCGCTGCGGTCATTCTTAAGTCCGCCATAGAACTGGTGCATCATTCCCTGACTTCATGGTTCGATCATGAAGCATACAATTTCCTCTTCCTTATATATCCGGGCATCGGTATGCTCATAGCCATGCTGTTTGTCAGGTATGTGGTGAAGGACAATATCGGACACGGAGTGACAAAGGTGCTGGTCGCCGTTTCAAAGAATGATTCCAAGATCAAGCCTCATAACATGTGGACATCGATGGCTGCATCTTCAGTGACCATCGGTTTCGGCGGATCAGTCGGTGCGGAGGCTCCTATTGTCTACACTGGAGCTGCCATAGGCTCCAATGTCGCCCGTTATATGGGACTGTCATACAAGAATATGACTATCCTTCTGGGATGTGGCGCAGCCGGTGCCGTTGCAGGTATATTCAAGGCTCCGCTTGCAGGAGTGCTTTTCACTCTTGAGATCCTGCTTTTCAACATATCCATGACGTCGATTCTTCCGTTGCTCCTGTCTACGATTTCTGCAACGGTAGTGTCATATATATTCCTGGGAGACAAGCCGCCTTTCGAATGCACGCTGTCACCTTTTGCAATGAGCAACATTCCGTTCTATATCCTTCTCGGACTTTTCAGTGCGGCATGTTCTGTCTATTTCACGAGGATGACATTGTGGCTCGAAGACAAGATCAAGAGTATCAGTAAGCCTTTCATAAGGTGGGGGATCTCTGCTTCCTGCCTTGGTCTGCTTATATTCCTCTTTCCTCCTTTGTTCGGCGAGGGCTATGATTACCTTCATGAACTGCTCAATGGCGGAACCATCGACCTTGAAGGACAGACCATTCTTGCATTCTTCCTCCGCAAGGCATGGCTTGTGCCGGTGTTTTTCCTACTTGTCCTTCTTCTCAAGGTCTTTTCAATGTCGTTCACCAATGCAGGTGGCGGAGTGGGAGGAACCTTCGGTCCGACCCTCTTCATAGGAGCCATAGCCGGTTTTGTACTTTCGAGGACCATAAATCTCATTGCCGGGCCGGGCTTTGTTCCTGAACAGAATTTCGTGCTTGTCGGAATGGCAGGCCTGATGGCAGGAGTCATGCAGGCTCCGATGACGGCAATCTTCCTTATTGCGGACATGACTGGAGGATATGAACTTCTTATCCCTCTGATCCTTACATCTACGATTTCCTATGCTGCCACCAGGGCGGTAGAACCATATTCTATCTATACCAAGCGAATTGCAAAGAAAGGAGAACTCCTGACTCATGACAGCGATCAGGCTGTACTTACCCTTCTGAAGACAAGCGAACTGGTGGAGTCGGATTTCTCTACGGTAAGGATTGATGCTACTCTGGCTGAATTTGTAGAAGTTGTTGCCGGATCCAAGAGAAATATCTTCCCTGTCGTGGACTCAAGGAATCATTTCCAGGGTTTTGTGTCTCTGGAGGATGTCCGCAGGGATATGTTCAAGAAGGAACTTTATCAGACAGCGCATGTGTTCAATTATATGAAGTCTGCTCCGGCATATGTCTATGTTGATGAAAAGATGGACAGTGTGATGATCAAATTCGAGCAGACGGATGCATGGAATCTCCCTGTGGTCGAATCGGACAGAACTTATGTCGGCTTCGTGTCCAAGTCGAAGATCTTCTCGGCATACAGAAATCAGTTGAAGCAGGTGTCTCATGACTAGCAGACCCCTAAAAGGAATCTCAAGATGAAGAATATCTATATAAAGGCAGTCGCAGACCGTCTTCAGGTCAAGGACTGGCAGGTTGAAAATTGTGCGAAACTCTTTGAGGAAGGAGCAACCATCCCTTTCGTGAGCCGTTACCGTAAGGAAAGGACCGGAGGTCTTGACGAAGTGGCCGTAGCCGAGATCCGCCATTGGACGGATGTCTTCGCAGAAATGGAAAAACGTAAGGCTACAATCATCGAAACCATTTCCCAGGCCGGAGCGCTGACTCCTGAACTTCGTTCAAGGATCGAGAACAGTGTGGATTCTCGTGAGATAGAGGATCTTTATCTTCCGTTCAGACCGAAGAGACGCACAAGGGCTACTGCTGCAAAGGAGGCCGGTCTGGAACCTCTTGCGGACAAGATGTACAATGTAGCATTGACGGATCCTGTATCGGAGGCACGCAAATATCTTGGTGACAAGGTTGCTTCTGTGGATGATGCATTGGCAGGAGCACGTGATATCATTGCAGAGCGTTTGAGCGAGACTGCTTCAGTGCGCGAGACGCTTCGCCAGATCTTCAAGACCCGTCGCATAGTGACCAAGGCGACGAAGAAAGCCACAGGGCAGGAGGCAATGAAATATCGTACTTATTTCGATTATTCGGAGTCGTTGGATCGCATCGCACCGCACAGGCTTCTCGCAATTCTTCGTGCGGAAGATGAGGGATTTGTCAATGTGAAGATAGATGCTGATGCCGAAAAATGCTGCAAGAAGATATATTATGACTTCTGTCAGGAGCGCAGATATCCTGCCGCTCCTCTTGCAGAACATATGCATATGGCCTTTGATGATGCATACAAGAGACTTCTCGAGCCGTCTGTCTCCAATGAGGTTCTGAAGGAGGCAAAGGAAAAGGCAGACAAGGAATCAGTAAGGATCTTCGGCGAGAATCTCCGTCAGCTTCTTCTTGCTCCTCCTGTGGGACAGAAGCGTGTCCTTGCAATTGATCCTGGATTCAGGACAGGATGCAAGGTGGTATGTCTTGACGAGCAGGGTAACCTTCTGCATAATGAAACTATATTCCCGCATCCTCCTGCAAGTGAGAAGGTCAAGTCTATACAGGCTGTATCGGCGATGATCCGGAAATATGGGATAGAAGTCATTGCCATCGGCAATGGCACGGCGGGACGTGAGACAGAAGAATTCGTGAAGAGGGTACCTCTTCCGCAGGGTGTGAGAATCTTCACTGTCAGTGAGGACGGAGCATCCATATATTCAGCATCGGAGGTGGCCCGTGAGGAATTTCCTGATCATGATGTCACAGTAAGAGGAGCAGTATCGATCGGACGAAGGCTGATGGATCCTCTTGCAGAGCTTGTGAAGATTGATCCGAAGTCGTTGGGAGTGGGGCAGTACCAGCACGATGTGGACCAGTCTCTCCTGAAGGAGACGCTTGACAATACTGTGGAGAGTTGTGTGAACAATGTGGGTGTCAACCTCAATACCGCCAGCAGCTATCTTTTGAGTTATGTTTCCGGTATCGGCCCTGCCCTTGCGGAAAATATCGTGGAATATAGAGCAGAGCATGGACCTTATGCTTCAAGAAAGGAACTTCTCAAGGTGAAGCGTCTCGGCGACAAGGCTTTCGAGCAGTGTGCGGGATTCCTGAGAATTCACGGTGCATCCAATCCGCTTGACAATTCAGCCGTGCATCCGGAGGCATATCATGTCGTTGACAGGATGGCAAAGGATCTTTCCGTTTCTACAAGTGAGCTTGTAGGCAATGCGGAGCTTTGTTCAAGGATAGATCCGTCCTCTTATGTGGGAGGTGAGTTCGGTCTTCCGACCATCAATGATATAATTTCAGAATTGCGCAAGCCTGGCAGAGACCCGCGCGAATCTGCGCAGGAGTTCGAGTTTGCTCATGACATCAAGTCCATAGAGGACCTGAAGGAAGGTATGGAACTTCCAGGTATTGTCACGAATGTCACAGCATTCGGAGCATTCGTTGATATCGGAATCAAGCAGAACGGTCTCATCCATGCCTCGCAGATGGGTGTCAAAGGTATGGCTGATCCGTCAAAGATCCTGAAACTCCGTCAGCATGTGAAGGTGACAGTCTTGAGCGTGGATCTGGATCGCGCCCGCATCGGTCTTCGTCTTGTGAAGTAAATACCTATCTTTTCTTGAATGTATACTGTGAGAGTATCACTCCGACGGTGGATATTCCTATTCCTATCCACTGTCTGGAGTTAAGCATTTCGTGACCTAAAACCCAGGCTATGATTGCTGCGGCAACTGGAATCAGCGCAGAGAAGATGCTTGATTTGGCAACTCCGAGATTCTTGATGGTGCTTACCCAAAGTGAAAATGCCAGACTTGAACATAAGATGGCAAGGCATATCAGAGGATACCAGACTTCAGGCGAGAAATAGATTGAAGCGTCAAATCCTGCCGTTCCTTTCCATAAGAAAAGCGGGAAAAGATATATCGAACCGATAAGGAACTGATACATCACGATAATCTGACTCGAGTAGTTGCCGGAAAGGCTCTTGGTTATGGATGCATGACCTACTTCCGCAATCACAGCGATGAGCAGGAGCACGACTCCCCATATGAACTTCTCGCCGAGTTCTCCTTTCGCCATCGCTACCATCACGATTCCTATGAGCGAGAACAATATTCCGATGATGTTCACGATGTTGATCTTTTCCTTGAAGAACAGCATGCCGGCTCCGATGGAGAAGATCGGGATGGTTGCGATCACGAGCGCACTCAATGTCGGTGACCCTGTAAGCTTCAGACCGAATGTCTCGCATATGAAATATATGAAAGGCTCAAAGAACGCAAGCAGCAGGTATTTCGGGAGGTCCTGCCTCTGTATCCTCTTTATTCGACCATAGGCGGTATTGAAGAGGAAAAGTACAAGACCGGCAAGCAATATTCTGACAAATACGAAATAGAATATAGGAATTCCAAGTCCGATCAGCTTGTCTGTCCATATGTAGGACATGCCCCATAGCGTGATCGCGAAAGTTGACGCAATATAGGTGAGCAGTCTGCTCGGCTGTACTTTAGGCATCTTTCAGTCTTTTGTTGTTGAAATTTATCAGTACTTGTCAGTTCTGGTGATCTCATACCGTAAGTTTTCCATCCCTGATGACGGCTTTTCCGTCTATGAGGACAGCCTCGATATATCCCTTGAGCCTTACTCCCTCATATGGGGTCCATCCGCATTTGCTCTGCTGGTCTTCAGCTCTTACTATGAATTCCTTGTTCATATCAAATATCACGAGATCGGCATCATATCCTCGTCTGATCTTACCTCTCTTGAGCCCGTATATCTCGGATGCTTTTTCAGAAAAGGCGGATGTGATGCGAGTGAGAGGAATACCTTCCTCTCTGGCTATTGTGACGAGGACAGGCAGACTCTGCTGGATCGAAGGAAGTCCGGAAGGGGCCTTCGTGTATATGCCTTCTTTTTCAGAAAGCAGATGGGGAGCGTGGTCGGAACCTATCGTGTCTATCAGACCTTCCGCAAGTGCGTTGCGCAATGCCTGTCTGTCTTCCGCTGTCTTGATCGAAGGGTTGCATTTTACAAGGCTTCCCGCTCTTTCATAGTCTTCGTTGCTGAACCACAGGTAATTGCATGATGTCTCCGCTGTTATATCCGGATTGTTTGTCTTGGCTGCGCGGACCATCTCGATCTCCTCTTTGGTGGAAATATGGCAGAGTACAAGCTTTGTCCCGTGCTTCATGGCCATTTCGAGAGCCTTGATGCTGGATTTTATGCATGCCCTGCGGCTGCGTATGTGCTCATGCTCTGCAAAGGGGATGTCATCTCCGTACTTTTCCTGGGCAGCTGCCAGGTTTTCCTTGATTGTCTGCTCGTCTTCACAGTGTACGAGAATAGGCTTTTCGCTGATCTGGAACAGCCTTTCGAGCGAGTTCTTCTGGTCGACAAGCATGTTTCCTGTGGACGATCCCATGAATACCTTCACTCCCGGGATGTCTTCTGCTTTCACACCGCAGCCTTCGTCACCATTTACGATAAGGTTGCATATGCTGTCGGCATTAGAGTTTGTGGCGCCTATATGGAAGCCTGTCTTTGCAACTGAACGGCCCTCGGCCAGCTGCATCTTTTCTTTGAGAGCTCCAGCCGTAATGGTCGGGGGATTGGTGTTCGGCATGTCAAATACGGTGGTCACTCCGCCTGACACTGCCGCCCTTGACTCTGTAGCCATGTCTGCCTTGTGTGTGAGGCCTGGCTCACGGAAGTGTACATGGGCGTCTATGCCTCCAGCCATGACATGCTTGCCTTCGAGCTGCCAGACTTCTGCATCCGCATCTTCAATATATTTTCCGACTCTGAAATCGTAATCATCGGCATCCGCATACAGGATATCGGATATCCTGCCCTCTTCTATTATAATGGAGCCGACAGCTTCCTTTTCGCCAGTGACTATGGTGGCTTTGTGAAGAATGATCATTTCCTTATGCCTTTCTTGGTCTGATTTTTCTGAACTTGAGCTTCATTACGCCCCAGAATGCCTCTCCGAAGATTCCGCTGCTCATCTTTGATGTACCTTCTTTCCTGTCTACAAATATGATAGGCACCTCCTGAATCCTGAATCCGAGCTTGTGTGTCGAGTATTTCATCTCGATCTGGAATCCGTATCCCTTCATCCTTACCTTGTCAAGGTCGATGGTCTCAAGAACCCGTCTTCTGTAACATTTGAATCCTGCCGTGGTGTCATATACCTTCATGCCGAGGACAGTTCTTACATAAACGGAAGCATAGTACGACATGATGACTCTGCCGATAGGCCAGTTTATTACGCTGATGCCGTTGCAGTATCTCGAACCTATTGCGAGGTCTGCTCCATCCTTGCTGCAGGCCTCGTACAGGCGTGGCAGATCTTCAGGATTATGTGAGAAGTCGGCATCCATCTCGAAGATGTAGTCGTATTTCTGCTCGACCGACCATTTGAATCCTGTTATGTAGGCAGTGCCGAGGCCAAGCTTGCCTTTGCGCTCGATCATGAAGAGTCTTTCCTTGAATTCGTCCTGAAGCCTTTTCACTATGGCTGCAGTACCGTCCGGTGAACCATCTTCGATAACCAGTATATGGAAATCACCTTCAAGGTTGAATACGGCCCTTATGATGTTTTCAATGTTTTCCTTTTCGTTATAAGTCGGGATTATTACGATTTTTCTATCCATGGCGTACTATATATAATATATGTATGCAAATATAATAAACTGTTTTGATATTTGAATGCCTGTCGTTGAATTAAGGAGGGTATATGGACGCATAATCGGATTGTAATTGGGCGCTGTGGAGTTGATGATCCGTGTTTATTCGTTTTAACAAAATCGTAACAATCGTGTATGTCCCTGGCGTCCAGCGAGTTGGTCTGCCGGGGACATGTCTTTTGTCGATGCGGGCGCCGCTGTGCGTTGAAAAAGATTTGGAAGTAATGAAAAAAGTCGTACCTTTGCACTCCCGTTTGAGAAACGGCGGGCTGAAAGTTCTTCAAAAGACTGTCGCATCGGCTCCATCCGGAGCGTCTCGAGAAAAAAGTTAAAAATTTTTCCTGAAACGCTTGCAGGTTTGAAAAAAATGCGTACCTTTGCAGCCCCGTTCGAGAAACGGGTCCTTGAAAGAGGATTTAGAAAGTTCATTGAAAAGACTGATTACTGTACAAGAAGCAAGTACCGAGAAAAAATACAATTTATCGAGAAGCGTTAATTCCTTATGGAATTATAAGT
>JAFYLU010000094.1 GCA_017550025.1 Bacteroidales bacterium | reverse complement strand
CATAAAAGGCATAAGATGGCAACGCACAAGCGCAAGAAGCGCCTGCGTAAGAACAGACACAAGAAGAGAAAGTAATTTCTCACAGTGTCTGCCATTTTAGCAGTCCGCTAAAGAAGGCCGACCAGGATGGTCGGTCTCTTTTTTTGAAATAATCTTATCACTGAAATTCCTGATGGAGTCTGTAAAGGATCTGATTGTTGATGTCAATTCAACGGAAGTCTCGATAGCGCTGATGGAGAACCACAGGCTGATCGAGCTGAACAAGGAGTCCAGCCAGGGGCACAGCTTTTCCGTGGGAGATGTATATCTCGGAAAGGTAAAGAAGATTCTTCCCGCCCTGAATGCTGCCTTTGTAGACATCGGAGATGAGAAGGAAGCATTTGTCCATTATCTGGATCTGGGTTTATATTTTGAGGCATTCGACGAATTTGTCCGCAGAGTCAACCCTAACACAGATAACAAAGGTATCTACAAGCACATCAAACCAGGCAAGATCCTCGAAAAGGAAGGCCGCATAGAGAATGTGCTGACACCGGGACAGATGATCATAGTCCAGATCGTCAAGGAACCGATATCGACCAAAGGATCGAGACTGACTGCAGAAATTTCATTGGCAGGACGAAACATCGTACTGCTTCCCTTCGCAGAGAAGGTAAGCGTATCCCAGAAAATCTCTTCGAAAGAAGAGAAAAGAAGACTTGAGACACTTGTAAGGAGTATACTCCCCAAGAACTACGGAGCCATCATCCGCACAGCAGCTGAAGGCAAGAACGCAGCTGTCCTTGATGCAGAGTTGATGTCCCTGGTCGAGAAATGGGAGAATTCCTGGAAGAAACTCGCACAATCCAAGGGAGTGCAGCTGCTCTTTACAGAGTACAGCAAGACAACCACAATCCTCAGGGATCTTCTCAACGACTCGTTCACAAACATTTATGTGAACAACGAGAACATTTACGAGGAAATCCGCAAGTACATCTCACTGATCTCACCGGAGCAGGAGAAGATAGTAAAGCTTTACAAGGACAAAGCTCCTATCTTTGACCACTTCGAAGTAACGAGACAGATAAAGAGTTCGTTCGGAAAAGTGGTTCCGATAAAGCAAGGAGCATACCTTGTGATTGAGCACACTGAAGCATTGCATGTAATAGATGTCAACAGCGGCATCCGCACCAAGAACAAGGAGCAGGAGCAGAACACTTTTGATGTCAATTGCTATGCAGCCGAAGAGATCGCACGACAGCTCAGGCTGAGAGACATGGGAGGAATCGTCATCGTGGACTTCATTGACATGGAATCCAACGAACACAGAAACGCCCTCCACAAGAAGATGCAGGAGCTGATGGAGACTGACAGGGCAAAGCACAATGTGCTGCCGCTCACGAAATTCGGTCTTATGCAGATCACAAGGCAAAGAGTCCGTCCGGCAACCGAAATAAACACCAGTGAAGTGTGTCCGGTCTGCAACGGAAGCGGAAAGATAGCATCAAGTGTCGTCATTGACGAGGCTATCGAGAGAAGGCTGGCGTTCTATGTGAACGAAAAGAATCTCACAAACCTTACCTTAAAGGTTAACCCTATTCTCGGAGCCTACCTCACAAGAGGAATATTCTCTTCTATCGTGGGAAAATGGAGAAAGAAGTACAGATGTAAGCTTGAAGTTGTAGAAACTACAGACTTCACAGTCTTGCAGAATGAATTTTACGATGAAAAAGGTGGGAAGCTTGATTAAGCTTCCCACCTTTTTTCTTTATTCCTCCTCAAGGAATTGAGTCATATTTTCAGCATATTTGCGCCATTTGTCTATAAGGGCCTGCATGTCAGCAGGGAGTGGCGAATCGAATCTCACCATCTGCTTCGTACTCGGGTGAACGAATCCGAGAGTCTTGGCATGAAGTGCCTGTCTTGGAAGAAGCTTGAAGCAGTTCTCTATGAACTGACGATACTTGGCATAGATGGTTCCCTTCCTGATCTCCGAGCCGTCGTATCTGCTGTCATTGAAGAGCGGATGTCCGATCCAGTTGAAATGCACACGGATCTGATGTGTTCGTCCTGTCTCAAGACGGCACTCCACCACTGTCACATAACCGAAACGTTCGAGCACACGGTAATGCGTTACGGCATGTTTTCCATGGTCACCGTCAGGGAAGACCTTGAACCTCATGCGGTCATTAGGGTCACGACCGATGTTTCCGATAATAGTTCCCTCATCTTCCTTGAGGTTACCCCAGACGATAGCGACATATCTGCGCTCTATCGAATGAACAAAGAATTGTTTTGCAAGATTCAGCTGCGCCTCATCGTTCTTTGCGACCACCAGAAGACCGGAAGTATCCTTATCGATCCTGTGCACGAGCACACCCATCCTCTCATCCTCGGCATCAGGTCCCTGCGATATTCCGAGATGATGCGCCAGGGCATTGATCAATGTACCCGAGAAATGGCCATGTCCCGGATGAACAACCATGCCTGCATCCTTGTTCAGCACAAGCACGTCATCGTCTTCATGCACTATATTCAACGGGATGGCTTCCGGAAGAATCTCAAGGCCTCTGCGCTGATATGGCATCACAAACTTCACCACATCTCCGGGACGGACTATGTAGTTCGCCTTGACGATCTTATCGTTCACACGTATATATTCGGCCTTGATGGCAAGCTGGATGCGATGGCGCGAGGTATATTCCATATGGGTGGAGAGATACTTGTCCACGCGCATCGGGACCTGACCGGCAGAAATGTCAAAGCGATAATGCTCGAACATCTCCTGCTGTTCATCTTCATACGCGACCTCATCACCAGCCTGCAGCGGATCAAGTTCCTCTACCGGGGATTCATCGAAATCAAAAAAAGCCTTTTCGTTCATCTTAATTATCTGGACGGTATTCTTTCAGGGTTTACTGTAAGATATAGTGACACATCATTTCCGAGGTTCACAGGAATGTCTGAAGCTTCAGGAGACTGTCTGTAAACGACAGCATCGAGGCTGTCTTCATATGTCTTCACACTGTCATCGAAACGGAGAGTCTTTATATTGAGTGACTGTTTGTGCAGCGCATCGACAGCAGACATATATCTCTTGCCGAGAACATCAGGGACATATGTGCTTGCCTCGGTATCCGGATTAAGTCCGACGACAAGATCCACCACCGTATCAGTCTCCACTGTCGTGCCGGGAGCGATTTCCCTGTTTCCATGGAGCTGGCGCAAGACGTTATTGGTAGCCATGTCACGGACATAGATAAGCTTGCCAAGCACGAGTCCTCTCGACTGAAGTTCGGCCAACGCCTGACGCATCGAAAGATCTATGAGATTCGGCATCGTAACCTTCTTTGCATTGAGAGCATTGATAGTCAGAGATATGCGCCTGCCTTCCTTGACCTTGGAGCCCGGAGCCGGATTCTGATCACGTACAGCACCTTTTCTGATTCTCTTTGCAAACACCGAGTCAGTCACCTCCACACGCATTCCTGCATCTGCAGCCAGAGCCTCGGCTTCCGCTACTGTCATGTTGGTAAAATCGGGAACAATCAGTTCGCGATTGTGCTGAGTAACGACATTAAGGAAAACAACTGCGCCTGCAATCAGGACGACTACAATGACAACAGCCCAAAGAATGTTACGGATAATCCACTTCATGCTTTATCTTACTTTTATCAATTCATATTCACGGCATCCGAGTCCGATCTGCTCGCCATATTCCACACCGGCCTCCCAGTTTGTATCAGGGTGAACGATACGGAACTTGTCCTCGCCCTTGTGATGGTGAGAGCATCCGCAGCCTTCGCCATGCTCATGATGCACATCCTTGTCGGAAATGGCATTTCCATGAAGGCTTGGTGCAGACTTCACGAGGTCCGCACATGCGCAATCCAAGGCAACAGGGTCGAAGGAAGCAGCGATTCCGAGATCCGGAACGATAGCCGCATCATTATGGTTCCAGCAGTCACAGTTAGGCGAGACATTCATTATGAAACTGATATGGAATGACGGCTTGCCGTTAACAACCGCATATGCATATTCTGCGATCTTGCTGTTGAGCACCTCCGAGGTATCGTAGTCCTTCACGACCGCAGCTGATTTCTGACATACTGCAACGCACTGTCCGCATCCGACGCATTTGTCATAATCGATCACCGCTTTCCTGTCTACAACCTTCACGGCATCGTGACGGCAATATTTCTCACATATCCTGCAGCCGATGCAATTGTCAAGATCGATGCAAGGCTGCGAAGAAGAATGGAGCTCGAGCTTTCCTCCCACGCTCGCAGAACCCATTCCGAGATTCTTCAGCGCACCTCCGAATCCGCTCTGCTCATGTCCCTTGAAGTGATTCATCGAAATCACGATGTCAGCATCAGCGATGGCTGCACCGATCTTCGGGCTAGGACAATATTTTCCTCCGCAAGGAACCTCCTTATAGTCAGTACCCTTGAGACCGTCAGCAATGATCACGTCTGCATGTGCTCCGATTCGGTTGAATCCGTTTTCCATCGCTGCATGGAGATGATCCACAGCATTGGAACGACCGCCCGAATAAAGTGTGTTGGCATCAGTGAGGAAAGGCTTTCCGCCAAGCGACCTGATGACATCTACGACACGAGCCGCATAATTAGGACGGATATAAGCCATATTTCCAGGCTCACCGAAATGAATCTTGATGGCGGTGAACTTACCGTCGAAGTCGATTTCACCGATTCCTGCCTTCCTTATAAGTTTCTCAAGCTTTGTAAGAAGGTCGTTACCAGGCACAGTCCTGAGGTCTGTGAAGAATACTTTTGATTTTTCCATAGCTTTGTCACACTATCGGCATCCCCTTGAAGATGACATTGAAAAGTCCCTGTCCCAGAAGGGCTATGCCTATTATTACTACTATTGCTCCTGTGATCCTGCTGATCCACAGTATCGTGTTCATCTTGAATTTCCTGCGGAAACGGCTCAGCATCCATGACACGCTGAACCAATAAGACACAGAACCTGCACTTACTGACAGGATTATCGGAGTGACACGCCAGCTGTGCGGCGAGTCGTCCGCAAGACCGAAAAATGCGAAAAGGGTGAACATCACGAATATCGCCATCGGATTTGAAAGTCCCATCGCCACTGCCTGTCCGAAGTCCTTCGGAGACACCGTAGGATCACCGTCTGCCTTCATCTTCCTGAAAGGATCCGAAAACGCCATGTTCAGGCCAACGACTACCATGACCGCACCTCCCACAAGAAGAATCATGTTCTGATGGGCATCAATGAACTTCTGGGCAAAGGCAAGGGCAAAGATCGCGATGAACGCATACATGGTATCGACTACACTCGCTCCCAATCCGGAAACAAAGCCCGCCTTATGCCCCTTGCTCAAGGATTTCTGCACGACAAGTATAGCTATCGGCCCGATAGGGGCAGACGCACATACTCCGACAAGAAAACCTTTCAACATATCAACAAGCATAGGCGACTCCTCGTTATATAAATGCAAACAGACAAAGGTAGTAATAATTTTTATATCTTTGCCTTCAGATAAAGAACGCAATTCATGAAAAAGGAAAATCTGATTCTATGGGGGCTTGTGGTGATTTTTGCCATCATGATGTCCGTACCTTTCATCATACCTCACACCGGCATCATCTCCCTGTTCGGCATCATTCCGCTTCTATGCATGGAAAGGATCGCGGACCTGTCAGGCAAGAAAAGAATCTGGCCATATCACTACACGGCTTTCGTGCTCTGGAACGCCATCACCACCTTCTGGGTATGCAATGCCACCATCGGCGGAGGCATATTCGCCATACTCGCCAATTCGCTCCAGATGTCGCTTGTATTCGGACTTTTCCGCCTGAGCAAGAAGAAGTTCAGCGGATCACTCCCCTACATTTTCCTTGCAATGGCATGGATCGCATGGGAGAGGTTTTATTTCGACGCGGAGATTTCCTGGCCATGGCTTGTGCTCGGCAACTCGTTCGCCCGCACGACATGGGCAATACAATGGTATGAGATGACCGGAGCCCTTGGCGGTTCCCTCTGGATATGGGCCTGCAATCTCGGTCTATTCGGACTTCTGGTATCGCTTTCTGACGGAAGCTTCTTCGCATGGAATCGCAAGGCAAGAATCGTGTCTGCAGCAGGATATCTTGCCATACTCATCGCTCCTATGATCATATCCGGATCGATCGGAAAGCAATACAGAAATTCGATGGAGAGTCCGGAGCAGCTGGAAGTTCTTATCATCCAGCCGAATATAGACCCGTACAACAAGTTCGAGGCAATGACCCAGGATCAGCAGAATGCTATTCTGGAGGAAAAGATGGAGCAGGCACTGAAAGACAGAAAAGGCGACTCCACTGCAGCCCCTCTGCTGGTCCTGTCTCCGGAAACATTCACACGAGACATAATTTGCGGGGATTATCCGAGAAGCCGCACATGGAGAAGATTCACCTCATTTCTGAAGGACTACCCGAATGTAAGCATGCTTTTCGGAGCATCCTCATATGAATATATAATGTCGGATGAAAGACCGACAGCGACTGCAAGGCATATCAATGATGGGCTATGGGTGGAATCGCACAATTCTGCCCTCATGACAGACGGCACCACGCGCACTGAAATATTCCATAAGAACAAGCTGGTGGTTGGCGTCGAGCACACTCCATACCCGGCTGTCTTCTGCAGGATTGACGACATGCTCGGCGGTGTGATGGGCCGATGCGTAGGACAGGGAGACATCACGCTGCTGAATGTCAGACCTATTGAAGGTCAGGCGATTCCGATAGGCTGCGCTATATGCTACGAGTCGGTCTATGGTGAATACTATACAGATTATGTCCGCAAGGGAGCGCGCGCAATGGCAATCATCACCAACGATGCATGGTGGGGAGACACTCCGGGCTACAGACAGCACTTGAGCTATGCTTCCATCAGGGCGATCGAGACCCGCCGGGCCATAGCCCGATGCGCAAACACCGGCATCTCCGCGATAATATCTCCTTCCGGAGAAATACTTCAGCCGACCCCTTGGTGGGAGCCGGCTGTAATAAAAGCTCATGTTCCTCTGCGTGAGGACATCACATTCTATGTTTCCCACGGAGACATCACAGGCCGCATCTGCACCTTCCTGTTCATGCTGCTTCTGCTGGCCTTGGTCGTGAGGTTCGTGACTAAAAAATAGAGTTACATCCCAGACAGATCGATTTCCTGGATTCCTGTAAGATTCTGGAACTCGATCTCAACTCCGTTGGAACTGCCGACAAATTCCAGCTGTACGTTCCAGGTGCCGGAAGATGCATACTGGTGAGTGTCTGTCATGCCAAATACCGCCTGCTGGCCATCTCCCCAGAAGATGTTACCCGAAATATTTTCTCCGGAGATTGACGGAAGCTTGACAAAGGAGTTATCATGCGTGTATGAAAGCACGTATTCAACAGCATCATAATCCTGGATGACGTCAACGAACTGGGTGATGCTACCATCTGTCAGTGCAATGGTAGCAGTCCTCTTCATTGGTAATGAATTGGCCGTATATGAAAAGACAAGGTCCTTTTCCTCAAAGGCCTTCGTCTGGCTCAAGGAGATCCAGTCAGCGCTGGTCTTCACCTCATATGTCACATTACTTCCGACAGTCAGGACGAAGATACCTGCTTCATGAGAAAGATTGACTTCGCTTCCATGAACGACTATCGCATCCTTCTGCAGCTGCATGACCTCTACCTGTCTCTCGATCTTTCCGGCCACGACTCTGATCACGGCTGTCCTTCCATCATGTCCTTCATTCGGCGAGACCGAGAATGTATGACTCGTGCCCGTCTGTCCTGAAGCCTCTTTAATCCATTCGACATCAGGCATCTCTATATCATATTCAATATTAGAAAGTACCTTGAAGGACACCATGCCGCCTTCTGCCTTGACCACATGGGAGTCCTCATCCACAGATATCTGGTCATCAGCTTCCTGAAACACCCTGACCGTCACACTCGCCGTCTCGTTTCCGACAAGGACTTCCGTCCCCCTGTCAAGACCTGTATCATTTGCCTGAACAGATATGACAATCACGGCATTACCTGTCCCTGAACCAGGACTGACCTTGCACCATTCTTCATCCGAAGATGCTGTCCATGCAAAATTTGCAAGGATGGACACAGAACGGCTGTCCTGTCCGTCATCAAAGGTAAGGTCTGAATCCGCAGGATCCTCCAATGTTATTGCCGGAGGTGACGAGAGCAGTTCTTCGAGAAGTGAACATCCGGAAAAAACTGTTAAAGACAGCAGGACCGCTGCCATATATGCTATCATCCTTTTCATATCCATTCCTATTTCTCTCCGAGTACAAAATACAGATCCTTCGAATCGACATCATTCTCAAGCCGGAGTTTATAACGTCCTGCCGGCAGATCAGACGCATCAACAGTCACAGATGTTCCCTCTGCAGAAATCACAGAAGACAGGTCTGCGCCACTTGAATTCCGGACATAGACACTGACTCCTTCCTGAACTGTCAGATAAATCTTTCTTTCAGCACTGTCATACCTGAATGAAGTTGTACTTGCGATAGTCTTGCCGTCAGTCAACTGTATGGTGTCAACAGCGCCATACTCGACATTACCCCTGATCTTCACCCATGAAGAGGATGCGTTATCATAATACATTCCGATGAGATGGTCTCCTACCTTTATCGGCTGCGTGATTGTTACCGTCCAGTCAAAGTAATATCCATATGATGGAGGAAGAGCTGAAACAGGCATCTGATATAGAAATTCCTTTATGGAATCATTCACATCAGCCACTGCCAGTGCCACGGTTCCGTCATAATCGGTGATTCCCATATTCACCACCAAGCCAAGGCTGACATCAAAAGGAACACCTGTACTGAATTCAGTCACTGAAGCCGATATGCCGGCATATATCTTATCTGCAGCAGAAAAAAACGAGAACCCGATATTTTCCAACGGCTCTCCACCCTTATCCTTGCATACACCCAATACGGCAGACTGGAAATATGTGAAGCCTCCCGCCGACCCGCCGCTTCCGTAACCTTCAGGCACAAGAGCCGACAGTGTGAAAAATCCGTTGCAGTAGCCGCTCCAGCCCCAGTTCACACCATAATAATTCTTATTTGTATATGCATCCAGCACAAACATATGTCCTCCCTCACTGCTTTGGCCGCGATAAAGCACCGGACCGTTTTCGTCCAGTTCCTTCCGCAGCATGCTGTTCCATTCATCTTCAGTATAGCAGCCTCGTTCATATAACATCAAAGAGGGATCGTATTTCATGTATTTGCTTAAGGCTAATGGTACATCTTCAGAAAAAGCAGCAGAACCATATGAACCTATCGGGCCATAATCCATTTTCAACATAGCCCCGCAATCTGCCATAAGTCTTGCCACAGCCTTCTTCTGGGCCTCCGTTGAAGTGCCGGTATAAGTCAAAGGCATATTATCCCAATCATATGCCTGTCCAAGATTGACAGAGGAAACTGGAATATTATAGGTTGATGTTACATATCCCGGAACACTACCTTCGCCGGCATCCGGCCACTTATGATGCCTCATCACTATTGCCATGGCAGTTGCGACACAACCGGTATAGGAGTCCTGACCGTTTATAACCGGACACATGCTGTTATATGGATCCGTCTGGTCCCAAAGCGCCGTAGTATACTGCTTCAAGACCACTCCGGATGTCAGTTCAGGTTTTGTAAGCGGCTGTTGCCTTCCACCATATTGCACTGCATCAATGATTTCGTCTTCCATGCCGTACAGCCAGCCCCTGACATTCACAGGCATATCCTCGACAACAAATTCATTATCAAATGAATATCCAAGTATAGGAAGGACCGCATCATCTCCTGATACGATAACAAAGCCAGGGCCTGAAGCATTATCGAACACATACAGGGCAGGAGCAGATGATCCGGCCTTGGTCTGGCGTCTGCCGCTCCAGACAAGTTCAAGATCAAGCGTACTTGACTTTGTATATACGGCAGAAGAGAAGAAATCCTCTGCAATCTCTCTTGCACGAGCATACGGTCTTTCCTCCGCATTCAGGCACAATGTCATAAGAGAGACAAGAAGAGACGAGAACAGTTTTAGAAATTTCATGACTATCCTTTTAACTACCGCAAATATAGCATAATAAAAGAAAAACGGTGGAACATTCCACCGTTTTAATCATTATCGTCTGTATGGACCTCCCATCGGGCCTCCCGGACCTCTGCCACCGCCACCGCCGAATGTTCCGAAACGATAGGTAAGCGACAGGATGACATATCTTCCAAGCGTATTGTTTCTGGTCTCCGTATGGTAGTTTGCAGAATCCGATACTGAAAGGTTCTTGGACTGACCGAGGATATCATATGCCTTCAGCGCAAGAGTAAACTTATCCTTGAAAAGAAGCTTGGTGATCTCGGCATTCAGAATGATTTCGTCCTCCTTTGGCGTTGTATAGCCATTATACCAGTTATAGTCAACATCTGTCTTGAAATGCACGCCACCAGGAATGGTCCAGTTCATGGAGCCGTCAATCTGGTTGTTCCATGTTGCGGAGAGATTGCTGTTTTCCATTGTATACCACGACTTGTTGACTCTTGTGCGTCCTCCCAGGGTTACCTCAACTATATCATTCCTGTATGTAAGACGAAGTCTCTGTGTGAAACTCATTGTCTGCGTCTTGTTGGTTACAAAGTCCTTGCTCTTGCTCAAGGTAATGACATCGCCATCCTCATCAATGAGATAATCCCTGTGGAATGCCTCATAATCGAAATAGATGCCATCATAGTATCTGTCAGTATCAAAGGTGTTCTTTCCCACATAAGATGTCGACTGGTTATATCTGGCATATGTCATGGAGAAGATAGAGAATCCTGATTTGCCGAACGGAGAGTTCACCATGAGTCTGATATCGGCCGAACCGGTACCGGGTCCGTTGACCGGGATTGAATATCCCACACCGGACTGGTCATACCACTGTGCATTCGTAATGGCATTCTCCACCAGGCTCGCTCCGAATCTCGCATGAACTGATGTAAATGTCTGCTTGTTGGTGTATCCGAAGTTTCCTCGGAGACTGTGGTTGAAATACGGATTGAGATATGGGTTACCCAATGACACGTTCTGCGGATTTGAATTATCCGGCACAGGCATCAGCTGTGATGTTGAAGGCTGCGCCGAACGGCCGAAATAGAAGAAACGGAGATTGGTGTTGTCATTGAACTCATAATTGAGCATGGCCTGTGGCGAGAAATTCATCACTGTATAAGTCGTATCCACACCGTTTGTAATATTTCTGGTCGTAGTAGGGTTTGCAGAAAATCCCAGCTGTGCACGGAGCTTCTCCTTCTGATAGCTTACATTGACTCCCGCCCTGTGATTCTGCGAGATATTTGTAATCGTATTGGAATAATCCTTATTGACAGGAACACCATTGAATGAGTTGATTATGTTCTCCATCGATATCTTGTCAGGAATGATCTGCTCATTTCCTACCGTACCGCCATCCCATACATTCTTGACAGACTTGTTCCTGTTCCAGCTGTACATATAGTTTGCTTCGAAGAAGAAGCCCTTGCCGAGAGGTTCGGTATAAACGAGTCTTCCGTTAAGAGACGATGATGAGGTGTTCTGGTCATAGTACTGATTGACATCCACATCCGGACTCTGTCCCTGGGTATATACATTGGTATGGGACTGATTGCTTCCAAGGAGATTGTTGTCACTCAGGCTGTATCTGATATTTGCAGAGAAGGTTCTGCCCTGTTTTCCAAGCTTCTGTCTGAACAAGAGGAATCCGCTTGTACTCCAGCTGTCATTCCATCCCTGGCTTCTGTCCCAACCGTCATTGATCCTGACAGTGTCAGCCGCCTCCGAAGCCTGTTCCCATGTTGTGAAGTCCGAATATTCGCTGAAATTACCGCTTCCGAAATTGAACTGGGGTTCAAAGAGAATGGATGTGTTATCAGAAAATTCATGCTCAAGACGGACACCGAACCTGTTACCCTGCGTGAAGGTATCTCCATGTCCTGTCTCATGGGACAGCTGACGCACTCCTCCATCCTTATAGATTATCTTCTCGATTTCTTCCTCCACAAAATTGTCAGAACCGTTATAGAGATAGTTACCGGCAAGGTCCATCTTGTCATCAAGAAGAGTGAATGCGCCGTTGACACCTCCCATCCATGAAGTGGTGATACCGTTTCCACGGCCCCAGCCGCCCATTCCCATACCCATGCCGCCACCGCCGCCGCGCATACCCTGCATCATGCTGCCGGCCATATCGTTGAAGCCTCGGTTATTTGTGTTGTTGCCATTAAGGATGACGCTCACCTGACTCTTGTCAGTGAAACGGCCAACCATGGCAGCTCCCTGAAATCTCATGTCATTCATGTCAGAACCCGCACCCGGCACATCGTGTCCGCCTCCGGCCATCACATTACCGAACCAGCCCTGCATCATTCCCTGCTTCATGGAAAGGTCAATCACAGTCTCTTCCTCACCGTCATCGATTCCTGTGAACTGTGCCTGCTCCGACTTCTTCTCCACGACCTTTACCTTTTCGATCATCTTCGCAGGAATGTTCTTCGAAGCAAGCTGCGGGTCGTCAAGGAAGAAAGTCTTTCCGTCAATGGTGATCTTCTTGATTGTCTCGCCATTAGCAGTGATTGTTCCGTCTGCCTCGACCTCCACGCCAGGGAGCTTCTTGAGGAGTTCCTCGAGCATGTCGTTCTCCGATGTCTTGAATGAAGAAGCATTGTATTCAATGGTATCCTTCTTGACGACAATCGGATTTCCGACATCCGAAATCCTCGCGGCATCAAGCACCTCCGCATCCTCATGCATCTTTACGGTACCGAGATCTACATTTTTCTCAATTGATACTTCCTGCTGATATGGCTTGTAACCCATGAGTTCCGCCTTGAACACATATGTACCCTTCTTGAGTTTGGGGATAACAGCCTCTCCATTGGCATCAGTCAGGACATACTTCAATGCCGAGCTCTCACCTTTCACCGAGACGGAAGCTGTCGCATATGCAACAGGCTCGGAAGTCTTGGCATCGGAAAGCTTTACCTTGATGGAATATATGGCCTGGGCATAACCCGGGAAAGTGAACAGAAGCAGTGCGGCAAGCACTGACAATTTCAGAAGGAAATTTGTCGATCTGTTTGACATAAACATTTATATTTCAACTTATTATCTTTCACACAAAAAGCCGGGCGAACAAAAACCCCAGCCTTGAACATAATTTTAGATGCATTTGATGAGCAAAGGTTTAATATTCCCCTGCAATATATGAAAAAAATTATTTCTTGATCCTGTCCGGATTCTCGAGGAGGAATTTCTTCCAATCCGGCTTCCCTCCTACGCCAGCAAGAGGATTGGACTGCTGGTAATGGTGGCAGAGAGCTATGGCAAGAGCATCTGTCGCATCGAGATACCTTGAGTCCAGATCCACCTTCAATGTCTTCTGGATCATCATGGAAACCTGCTCCTTTGATGCAGCTCCGTTTCCGCATATGGCTATCTTGGCCTTCCTCGGGGCATATTCTGTAACCGGTATGCCCTTCATCACCGCAGCAGTTATTGCAGCGCCCTGCGCCCTTCCGAGCTTGAGAATGACCTGGGCATTCTTACCATAGAAAGGAGATTCAACGGCCAGTTCATCCGGAGAATGTGTAGCAATGAGCTCGCTGACTCCGGCAAAGATGTTTGCAAGTTTCTCAAACGGATCCTTTATCTTGCGGAGATCAAAGACCCCCATATCAACATAACGGGGCTCCCTTGAATCAACGGAAATGACCCCGTAACCAAGAATATTGGTTCCAGGGTCTATTCCTAATATGATTTTTCCTTTAGTCAATATAGTCAAAGCCGGTATATGGACGGAGAACTTCAGGAATCTCGATCCTGTCTGCCTTCTGGTTGTTTTCAAGAAGAGCAGCCACCACGCGTGGAAGGGCGAGTGAGCTTCCGTTGAGCGTATGTGCAAGCTGCACCTTTCCGTCAGCATCCTTATATCTGAGCTTCAAGCGGTTAGCCTGATAAGACTCGAAGTTGGAAACCGAAGATATCTCCAGCCAGCGGCCCTGCGCAGCTGAATATACCTCAAAGTCATATGTAATTGCAGATGTGAAGCTCATGTCACCACCGCAAAGACGGAGAATTCTGTACGGAAGTCCGAGAGACTTGACGATGTTCTCTACATGAGCGATCATCTCCTCAAGAGCCGCATAAGACTCCTCCGGCTTCTCGACACGCACGATCTCCACCTTGTCAAACTGATGAAGACGGTTGAGACCACGTACGTCCTTACCATAAGAACCGGCCTCACGACGGAAGCATGGAGTATATGCCGTCATCTTCACAGGGAACTCATTGTTACCAAGAATGACATCTCTGAAGATATTTGTCACAGGGACCTCGGCGGTAGGGACAAGATAGAAGTTATCGGCAGTGGCATGATACATCTGGCCTTCCTTGTCAGGAAGCTGACCTGTACCGAAACCTGATGCCTCATTGACCATGACAGGAGGCTCGACCTCCATATAACCTGCCGCAGTATTGCAGTCAAGGAAGAAATTGATCAAAGCACGCTGAAGTCTCGCACCCTTGCCCTTATAGACAGGGAAGCCTGCACCTGTAAGCTTGACACCAAGGTCGAAGTCAATGATATCGTACTTCTTTGCAAGCTCCCAGTGAGGAACATTGTTCTCACCAAGTTCAGGGATCTCGTTTCCGGTCCTTACGACAACATTGTCCTCTGCGCACTTTCCTTCAGGAACCTGGTCACATGGGAGGTTAGGAAGAAGCACAAGGAGAGAGTTGAGCTCTGCATTGTTTTCCTCCGATGTCTTCTCGATCTCGGCAGAACGAGCCTTGAGGGAAGCGACCTCAGCCTTTACGGCATCAGCCTCATCCTTCTTTCCTTCCTTCATCAGACCACCGATCTGTGCGGCCTTCTTCTTCTGTTCAGCAAGGCATGCATCAAGTTCAGTCTGAAGGGCACGCCTGTTCTGGTCAAGGAGATTGATCTTCTCTACGATCTCCCTTGCATCAAAATTCTTGACTGCGAGCTTCGAAATCACGAACTCCGGATTTTCACGAAGCAATTTGAGTGTCAGCATATCAGTTATTTTAAAATCCCGAGACAAGCCGGGAATTACCGTTTAACATTTAATAAAAAGAGGACCGCACCCGCTCGGGTATACAGTCCTCTTATCTTTGTCATGCAAATCCCGAGTCTTAGTTCTCAAAAGGGAGTACCGAGACATAAGATTTGTTATCAGCCTTCTTGCGGAAGCTAACCTTACCGTCAATAAGTGCGTAAAGAGTGTGATCCTTACCCATACCTACATTCAGACCTGGGTTGTGAACAGTACCTCTCTGGCGAACGAGAATGTTACCAGCCTTTACTGCCTGATCACCATATTTCTTGATTCCAAGTCGTTTGCTATGTGACTCACGACCGTTCTTAGAACTACCGACGCCTTTTTTATGTGCCATATTCTGTTCCTCCTCAATTAATTAAGCGATCGCATTGATCTGAAGTTTTGTAAGATACTGACGATGTCCGTTGAGT
>JAFYLU010000093.1 GCA_017550025.1 Bacteroidales bacterium | reverse complement strand
TTTTCGTTAATCTGTACGATGAATAGCCCGTACTTCGATACATCTCAATGACCTTGTCATAGTACTGTTCTTTCTTCTGTGTTTGATAAATAAACATTGATTCTCGCTTTTTGCGAGTCAACTTTTTCCAGGGAAAGACACTTGCGGCTCTTTTTGTGTCCTGAAAAATGCACGGAAATTGCACCGAGTTTTTTACCGACCTCCAAAAAATCCCCATTTGAGGGGGTTCCAATGGGTGCATCCCATTTTTAAGGCTCCGTGCATTTCGCCAGATAGAAATTGCACGGAATGACATTTGTGGAATAATAATTATTATTGCCTCGTAAGAAGGGCTGCCACCATTTAGGCGGTTGCAATATGAAGATAGTTATCTTGGTTTTTTTAGTTGGTTTGCATAACTTTATGCCTATGAATCAGGAGGAATGATATAGGTCACATATTCAACTAAATTTATTATCTATTATGGCTATGATTATCAGTAAAAAACTACTCATCGTTGTGAACGTTTGTGGAGTTATTTCAGTAATAGGAAATGTAGAGCAGATGATATCGGACTTTCAACGCGGAAAAACATTTGAAGGTTGGGGGGATGTGTTGTCTTTACTTTTAGTAGTAGGACTTGCGATATATCTCAATGTCAAATACTTTAAGCAAAAGAATAAGGAATAGTATAACGGGGACAAGTAAACAGGTCTAACCTAACCCCTTGACACAGTTCTGCTGACGCCCCCATTTACCTCAACAAGTCATAGATTGGCCTTAGACGAAAATATCTGCAGCAAATCTTCTGTCAGTTTAGGCAGAGACTCTACACGCACACTCACCTCTGTACCCTTTACAGGGTATTTATTATGATTATATGCATTTCTAATAGCTGATAGTACCCTCGCGTCCTTTTCATCAAGCAGGTTTCTGCCTGTCAAAGTCTCAAGCGCAGCCTTGAAATCGACCCTGCCGTTCAAGCCATATTTCTTTATTGCAGCAGCTTCAAATCTCAAGACTTTCTCACATACGTTATGACGATGGCCGTCATAGTGCATTAGTTCGTCGTCAAACAGAGACTTGTCTATTACCACTTTATTTTCCTTCAGTATTATGCGGTCATTAACTCCATTACCGGCTATAGCGGAATCATGGATATGAGGAAGCAGCGTCTTTACTCTGTCATCAGATAGCAGCTTGAACATACGGCCATAATTCTTTATGACCACGTTATTTTCCTTAATGGCAGCTGTATGCGAGACTTTGACACCGTCTTCCTTTTCAACCCATACCACATCCATCGAGAACTCATCTACAGTCGATGAAAGAATATTCTTCGTTCCATCCGACAGACTCAGGTTCTTGAGTCTGAATACCTTGTCCTTAGGAAGGTACAAGGTTTCGCGGGCAACAAGGAACATAAGCATATCCTGCACTTTCATACGCCTGAGTTCTCTCTCACAATCATCATATTCCTTTCTGGCATTGACCAGTCTGGAGTAAAATGCGCAGTCCATCTTCTTGTGGCGTTCTTCTCCTATAGCATCCTTACAGCCCAGCCACAATGCCTTCTCAGCTTTTGCTTCCTTAAGTTTCTCATTCCACTTGACAGTTGTCTTCTTACCTCGGAAACCCTCATAATATCTGATCAGTCCATCATAGTACTGGCCCATCCTGTTCCAGAATATATTCCTTTTTGCAAGACCATACTTGGCAGCCTTGCCTACTCGCTCGTTCAGTTCCCAATACTTAGGTTCCTGAGCATATTCGAGCAGATCGAACACGCGATAATTTCGTTTGAGTCTATATAAAGGCTGTTCCCTATCATACTCCACCTTATCAAAATACTGCGCTATCAGATAACTCACATTCAGTCTATCACTATCAAGCACAGGCTTCATCGCATCAAATCTATTTAACTGCTGCTTTATAAGATTCATGAATATGCCGTCAGGAAGATATATCGGACATTTTCTGTACGATGCTGCAAGACGTGCGGCATAACCCTCCTGATCAACAGAGTATTTCTGACGTCCTGCCTTAAGGAACGGAAGCGTCCTGAATTTTGCCGGATCCTTAAGCACAACCTTAAGATACGCGATTCTGCGTTCAAGATATTTTCTGTAAAAATCCAACACAGACAGAGGCTTCCTGTCATTAAGCATACTTTCCAAAAACGGATGGGCACCGCCCTTTACTCCTATGATTTTAGCTTCATGGAACACTTTCACAAGCTCCTTAAATCCCTCAGAGGAAGAATTATATGTAGCTATCGTCTTCTGTATTATACTGTAATTCAAGCCTGTAGGCTTGTTGCGGCCATTATCCGAAACCGGCATCAGACGAACAATATCCCTTGCGAGGAAATTTGCCAGACGACCAGCACGGATATCCACAAACCCGGCCTTTCCCTGTTTATTCCCCTTGAAATCCCGTGCGGTTGCAATATCCGCGACAAACTTCTCCAGCTGTCTTTCAGTTCGCTTGAGCATAGTCTCAAGAGTCACCTTTGCCAATTCCTCAAAAGACTTCTTCTTCGGGAAATTCCTGTCACCTCCAAGCAAAGGCATCTTCCGCCTGATCTTCTGCGGCACATCAGACCAGCCGAGAGTAAACTTTACAGTTCCCTCACCGGCCGAGTAATCTGAAACATCGATATTCCCATTCCACTTTCCTTCAGCAAGATCGTCAAACAGCTTCAGATAAGCAGCCTTGCAGTTGGCAAGCAGCTTCTCGACAATCCTTGAGTTATCTCCCAAAAGATATGTCAGGAACAGCATTGCAGGAATATCATATACACTCAGATAGAAATCCGGCACTCCGCCATGTCTGGCATCCGACTTCTCCGAATGTATATCCTTGATCAAAGGCATATAATCATTCAGGCTTATACCTATCTTATCACGATTGAACAGATACTGAGTTCGGAAATCTGTCACATAAGGATCCTTATGCACCTTATCCGAGACAACATCTTCAAATTTTCTTATAATATCCACTCCATCCCATCCAGGCACTGTGCCACGTCTCTTGCTCTCGACCTCCTGAATACGTCCGAAACCGTTCAGTTCCTTCTGAAGCCATCTTTGTCTTGTCTGACCGTCAACGCATTTCTTGTCCGGACAGAAAAGCCATCTGTATTTGCCGAACGTCACATGGAAACGCAGATTGTTGAATTTCCTGTTTTCATCGAGCCATTTCAATGCCAGCTGAGGGAAACGGTCACCGCTTCTTCTCATCAGCACACCCTCTTCGCCCTTGAATGACTCCCTGTCTTCCGGAGACAGGTGTTCGAAAAGAACATCCGGACATTTTCCAAGTTCGTTCAACATATCCAATGCAAGAGCCATATCACCCCTTGTGCTGTCAAGCCGCTCCTTTGGAATACGTACACGATAGACACTATAGGCCTCACGCAATACCATACGTTGCTTCTGCACCTGCCGTTCCGCTTCCTCACCCTTAAAGATCGAGACGTAATTCCTGTCTGCGACCTTCTTTGTCGGAATCTTCTCAGCGATAGAGTAAAACCTCGAATACCTGCTATGCTTGTCAAGAGCATCGAAGAACATCGTAGCATACTGTTTCTCAATGAACTGACAGCACAGGAGAACGACTCCCATCAAAGTGAGCCTGTAATCCTCGGTACGTACTGCGTGAGCAAATCCGACATTGAGCTGCGGCTTACGGTTCACCATCGAATATCTGTTTTTGTTATAAAAGTCCAGATCTACCGTCTCCAAAGAGAATCTGTCCTTGACCACACGCAACGACACGGTCATCATATAATTCAGACACTCGGACACCGTCTTTTCCTTTGCTGCAAAACCGGAAGAAACCGTACGTTCATCATCCAGAACGATATGGGAAGCCATATCCCTGTAATATGACAACACATCCAGCATATCCTTCAACATGCCTGCAACATCCTCAGAGGAAATGACAATCTTGCCATAATCATCCTTTTCCTTATCCACCGCCTTCTTGTATCTGATCATCGGATCCAAGAACGGGAACGCTGACATCAACCTGCTCCTGACAAGTTCACTGACCTCTTTCTTCGGACTAAGAAGACCTTTAGGACCAAGAATCGGAGATGAGGACAGGGCCGTATCCATGACCGAAGCCGAATTGAATCCTAATGACTGCGAAATATGGCCCAGAATAATGCAGGTGTTCTGACGGGCCATATTGAGATATGCAGTAAAATGGCTCTGAAAAGCAAGGTCATCCTGTTTCAACTGTTCTACAGGATAAGTATTTTTAGAACATTTCTGATTCTGATGCTTTATACGCTTGATGAAAGTATCTATAAAGGTATTCATATCTGTCGGATTGATTAGTATTCGATAAAACAGTGATTGTCCCAGAACGGGTCCGGTTCTCCGTTCCTTGGAAGCGGAGGGGCTTTAACTCCCGGATATAGTGTTATGACATGAAGACAGTCGTCGCCTTCAGCCAAAACCATCTGACATTCGCAGGTCGGTACTTTCCGTGATATCCTTACCTTTCTGATCAGGCATCCGTTACGGGATTCGGTACGCATAGCAGAAAGTTCATCCTCACTCAAAGTCCTGACATCTACCACCCCATCTGTTCCGATTGTCTGGTCCATGGCAAAAGAGAGTCTTATCCTGCCGTCAGGATCAGGCTCCGGAAGATTTTTCAATACCTCAGGGCATCTGACTCCAAGTCTATCAAGCACCTGCATAGGAGACATCCCGAATGACGAGCTGAATTTCGACCCCGGTTTTGCAAGCTGTTCTTCTATCTGTTCCAAAGAATATCCTGCCTGTTGCAGAACCTCCACTGCTTCTTCACTGATGCTGCTGAAATGTGTCAGACAATGATACAGCGTATCCATGCTGCAACTTATTTCCTTTTGTCCCTCCATATCCATTCGATGATCTGAGATTTGAAAAGCAGAGCCGTAACTGTCATAAGTACCAGAAGAACCGCCAGCGCAGTGATCCTGTAACTGCCACCTTTGTCACCTATGTCGAAAAACCATGAAGTCAAATCATACAGGACAGAGCCCAAGGTAAGAGAAGTGAGCCATGTGAGGCTATTCTGAAGTTTCTTTTCTGACTCCAAGGATTGTTTGGCACGCAGTTCCTCCTGCCTTTTTCCTTCCTGCTCGACATAGCCATGTATCTGTTCCCTCTCCCTGTCCACCTCCAGACCATGCTTGATCTTCTCATATATGAGCTGAGGCAGGAAGTTATATGATATGGTAGGAAACGAATAGTCCCGTTCAATATCCTTCATCTCATCTACGAGCCTTATAGGATCGACACCCGGATCTCTGAACTTTCTGTTGATGTCGAAAAGACAGAGTTTCTGATAAAGCGCATGGATGTAGATCATTCTGAAATATGACGCCGCCCACATGAACATCCACTTGTCGAAATCCTTGCCGACGACAGTAACAGTATCCAGAAGAGCCAGCATCGACCAGCTACGGAAGACCTCGACAGTATTTTCTGCCATGATCGAATCATAATACGATTGTGCCGGAGAATCTGAATCTGTTGTGTCTTTCACAACTCCGATCTTTGACATCGTGCCAAGCTCGTACAGAAGGCCATTGTCGATATCGTCGGTATCCACTATCTGAAACGCCTTGAGTTTAGCTCCGGTATCCACCCAATCAGTGTATTTTCCTTCAGGAGACATATCGAGCAGAGGCTGAATCGCCTCAAAGAAATCTGCGGATCCGTTGATACCCGCCATGCCCCAGCCATAAGAAGACACATCCCTCATCTTGGAATGCAGATCGGTCAGGTCATTCAGATCGGCATCCCGTTCGTCAAGCTCTATGGCGATAATATTCTTATCGAAAGGAAAACGGAAGAGATGAAGACGCCTGACGACACAATTGAAACCATCCTTCAGTACACATTTATGATTCCTTTTCAGCACCCAATGCGATGTCCCCTCCCCGGCAAGAGAATCCACAAAACTCTCATAATAAGTACCATACCAGAACTCTGTATTCTTGGGAACATCAGGTTTAGAATCCAGTTCGCTACACCAATGCGGAGACTTGGACATATCATGCCTCTCCCAGCCGACTTGCCCGCTGCCATCACCCGGAGCATATTTCTTATTCAATGCGTCATCAATCCTGCCAGGCTTGATATATCCGCACATAAACGTCCTTGCCTTTCCTTTTCTTTCCATAGGTCAACTCATTTTCATTCAAAGTTAACCTATTCCAAACGCAATCCCAAATTCTCCTTTCAGAATGTTGTCATACCTGTTCAAATACAGGCTTCTACAACCTTGTCGGAAAAAATGCAAGCAGAATGTTTGGGATGTTGTCATACCTGTTCAAATACAGGCTTCTACAACTTCTTGATTATCAAGTGTAATCACAAGACTTAAAATTGATGATACTTTGAATACATTGTAAATCATAACATTAAGAATTTAGTGATTTCATTCGCAAATATAGTGATTATTATGTTTCCCAAAACGAAAAGTTCAAACCATAGACAATATATTTCTCACTCTGAAACCTCGTCTTTACATATAGCTTTGACGAGAAAATCTGCATTTCTTTGTCAAGCTCCTAGTCGAGCCGGGAAGGCATAAAAGGTACATCGGGGATTACTGCCATAAGAAGAGTCACTTTGTGGATAGATCTGTATTTATATTGCGGGACTCATTGACATGATTATGCTTTCTGCACCAATACCGTATATTGTCTCCCACATGCTTATAAATCAGAAATTCATATCTTTGCATAGAATCAAAATCAGGATTATGAGAAAGACCTTTTTATTGCTTATCTTATCGTTTACATTGTCTTTTGTCGCAACAGATATTTGTGCGCAGGATACATCCAAGGCTGATGCCGAATACTCGGAGCTCGATGAATTCCCTACCTTCAAGGGAGGAACTCCGGTCGATTTTGCATATTGGGTTGCTGGCAGACTCAAATATCCTGAAGATGCCAAGACAAATGGTATTGAGGGAATGGTAAAGGTGAAGTTTGTAGTAGGCAAGAAAGGAAAGATAGAAGAAGCATATATAGAGCAGGGTGTGCATCCTCTTCTTGATGCAGAAGCTCTGCGTGTGGTCATGAAATCCCCAAAATGGAAGCCGGCGAAGAAAAATGGAAGTCCGGTAAAGGTAAGCTACACTATACCTGTCGTATTCTCGCTCAAATAGCGAAGGTATCTGTTTTGCAATAAATTTATTTATATTTGCCCCGATAATGGGAAAATTGCTGAAATATCTGTTTCCGCTTATTTTTGTGGCTTTCTTCTGGAGCTGCACGGACAAGTTTATGTCTCCGGTTTCAGAAGAATCAGTTGCTGATGCTGTTTTAAGCGAAGCTGCATATCATTCAGCCATCTCTACCCGGGAATCGGAATTCAGCCTTCCCCGACAGGTTTCCATCGGCAATACCCAAAACATTCAGGGAGCTCCGAGAAGGACAGGTGGAGCTCATAGAAGCAGCATTGAATTCACAAAGTCCGGCAAGATCTTCAACGCCGGAATAAGATATTTCGTTCAGACAAGGTCTGTTATAACTCATTCTTCCATGATGGAGCCGGCCTTAAGGCTGATCCGTTTAGGCAGACTTATCATTTAGAATACGGTACGGTATCTGTGTTGCGACATTTCCTTTTCGGGAGATGCCGCATCTTGTGCCATGCGGGAGCTTCATGCATGTCTTCCGCAGGAGTTCGTAAAATATTAAAACAGCTAAATGATAAATCAATATGGAAAAGACATTCAACAGAGTTCGCTCTACAAAAGACATTATTATATTCGTTTCACTCGTTATTGCCGGCAGTGTCCTTATTCTCCTTCCGACGGGAGCTGCAGTCAATATAACCGGTTTCTTCATGATCTTCACCGGAATAATCCTTGCTTTCGTCCTCAAGACAGGATATAAGGATATGGAGACAGGAGAAGCATATTGCAAGGAAGAACATTTCTTCCAGCAGGCAATGAATGCCCCAATCTCGGCGGCAATTGCTTCAAAGCCGGATTCTATCGACCTTTCGCAGGAAGACAAAGGTAATGCGGTGAGACTGGATGTGTATTACAGCAAGTCGGCAGGCAAGGCATATCTCCAGCTTTTCGAGTATGTTCCATATAAGTATGAGCCTTGTTCGAAGATCTATGAGCATCCTGTAACAAGTGTTGAAAAACTCATAAGATAATAATGGAGTATATAGTACTTATACTATCGCTGGCTGGCATTGTCTTCGCGGCGGATTTTCTCGTTGCAGGATCGGTGTCCATTGCAAGGAAATACAAGGTTTCGGATTTTGTTATCGGTGCAGCTATAATCGGAGTCGGCACATCGACGCCGGAGATGACTGTCAGCTTTATGGGCGCACTCAACGGCAATGCCGACGTGGCTATAGGAAATGTTGTGGGATCCAATATCTTCAATGTGCTTGGAATACTTGGAATAACCGCAATGTTCTTTCCTGTCACATTCGACCGTCAGAATCTGAAATTCGAGATACCTTTCTGTATTGGAATATCAGTTCTGCTGATGCTGTTCTCTCTCAATTTCTTTAATGGTACGGAACAGTGTGTAGGAAGGTTTGACGGTATTGTCCTGCTGGCTGTGTTCGCAGTCTTCATGTGGCTTTCATTTGCCAGGGACAAGAAGATGAGCCTTGCAGCTCCTGCTGCACAGGAAGATCAGAAGACTGATGAGACCGGCCCGATGTGGATTGCAGTGCTCAAGGTATTGGGCGGTCTGGCAGTGCTGGTATACAGTTGCGACATATTTGTGGACAATGCAGTTGTGATAGCAAAGTCATTCGGTGTGAACGATGCCTTCATATCGCTTACATTGATCGCCTGCGGTACATCGCTTCCTGAACTTGCGGCCTCGATTGCTGCTGCATTGAAGAAGAACACAAGCATGGCGCTTGGAAACGTTGTAGGTTCGAACATCTTCAACATAGCCTTGATTCTCGGACTTTGTTCACAAGTGAGACCGCTCACCTCGACAGGCATCACAATGGTGGATTATCTGGTTATGATCGCGGCTGTCGTGATGCTTTACGCTTTTGGAAAAGACTGCAAGATCCAGAGATGGGAGGGTGCAATCCTGCTTCTGTGCTTTGTCGCATATACATATTATCTCATAACTGACCAAATAGCATAACAATGGGAATACTTCAGATTTTCACACTTTTAGGAGCGCTGGGTATGTTCCTTTATGGAATGAACCTGATGAGCTCCGGACTTCAGAAGGCTGCCGGTGACCGTCTTCGCGGATTGCTTTCCGCGATGACCTCGAACCCTTTCAAAGGCGTGTTGACCGGACTTGGAATCACCTCTGTGATTCAGTCTTCTTCAGCTACTACCGTAATGGTGGTAAGTTTTGTAAACGCAGGGCTTCTTACTCTTTACCAGGCCATAGGAGTCATAATGGGAGCGAATATCGGAACGACGGTTACTGCATGGCTTGTCTCATGGCTTGGCTTCAAGGCTGATATATCGATCCTTGCCGTTCCATTGATGCTGCTTGGCTTCCTCTTCTCGAATTCCAAGAAGAACCAGCGTCAGAACATAGGCGAACTCATTGTCGGTTTCTGCCTTCTTTTTCTTGGACTGTCCTTTATGAAAGATTCTGTTCCGGACCTTAATGATACACCCCAGGTGCTTGATTTTGTAAAGTCCTGGTCAGGTTATGGATTCGGTTCGGTGCTTGTTTTTCTCGTTTTCGGTACAGTTCTGACTCTTGTTCTCCAATCGTCATCAGCTACAATGGCCATAACCCTCATTATGTTGAGTATGGGTTTCATTCCTTTCAACATGGCCTGTGCTATGGTGCTTGGAGAAAATATAGGAACGACAATTACAGCCAACATAGCGGCTTCCGTGGGTAATACCCAGGCAAAGAGAGCAGCGATGTCGCATACTATCTTCAATGTGTTCGGTGTGATCTGGGCATTGATTTTCTTCAGGCCGTTCCTCGGAATTGTCGGAAAAGTCATAGAAATATTCTTCGGACTGCCGAACCCGGCGGCTGAAGGATTTGCGGTCAGCGGTCAGAGTACTTCATCCGCAACAGCTGCTTTATATGGCCTTTCTATGCTCCACACTCTCTTCAATACGATAAATACTTTGATATTGGTATGGTTCATAAGATATATTGAAAAGGCTGTGGTGTGGCTTATAAAAACTCCGAAGAATCAGGAAAGCGAGACCTTCAGACTCAAATATATATCTGCAGGTCCTCTTGCAACACCGGAACTGGCTGCGGAACAGGCATTTGACGAGATAATCCATTTTGCGCAGATCTCGAAAAACGGCCTTGCATATGCACGGGCAGCAATCCGTGAGACTGATCCTGACAAGTTTGAAGAGCTCAGGGTAAAGCTGGTAAAATATGAGGAGATTTCGGACCGCATCGAATATGAGATAGCATCTTTCCTGAATGCTGTATCGGAGGGAGATATCAGCGAGGAGACGTCAGCAAGAATCAAGGGCATGTATAAGATCATAGGAGAACTTGAATCTCTTGGCGATTCAGGTGAAGCCATCAGCCGTATCCTTTCGCGCAGAAACATTCATAAGAAGACATTCGACCAGGATACTGTTAAGAAGCTTGAAGATATGGCCCTTGCTGTGGATAATGCCTATGCTGCCATGATTGTCAATCTGAATGCAGCACATAAGGGAGAACTTGTCGAGATCTCCAATGCATATAATTCAGAAGACAGGATCAATAATCTCCGAAACTATCTGAGAGATGCCGAGATCGAGGAAATAGAAAGCAACAGGAAGAATTATCAGACCAGTGTATACTATATGGATATAGTAAGCGAACTGGAGAAGATGGGAGACTTCATTATAAATGTCTCCCAGACATTGGAAAAGAAATTTATCCGTAAGTAGGCGGGCAATTGCCTCGGCAGCCAATCATAGCTTCTGGAGCAGAATGAAGATCATGTCAGTTTCAGTATTGTAAAGAATATCAACACAATACTGAAACTGACATGTGTCAATATACCACATGTTAAAAGATGGATACTTTGAGTTGCGGATGAATCCTGTGAATCTGTCTGTCGGCGGATTTAATTTTTCCATCCATGGAGGGCATGCTCTGACATCCGGGCAGCTCATCAATGATTTCCTGATGGCGTTGTTATCGCTAATGAGGATTATTGAAGCTTATTTCCGCTCTGAATGTAGATGCCGGAAGCCAGTCGGAGTTTACAAGATTCGCCCTTGTAAACGGCTGCCATGCATATCTGACGTGGCAAGGAATCATTCCATCTGTAGCGATTATGACCTTGCCATCCCTGATGAATGCCTCTGCAGGACGGAAAATCTCGTCTTTCCCGGCGATTTCAAAGCATCTGACAGGTTTTCCGTCTGATGTCCCCAGGCCTTCGCAATACATGAATTCAATGGTGATTTCTCCGCCTTCATAAGTGGCTTTGACGAATGAAGGTCCTGAAGGCGTGAGGTCCATACCATAGTCATCGTGCAGTGCTATGCGCGCGAGCCGTTCTCCTACAGGTCTTTTTCTGCGCGGATGTACATCCAGAGAATCTCCGACATCGCTGCATACGGCCATATTGCAGTGGCTGATGGATTCGGCCAGTCTTCTCTGACTGTCCCTGAACCATGTCCATGAAGGTCTGTTGAGGCTTGAGAGCTGCACGAAGTGGAACGGCATTTCCGGATTGTCCCAATTCTTCCTCCAGCTTTCTACGAGAAGTCCGAAGAGGCTTTCATGAGCCTCTACGTTATGTGCGTTGGATTCTCCCTGATACCAGATCACTCCCTTGATTGGGAACTGCTCGAGAGAAGCTATTCCTGTCTCGAATAGATAGCATGGTTCGTATGGATGTCTGATCGCTCCTGATTCCGGATATCCTATGTTCACGGCGCTTCTTTCCCTGACCCATCCCTGGATGAAGTCGTTTCCGAGCCAGTTGTTGAATATGGCAGGAAAGTGCTCTTCAAGTGTCGCCCTGTCTATCCATGATTCCGTAGCTGAACCGCCTACGGCATTACATATGAGTCCTACCGGCACATCGAGGCTGTCGCGAAGCATCTTGCCGAAATGGTAGCCCACTGCGGAGAATGACATGATATCTTTCGGACTGCAGGTCTTCCATCCGGCCGGATGGAAGTATTCGAGCTTCTGAACCGATCTGATGGCCTCATCGCTCCATTTTTCATTTGTGGTGTTCCATCTTCCCTTCATGTCGAAGACACGCAGGTCGGAATCTGCCGGAATATCTCCCGCATCAGAAGACTCGCAGAGCATGAATGCCATATTGGATTGACCGGAGCAGAGCCAGACATCACCTATGGCGACATCCTTATATGTCAGTTTTCTGTCTCCTGCTTCAACCGTCAGTGTGACTCCTCTTGCAGCCTTCAACGGCCCGGCTTCCATGATCCATTTTCCGGATATAGAAGTGACTGTCTTCATCCTTATAGTGCGGAAAGGACCTTCCATTTTCAATCTCACTTCTGTTCCGGCATCAGCCATACCTCTGATAATCAGTGGTATACCTCTTTGCAGTACCATTCCGTCAGAATAGACCTCCGGCATCTGCAGACCGCCATAGTCTCCGGTAATTGCAGAATATACGACAGAGGCGAGAATTCCGGCACCTTCCGCGTTCGGGTGAAGCGAATCAGGAAGAAGGTCGTGGCGTGCGTGAAGAGGGGAGTGGAAGTCTATAAGCTCGACGCCTGCGGCTTCAGCTACTGTAGAAATAGCCGCCTGTATGTCGGTATGCCACTGCCTTGTTCCCGATATGAACCTGTGGTGTTTCGGTGTTATCGGGCTCATGAGGGCAATCATCACCCTTACCGACGGATTAGCTTTCCGCACCGAGTCAATAAGAGCAATATAATCTCCGATAAATTCATCCCGGTAGTTGGGCCAGTTTCTCGGGTCAGTGTCGTTGAGGCCGAGATGGATGACGGCTATGTCCCCGGCAAATTCCATAGCAGCCTTGAACTCCGGCTGCTGCGTATAGGGCCTGTGGCCATTGTTAAGCAGGGTTGCGCCAGGGCGACCGAAATTCCCGACCTCATAGCTGTCTCCCAAAAGCCTCTGGAGCTGCGAAGGATATGAATCGTTTTCCCTCTCTTCGATACCGGTGCCATAGGTCACGCTGTCTCCTATGCATGCTACCTTATACGCTTTCTCCTGCCCGTGCATGACGATGCAGCAGAGCAGGAGAAGTGTGGAAATTAATCCTGAATATTTCATTATTTCAATGTTTCGGCAAGTTTTTCAGCAAGGGCAATGAATGCAAGTCCGTCAGGACGGCTTGAGAGAGCTGCAGGTTCTCCGTTATCTCCTCCTTCGCGGATACTCTGTACTATAGGTATCTGTCCCAGAAGAGGAATGTTGTATTTCTCTGCCATGCGCAGTCCGCCTCCCTGTCCGAAGATGTAGTATTTTTCGTCAGGATGTTCTGCCGGGGTGAACCAGGCCATATTCTCGACCAGTCCGAAGATAGGCTTTCCTACGCTTTCGTTCCTGAACATGTTGACACCTTTCTCTACGTCTGCAAGAGCCACATCCTGCGGTGTGCTGACAATGACAGCTCCCTCCATAGGAATGTCATGAACCAGGCTGATATGAATGTCACCTGTTCCCGGAGGCATGTCGATGAGGAGGAAGTCAAGCTCTCCCCATCTTACCTGCAATATCATCTGCTTCAATGCGTTGCAAGCCATAGGTCCTCTCCAGATGAGTGCCTGTTCAGGCTTCGCGAAATATCCGATCGACATCCATTTCACCCCGTATTTCTCAAGTGGAAGAATCACTTCCTTGTCGCCTTCCTGAATAGCATCAGGCATCTCGTTTTCTGTTGCGGTCATCTTCGGTACAGACGGACCATATACATCAGCGTCTGCAAGACCTACCTTGTATCCGAGTCGTGCCAATGCTGTGGCGAGGTTCACAGATACGGTTGACTTTCCTACTCCTCCCTTGCCCGAAGCGATGCCGATGACATGCTTCACTCCGACAAGTTCCTCAAGTCCGAGGTCAAGTCCCGGCTTTTTCTTCGGAGCTGCCTCATCCTTGATGATAGTCCTGACCTCCACTTTTGTACCTGCAGGAGAATTGCGTATGAGAGTAGCCTTTGTGCTGCCGATAAGGTATTCTGCAAGCGGATCGCGGTGTTTTGAGAATGCGAGGGTCACAGTCACGCTGCCTTCCCCGATCTCTACCTTCTCCACCATTCCCAACTCCACAATGTTCTTGTCCCCTTTGGCTGGGTGCTCCACTTCGAGGAGCCATTTATTTATTTCGTTTTCTTTCATCTTATCCTGATTATTTGAATATGAACGCATTATTTAACGATGTCCATTTCATCAATAAGCCATCCTGCACCTCCGAACTTGTCCACGATGAAAAGCACATATCTGATGTCTACATTGATGCATCGCTGAAGATCCGGTTCGAACATCACGTCGCTGCTCATTGATTCCCAGTTACCGTCGAATGCAAGTCCTATCAGCTCGCCCTTTGCATTCATGATAGGGCTTCCCGAGTTTCCTCCTGTGATGTCATTGTTGCTGAGGAATGCCACCGGCATCTTTCCGTCAGCAGTTCCGTACATTCCGTAGTCCTTGTTCTTCCAGAGTTCCTTGAGTCTTGCAGGAACCACGAATTCCCAGTTGTCCGGATCTTCCTTCTCCATCACACCGTCAAGTGTGGTGTAGTGCCTGTACACTACGGCATCTTTAGGGGAATATCCCTTTACTGTACCATATGTCAGACGCATTGTGAAGTTGGCATCAGGATATGATGCTTCTCCGTCCTTCCATTCGAGCAGACCTGCCGTATATGTGTTGCGGGCTGTCATTGTCGCCTTGTTTCCGGCTATGATGGCAGGAGAGAGCTTCAGTACTAACCTTCTTACGGACAAAAGCAGCTGACCTGCAGGATCGGAGAGAATTTCTTCTGCCGAGGCCTCTGCCAGTTTTTCAGGATCAGCGAAAACGCTGGCATCAAAGAGATTGTCCACATATGCATCGATGTCGAGAGATGCGAAGCCCTCGATGTCCGGATACCAGGCACTGTCGACATTGTCCCTGTAGAACTTTATCATGGCCTTTGCCACCTTGCGGTCTGTGCTGGCAGAATAGTCCTTATAGAATGCCTCCATCTTCGAATTCATATCCTTGAGAGCCTCTGCTGTATCCATGCCTTCCTTGAGTGCAGCATCGAAATATTTCTGGCTCCTTGATGATGCATTTATAAGTTCAATCATTGCAAGAGACTCGTTTGCATACTGGTAGATGCGGTTCTCTTCTGCTCCCAGAGCGGCAGCTGCTGCGAGGTCTTCGATGGCTTTGCCATATTTTGCCTGGAGCTTCTTGTTGGAATCCGCCCACTTCTGGAATTCAGCCTCTTCATTTTCAGCGCGGCCGATGATGTCGAGCTTGTCAAAGGCAAGCTTCATTCCCTGCCATTTCTTCCATCCGTTTGATGAGCCCGAGTACTTGCTTGCGTATTGGATCTTTATCTTCGGATCAGCGAGCATGTCTTCAAGAAGCACATTCTGGCGCACTGTTCGTGCAGCGATCCTGATATCGTTGACCTCAAGCTGGTTCTTCAGCTCCGGTGAAGTCTGGAAACGTGTAGTGCGGCCCGGATATCCCATGATCATGGTGTAGTCACCTTCCTGAACACCCTTCATTGAGATGCGGAGGTGGTTCTTTGCCTTGAGAGGAACATTTTCAGGGGAATAGTCGGCAGGATTGTTGTCTTTTCCTGCATATACGCGGAACATAGAGAAGTCACCGGTATGGCGTGGCCACATCCAGTTGTCTGTGTCTGCGCCGAATTTTCCGATCGATGAAGGCGGTGCTCCAACAAAACGGATGTCTCTATATACCTTGTATACGATAAGGTAATATACATTGTCATTGTAGAATGTCTCGATTTCTACATCACAATGAGGATTTGCTTCTTCGGCTTCCTTGATGAGGGCCTCTGCTGCGGCGTTTACGGCTTCCATTACCTTTGCTTCGTCATCCTTGTATGACTTGCGCGCCTTCTTTTCTGCCTTTTCAAGGATTGCTGTCACATCCTTCATCGATTCGAGGAAGGTGACTGTGAGGCCTTCGCATGGGAGTTCCTCGTTGCGGTTCATTGCCCAGTAGCCGTCTTTCAGGTAGTCATGCTCCACGGTGCTGAGCTTCTGTATGTTGCCGTAGCCGCAGTGATGATTGGTCACAAGAAGACCCTCTGACGAGATAATCTCTCCCGTACATCCTCCGCCGAACTGCACGATGGCGTCTTTCAGTGAGGTGTTGTTGATATCATATATCTGCTTCGGAGTGAGCTTGCAGCCAAGTTCCTTCATGGCCTTTCCGTTCATCTTTTCAAGAAGAGGAAGGAGCCACATTCCTTCGTCAGCAACCGCACTGCCTGCAAAAACAGTCAGTGCTGTAAAAAAGCTTAATAATCGTTTCATATCCGTTGTGTTTATCGTTTTTACTTTTCCGTCATTCCCGACCTGATCGGGAATCCCTTCCCTCCACAGCCTAAAACAAAGTAGGCTCCAGCTGCTTCAGATGAAAGCTCTTGCGGTGGTGGGGCGTATACCCATGCTTGATTATAGCCTCGACATGCTCCTTCGTAGGGTATCCCATGTTCCTTTCCCAGCCGTATTGAGGGTATTCCATGGCAAGCTTCCTCATGTGCTCGTCCCTGTATGTCTTTGCGAGTACAGAGGCTGCCGCTATCGATGCGAACTTCGCGTCTCCCTTGACGATGCACTGATGCTCATATCCTTGCATAGGCTTGAACCTGTTTCCGTCAATCAGGAGCAGTTCCGGCCTTACGGAGAGCCTGCGTACTGCCCTCTGCATTCCGGCAATGGATGCGTTCAGAATGTTGATGGTGTCTATTTCTTCTGCACTGACCTCCTCCACGGCCCATGCTATCGCTTCCTTTTCTATTATAGGGCGGAGAGTCTCGCGGGCCTTTTCTGTCATTTTCTTGGAATCGTTCAGAAGCGGATGATAGAAGTCTTTCGGCAATATGACTGCAGCGGCAAAGACCGGACCGGCCAAAGGCCCCCTTCCGGCTTCGTCGCAACCTGCTTCCGTCAGGTCTGCATTAAGGAAATTCAATAGCTTGGGTTCATTGCGCATTCTACAAAAATACACAATTTATTTATCCTCACCAAGCAAATTCCTGAGCATTGTGATGATTTCGTTTTTTGTGCGGATTGTTTCTTCCAGTGAGTCTACAAGCTTCTCGAGGTCAGCTATCCTTCTTTCCATGATGCTGATCTTTCCTCCGTATTCGCTGCGGATGTCTTCGAGAAGCTTTGCGGGTGAATGTACGGGGCGGTAACCAAGGACAAGTTCTTCCGTAGAAGTCTCAAGCACTTCGGCCATCCTGATTATGTTGGCGTTCATTATGGAGGTGCTGCCTTTTTCCAGATCACGATATGCAGTCAGGGAAATATCAAGCTTATGAGCCATCTCCTCCTGTGTGAGTCTTTTGGCTTTCCTTACTTTCCGGATATTGTCTTTTATGGTAGAATTGTCCATTTTCCGCTTGTGTTGGTCGATGGCAAAATTATGTCATAAGCAAGCGTGCGTTAAACAAGAAATTCCGACGAAAAGCAAGCAGAACTTGTTAAATAAAAGTTATATGTTTTAAAAAAAGAGAAAAATCTGTCGTGTTTTCCGGTGATTTGTCTGAAAAAGCTTGGAATTTCCCTCGTTTGATGTCAGTTTTGCAGGCAAATTAATGTTTATGAACACGCAATTGGAAAAGGTTTTTGACAAGATCTGCGGCATGGCGGTTTGCTGCAGTCCCGCAGATGTCCGCACGAAGGATCTCGTTTCTCTGTACGATAGTCTTGGGAGGGCGGCATATGCCTTGGACAACATGTTTTATGAAAGGATGGGGCTGTCCTGTAAGGATATGATTTATATGCTGGAAAATCCGGATATAAAGATTTGATGTTAAAAAGATATGCGGTTCTATTGGTATTGCGATATAATTTTTTTAGATTTGCGAGGATGTGTCTTAAATGACACTGAACGAGCATAATACAAACACAATAACACAACAGAACTAATGAAAGCTTATTTAACCCAAAACATCCGCAATGTGGTTCTGCTTGGAAGCACCAAGTCAGGTAAGACCACATTATCTGAAGCGATGCTTTACGAAGGTAAAGTGATTGACAGAAGAGGTACAGTCGAGGCAAAGAACACAGTTTCTGACAATGCCGAGATCGAGCAGCTCAATCAGAGATCAATCTATGCCACTCCGCTTTATGCAGAGTTCATGGACACAAAATTCAATATCATCGACACTCCGGGTGCTGACGACTTCGTAGGTGGAGCGGTATCTGCATTCAAGGTGTGCGATACAGGCGTTCTCGTAGTGAACGCGCAGCAGGGCGTTGAGGTAGGAACACAGATCTACTCACGCTATGCAAGAGAATACGGTATTCCTCTCATCGTGGCTGTGAACCAGCTCGACGGCGAGAAGGCAAATTGGGAGGGAACTCTCGAATCGATGAAGGAAGCATTCGGCAACAAGCCGGTTGTAGTGCAGTATCCTGTAGAAGTAGGTGCTGGATTTGACGGATTCATCGATGTCCTCAAGATGAAGTATTATCGTTTTGAAGGCGATACAGGAAAGCGTCAGGATCTTGAGATTCCTGCTGAAAGACTTGAGGAGGCTGAAGAGCTCAGAAATGCCCTCATCGAGCGTGCTGCCGAGTATGATGACACTCTTATGGAGACATTCTTCGAGCAGGGCTCACTTTCAGAGGATGAAATCAGAAAGGGTCTGGGTATCGGTATCCGCGAAGGTGCCGTTATGCCGATCTTCTGTCTTTCTGCAAAGAAGGACATCGGAGTAAAGCGTCTTATGGAGTTCACAATCCGTACAGCTGCTTCTCCGGCAGAGCGCATAGGCGTCACAAAGGATGGAAAGAAGGTAGAGTGCAAGCAGGAGGCTCCTGTATCACTCTTTATATATAAGACAGCCGTAGAGCCTCACCTTGGTGAAGTAGCTTATTTCAAGGTTATGTCCGGTGAGCTTACAGAAGGTATGGACCTTGAGAACCCGGAGACAGGTGACAAGGAAAGAATCACAGCAATCTATGCAGTGGCCGGCAAGAAGAAGGAGAAGGTCACTGACCTCAATGCAGGTGATATCGGATGTACTGTGAAGCTTCGCGCTGCAAAGACAAATGTGACTCTCTGTACTCCAGGTACAGACATCGCATACAAGGCAATCGAATTCCCTCACTACAAGTATCGTTGCGCTGTGAAGGCGAAGGATGCAAAGGATGAGGAGAAGGTAAGCGAGGCAATGGCAAAGATCGCGGCAGAGGATCCTACATACATCATCGAGTACCACAAGGAGCAGAAGCAGACTATCCTCAAGGGTATGGGTGAGCAGCATGTGAATACTCTCAAGTGGAGACTTCAGAACGAGAACAAGCTCGAGATCGAGTTCTCTGCTCCAAAGATCTCTTATCGCGAGACCATCACAAAGGTTGCGACAGCTGACTATCGTCACAAGAAGCAGTCAGGTGGTGCAGGTCAGTTCGGAGAGGTTCATCTCCTCATCGCCCCTTATCAGGAGGGTGTTGACCCAGGCAACAGATTCAAGGTTGACGGCAAGGAAGTCGTTCTCAATATCAAGGGTAAGGAAGAGTTCGACCTTCCATGGGGCGGTAAGCTCGAGTACTACAACTGTATCGTAGGTGGTGCAATCGACGCACGCTTCATGCCAGCTATCCTCAAGGGTATCAATGAGAAGATGAGCGAAGGTCCTCTTACAGGTTCGCTTGCACGAGACATCCGCGTCTATGTATACGACGGTAAGATGCATCCGGTAGATTCAAATGAAATCTCATTCGTTCTCGCAGCACGTAACGCATTCAAGGAGGCATTCCGCGTTGCCGGACCGAAGATTATGGAGCCTATCTACAATGTTGAGGTAATGACTCCTACCGAGTACATGGGTGCTTGTATGTCTGACCTCCAGAACCGTCGTGCTATCATCGAGGGTATGGGTACTGACAAGGGATTCGATACTATCAAGGCACGCGTTCCACTCGCAGAGCTCTACCGTTACTCTACAACTCTCAGCTCACTCTCTTCAGGTAGCGCTACATTCACAATGGACTTCGCTGACTATCAGCCTGTTCCTGGTGATGTGCAGGAGAAGCTTCTCAAGGCTTACCTCGAGGAAGAGAAGGAAGACTAGAAGTTCCTTTAAATATATAAAGAGCCTGCTGCAGCTGCAACAGGCTCTTTTTTTCGTGTACGCCCAGCATGGGCATGTTCTAACGGGTGAAAGTCCCTAATGCGCCCTAATGACGGGAAGCATATAGCCAATGGCAAGTGTGTCCATCGTGAGGTGGAATCTGAAGGAAGCCGGCGGCAAAAGTCTGGCCTGACGGACAGAAATCGCATATAAGGCCTACATGTGGGGTAAGGTTGCACGTGAAATCAAAGCCCGATAGTCATTCGGAATACATGTGGGT
>JAFYLU010000092.1 GCA_017550025.1 Bacteroidales bacterium | reverse complement strand
TGTGCTCGTGGATCGTAATCGATACTCGTTGCGTATATTTCCAGTATCTGACGGTAAAGCACCTTTTCACTGGCGCGAATATCCCTGATACGCTCTAATAACTCTTTCCAGTAACTGCCACCGCCCAACTTCTTCAAACGCTCGTCATCAAGCGTAAATCCTTTGACAATATATTCCTTCAGACGTTCTGTCGCCCACTGGCGGAATCTTGTAGCAATAATGGAACGGACACGATAACCAAGTGCAATTATCATATCCAGATTGTAGTGTGAAACAAGATATTCCTTGCCATCGGCAGCAGTTGTTCGGAATTTCCGAACAACTGATTCCTCATTCAATTCCCCCTCCTCAAAGATATGCTTGATATGCTCACTAACATTCGATTTGCTAGACTGATATAGCTCACACATCTGAGCCTGTGTAAGCCATAAAGTCTCCTCCTCAAGCTTTACATCAATCTTGGTCTTGCCGTCGTTAGCAGTGTATATGATAACTTTATTCTCCATCATTTTTTCACAATGTTCAAGTGCCTTTGCAAAATTAACTATAATTCAGGAAAAGTTCACAATAATCAATAAAACTCCGGTCAGAAGACTCACGCCCTCAGACCGGAACCGTATTTATGTTTAACTGTAATTACTTGAGTTCAACCAGCACCACACCGTTGGACGTATCACCATATTTCTTGAACTGCTCGCCCTTATCGCCCTTGAAAACATTCATCGTCTTGATGTCGTCAGTTGAGATTGATTCAAGGTTGTCCACCTTCTTGATGTCGCCATTAGCCGACTTTACAAGATAAAGAGGGTCGCTTTTGGGCATCTTTTCTCCTCTGACGCTTATCACGTCGCCTTTCAAGTCCTTGATCACAACGAGGTTCTGAGGCGCGTTCTTATCCATCACCACATCGTCCATATTGGCCTTGTCGACCTGGACAGTCTTTGTCGGATAATCTACATACATATAGTTCAGGAAAGCCTCTCCGGCAGCAAGATTAATCTTATAGTATCCGTTGCCATCAGTCGCTACGCCGACCTTGGTCTTCGGAACCATTACAATAACTCCGGCCATAGGCTTGCCTTCAACATCTACCACTCGTCCGGAAATCTCTCTTCCTGCCTGAGTTGTAATGATGACTACAGATTCTACGCCTTTCACGATATTCATATTCCTTATATCATCACTTGGCAGTTCATCAGCTGCTGCCTTGGTTGATACAACTCCATCAATGATATAAAGCGTCTTGTCACTGCTGTTCTGAGCAAATGCAATACTGCTGGCCAAAGCCATCGAGATAATAAGAATCAACTTTTTCATAACAATGTTCCTTTAATGTTCGACAATGATGAAACCGGTTTTCTGATGGCAAATATAGAGACATAAATCCGCATTCTGTGTTAACTGAATGTTAATTAATGTTAACTAATGTTAACTCGGCCAGTAAAGCAAAATTTATTGTTACTTTTGCAATAAATCCATTGAAAATGTCACGAAAATACTTCAGAAACATATCAATCCTGGCGATTGTATCCCTGCTTTGTCTTGCAGTTGTGCAGTCCGTATGGGTGTACCGTATGTATAGCGATTCCGTGACAGACTTCAAGCGAAGAGTGGAATCCGCCATATATAAGAGTATATATAAGGCGTTCCGTATGGATGCAATTCCGGGACTTGCTGACGCCAAGTACGTCAAGATCAATCTCGACGACTTCAGTCTCTACTTCGAACCGAACCTGATGGAACTGGATGCATTGCAGCCATATTATGCGGAGGTGCTTTTCAACGATGCAGGCGACTCGCGGGTCGTAATGACCAGAGGGGAGAGGCCGGCTCTGAACAATCCGATGACGACAGTTGTTCCTATCGATGATGACGGTTCATACTCGCTTCTTGTTTCAATAGAAATGCCCTTCAAGGTCTTTCTCGGCAGGATGTGGGGCCTGATAGCATCGTCTGTAGCCATCATTATCCTTCTTGCGGGCGTACTTATATATCTGGTCAGGACAATGTTCCGTCAGAAGACCCTGGAAGAGATGAGGCGTGACTTTACTCACAACATAACCCACGAACTGAAGACCCCTATATCCGTTGCCGTAACAGCGACAGATGCCTTGAGGAATTTCTCGGCAGATGCAGATCCGGACAGACGGAGCCGTTACCTTGAGATAGTGGAAACGCAGCTAACGCAACTCTCTACTATGGTCGAGCACATCCTTTCTGTGTCTGTAGAGGGCAGGGAATACAAGTATAATCCTAATGTCGTATATCTTCAGGAAATCATCAGCGGACTCACTCAAGGAGCCGGGATGAACATAGGAAAGAAACCTGTGTTTAACATAGACTGTGCTGAGCATATAATGATCTTGGCGGATGAATTCCATATCAAGAACCTCCTTGCCACAGTCATAGACAATGCTGTCAAATATTCAGCAGACCCGGTCGTAGGCATCAGAGTCTTCAATAAAGACAATGAAGTGACCATAGAGATCGAGGACAACGGATGCGGAATTGCGAAAGAACATCTTGGCCATATCTTCGAGAAGTTCTACCGTGTACCGACCGGAGATGTCCATACTGTCAGAGGATATGGTCTTGGACTGTACTATGCAAAGCAGGTTGTCGAACTGCATAAGGGGACGATATCGATCAGAAGCCGTGTCGGTAAAGGCACGACCGTAACCATCAAACTTCCGGTAAATGAGCAATAATATAAAGATACTCATAGTAGAGGACGAGCAGATGCTCGCAGAAATCCTGTCGGACACACTCTCCGACAGAAGCTTCGATGTGCGCCTTGCATACGACGGCATCCAGGCGTTGGAAGCTGTCAGGAAAGAGTCGTTTGACGTCATCGTCAGCGACATAATGATGCCAAACCTTGACGGCTATTCCCTCGCAAAGAAACTCCGTAACGAAGGGTGCAGCACCCCGATTCTTTTCCTTACCGCACTCTCCGCGACGGAGGATGTGGTCAAGGGATTCGAGACCGGAGGCAACGACTTCCTGAAGAAGCCCTTTGCCATCGACGAACTGATAGTGCGTATCAAGGCCCTGGCCGGAAGGGTCCAGATGCAGGAAACCTCTGAGACTGTCTATCAGATAGGCCGATATGAATTCTTCCCCACGACAAAGGTCCTGAAAGTGGATCAGTGCGAGATAATACTCCCGGCAAGGGAAGCGGAAGTCCTGCTCAGACTATGCCGTGATTCCGGCAGGACAGTAAACTCATCAGCCCTCCTGAAGGAACTCTGGGGCGACGACAACTA
>JAFYLU010000091.1 GCA_017550025.1 Bacteroidales bacterium | reverse complement strand
TTTCCTGTCTTGATGACCACGTCAAGATATCTGTCCTGTGATATCAGATTACCCGGTGCAGGGTGGAATTTGGTGTTGTCGAAGTATGTCGAATTGTAGCAGACGAAGTAGTCCGGCCTGTTGAGGTTGACTGACAGAGGGTACTGGGCTGCATGGTCTATAGCTCCACGCAGACATAGCACGGCGTCTTCTCCAGGCTGGAGCGGGAAGTCATCTCCGTCGCCAGGGAACTGCCATACGGCCTGGATCAACGGTAGGAATTCAGGTAACTCGCCTCCTTCCGATATCCATGGGTTGCTTCCTGTAGAGTTGTATGGAGACAATGTTCCGAAGCAGATTCCGTCAAGATACTGCATCTGGTAGTCGTTGTTATGCAGGATGATGTACTGGTCTGCCTGGTAGTCGCCCTCCTGCGGCAGTTTCTTGCAGCCTCCGCAGTACAGCTCCTTGATCACGATGGATCCTGCCTTCGAGATCGACAGCTTGAGCGGCAGGGTAAGGTCGCTGCCTGAAACCACTACCTTGTCAGCAGAGCCGTTGAACACGTCGGAGCCGTCGCGTCCGCTGAGGGTCACCCTGTAGAGTCCGTTCGGAAGGGTGAAGGTTGCAGTGCCGGCTGCGTCAGTCATGGATACATACCTGCTGCCGGTGTTCATGTCCTCGACCCTGACTTCGGCGCAGATAATATTTGGGTCCCTACTCGGGGCGAGCCAGAAATTCTTCGAGCTTTCTGGCTCAGGCCACTGCGGCGCGACGGTAAGCACGTGCATCCCCTCATAAGGGTTGACGTGCCTGATGTCTGCGCATGAGGCCGCAGCCAGGACTATTGACAATATGTATATTAATCGTTTCATTATCGTCATTGCCGGCTCGACCGGCAATCTTTAAAACTTCAACCTGCAGGTCAGGCCGTAGTAGAAGGCAGGGGTAAAGATTGCTCCCACGCCTGTCGCCATCGACTTGACGTATGGTCGTGAATTCGTAAAGTTATTCGCAAAGAAGGACAGGGATATATGATCGCCGATCTCCTTTGTGATGCTAAGGTTCGCGGACATGTACATTCCGTATCCGTCCTGGGCGAACGTATAGATGTTGTCGGACTTCAATATCAGGTTAGCAAAGTCAGGATCAGCAGCCTGCGCCGCCGTAAATGGGTGCACATTCCCCTCCAGGTCCATATATGACACCGGATAGATTGCTGTGTATGAGTTTCCGTCGTAGATGTTTCCTCCTGTCGGGTTATTGTCTGTCTCCGACACTGTGAACGCATAGTCTGCACCGTTGTACTGCGAGAGGTTGCGGCTGCGGCGGAGTACCGTAGCCTCCAGGCGGCATGTGATGATGATTCGTGCCTGCGGAATATGGGTTATCGCAGTTAGGTTTGCGTCGAGGTTGTGCGTGATCTTTCCGTTTGTCACGGAGTCGTCGTTTCCGCCGTTGGCATAGATGCCCACATACTGATACGATCTGTCGGCAAGGGTAGTGTGTGACCATCCTTTCTGGTAATATGCCGACAGCTGCTCGTTGAGGTACTTTGTATAAGTATAGGCCGCATCGAGACGGAACGTTGTCTTCAACGGCTTGATCTCAGGGAATTCCACCACCAATTCGGCTCCTGCTCTCTTGACGTCAGCTCCGTTGTTCTGCTTGGTCGATTTCGCAAAAGTCCTGTCGGTGACCTTCACCTCCATAGGAGTCCAGTAGTCGTCCTGCGATCCGCGCACATACATCATTCCGGTCTGAGAGTCCACCTTTATTTGCGGATTGTCCGGCATGACGAAGCCCTCAGGGCGCTGGAGAATGTCGTACGAATACGGCTCGTATACGTTCAGGAAGTTGTATGGGCCCTTGGTTACGTTGTAATAACCCACTAAAGATACCTTCATACCAGCGAAAGCTGCATCGATTCCGATCTCGGAGTTGCTGTTGCGCTGCCAACGGAGGTCAGGATTGAATGTGACCGTATATGGCTGGGTATAATAGACATAGCTGGTCTTATCCCCGTATGAAAATCCGAAGGTCTGTATGTCTCTATACTCCTGTTTAGGATAAAGGATGTAGTATGACGGCAGTTTTTCGGTAATACCCCATCCTCCTCTGATCGAAAGACCGTCGGTCAGCTGCCACTTGGCGTTGAATCGCGGCGACAGCGTGTTCTTGTTGTTATATAAGGAATTTCTGATGAACACGTTTTCCAGTCGGAGACCGGCCATTATTTCTAACCTTGTGGTTGCAATAGGGATTGTCAGCTGTTCCTCTGCATATACCGATAGGTTGTGCATGAACGGATAATCCGTGTACGGACGTGGCCTGTAGCCGTTCGGAGCAAGAGAAGGGTCTTCATAGTATTCTCCCTGACCGACATTTCCGTTGGCCTTCCACTGAACTCCGGCCTTGAGTACGCTCTTGGTGTCGTTCCACCTCCTGTGCCAGTTGTATTTTACGGATGCCGCAAGATCGAGCTCCTTCGAGTCGATGACCTGGTCCGAAAAATATGTAAGCGGGAGCCTGTCTGCGAGGAAATATCCTTCATTCTGTGCATGCACGGACGGCTGATTGGATGCATATGATTCGTACTTGTGGTATCTTGACAGATTGTCGTTGAAGTTTACCGATGCCTCTGCCTTCAGGCTGGTGATCCATGGGCGGTTCAGCATCCATGTCAATGAGGTGTTGCCTCGGAACACATTGTCCCTTTCCTTTCTGTACTCTCCGGTGAAGGCGTCAGGGTCGTCCTTCGTATCCATTCCTCCTATGTTTCCGGCAAATCCGGCTTCGAGGCGGAGGGAATTCGCGAAGGAGTTGCTGTAGCTTGCGGAAAATCCTGTACGGTCGTATGATTCGTATGGGGAAATGAGCTTCTTTACTGCCCGTGCCCATTCCGCACTGATGTTAAGTGTTCCGTTATTTCCTTGAAGGTCAATTCCTTTTGAGGCTGAAGCCTGGTAGGTGCGCGGGTTTACGGAGAATGTCACATTGACTGGAGTGCGGCCCTTCCTTGTGTTGATCTTGACCATGCCCGAGTTGAGGTCGCCATACTCTGCAGACGGAACACCTGTGATCACCTCTATGGACTCGATGTTCTCCACCGCAACGTTTCGTGTGTCGGTTCCGCCCATCTCACCGAATGAGGCGTTGTTGCCAAGTCGCACTCCGTCCACTTCCACAGCAGTTCCGAAGGCTGCGTTTCCGCCCTTAGCACCGCCTTCTCTCAGCGAAAAGGCATTTTCTGATGTCAGGTCCGGGTTGACAGTCTTTCCTCCGGGAAGCAGAGAAGCTACGTCAGTCATGTTCGAGATCTGCAGATGGTTGAGGGCATCCCTTCCGAGACTGTGGGTCGTGCTCAATCCGTCCTTTGCCTTCTGCGCCGTCACAACCACCTCATCCAGAGCCAGCGAGCTTTCCTTCAGCCTTATTTCAAGGGGCTTCATGTCTTCCCGTACATTTATTGTCAATGTGACGGACACATAGCCCAGGCATGATGCCTCGATATCATATTCTCCCGGATAGACATTTGAAAACGCGAATTCTCCCTCAATGTCTGTCGTTGTCCAGAGATAATCCGAGCCTATCTTCACGACTGCACCGGCAATCGGAAGCATGCTGCCCTCTTCCAGCACGCGGCCGCGCACAGGATGTCCTGCCGGAGCTCCTGCGGCCGATATGCCGGATAAGGATATCCAGAACGAAAGGATGAATATGAGTATTCCGGTGCGCATCATAAAAATTACCGCCTGCAAAGTTATATGGCTCTGCAGGCAGTGAAAATACCTAAATGTGGCTATTTCTCAATGACTGTCTCGCCGTGGTCTTCAGCTACATATTTTTTCCATTTCTCGGTGTAGCCCGGCTGGGTGATGCCGGCAGGAATGCAATTTGTGTGCTCGTTTGTCACGAAGCTTCCGTCTTCATTCTGTGCCTTCACATTACCGTCGATGAACTTCACAAGGAGAAGCTGCTCGAGGGCAACCCACTTGTCGAAGATCTTCTGTGCGTTGTCTACAGAGAATGCTGTGAGATAGTCGCGTACTTCGGTATATGGGTCTACGGTCTTGCGTGCCTTGTCGTTTCTGCGGATCTGCTTGCGTGGCTTTTCCTGTGCAGCCTTGTAAATTGCGAGAGCCTCCTCGTCTGCCTTTGCCACTGCTTCAGCCATTTCAGCCTCCCATGCGTCGATGGCAGCATCTACTGTAGGGAACATGATGTTGTATGCCTTGTAGCATGCGTTCGCAACGCGGTTTGTCATCCAGAATGCCGATGTAGGGGAATATGTGATCATGTTTCCGTTTCCTGTGCGGAAGCATTCAGGGACCTCGTAGGTGCTGGTGTAAATTGGTGTGAGATAAGATGTTGCGGCATCGTCGCATCCGAACCAGTTCACTCCTCCGATCTCGTCAGGGAGCCATCCGCGTGACTGTCCCACGAACCAGAATCCTGTCTGCTGTGTGGCGATCGCCCTTTCGTTCACATATGACTTGCCATCGTGCTCGAAGCCCATTGGTCTCCAGCGGTAAGGAAGTGCGTTTCCGCCTGCTCCGATGTCTGTGGTCATGTCCATAGGAGTACCTTCGTAATGGTCTCTCATTACGTCAGCAACGTTCTTTACGCTGATCTTGCGTGAAGGCTTCACGAAGAGAGGGAATCTCTTTGTCTTGTCCCATCCCATTGCGTAGTCGATATAGTCGTATGCGTCCTTTGTAACCTCGTTGCCGTTCTCGTCAATGAATGTGAACTTGCCGTCGCAGAGGATGTTGAAAGCGGCCCATGCACGTGCTTCGCAACCTCTCATTCCGCTGAAATCAAGCGGTGCATATGCGTCGCAGAAGCTGAAATCCTTGTCTTCGCCTTCGAAATATCCCTTTTCACGCGCAAATGTGATCACATCCGGAGCATACATGCAGTTTTCGGGATCGTCAAGAGGGAAGGTGCTGATGCGTGCCTGATTCGCGTGAGCGCAGATATATCCGTCAGGAACTCTTCTTGCCACCCATACGATACCCTTGTTGTCCGGTCCCTTTCCGATGAGGTCCATCACCCATACTTCCTCGGTGTCGGCGATAGAGAATGACTCTCCGCTAGAGTAGTAGCCGTATGTGTTAGCGAGATCAACGATCACATTGATCGCTTCGCGTGCTGTCTTCGCTCTTTCGAGTGCCACATAAATGAGTGAGCCATAGTCCATTATGCCTTTAGGGTCTTCAAGCTCGTGGCGTCCGCCGTATGTTGTCTCGGCGATGATGAGCTGATGCTCGTTCATGTTGCCGACTCTCTGGTATGTACGTGCGATCTGCGGGATATATCCGAGGAACTTTCCGGTGTCCCATTCGTTTATCTGTCTCATGTCCCCGCTCTGCCATACTCCGGCAGCGGCATAATACAGCTCGCCGTAGAGCTGATGCGAGTCAGCAGCATATGAAATCATGTTGGAGCCGTCTGTGCTGGCACCCTTCGTTACAAGCACGTTCGTGCAGGCTTTTCCTTCGTATGAGCCGATGCAGCACATGGTCATTACCGTCAGGATGAGGGCAGTAGTAAGTCTTCTCATTTTGTTCTTTTGTTATTATTATTTATTTTTGTCCGATTTTATGCATCATCTTGCAAAACTATAAAAATTTTCGGTAGTTATGAAATTGAATTTATGCGTTCTGCTGGCTTTTTTGTCTGCTTTGTTCTCTGTCAGGGCCCTTGCCCAGCAGCAGGAGAAGATGCCGGACATCTATCAGCAGGCTGAAATGGAGGCGGACAGACTTCAGAAGCTGCTTGATCTCGAGGACTGGCAGACTTTTTATGTGGACTCTACCCTGAAGCATGATTTCCCTGCGATGATGGCGGAATACGAGGAGATGAAGAAAGCAAAGATCGAAAACACTTCCATGTATGTGGCGGTACAGGACAAATGGATGGAGCAGATAGATGCGACATACAGGAAGATATTCACAGACGAGCAGTGGGCTGTTTATCTCCGACAGGGTGCGGGAAAGGCACAGAAGGCTCGTGAAAAGCGACGCATGAAGGCGGAAGGAAAGAAATAATCAGGAGGATCATATGGATTTTTTGGAAGTAATTGAGAAAAGACACAGCGTCAGGAAATATTCCGACAGACCTGTGGAAAAGGAAGTGCTTGATGCTATCGTAAAGGTTGCACAGACTGCACCTTCTTCACGAAACAGCAAGAGCTCGGCTTTCATGATCGTCGAGGATAAGGATACCCTTGAGGCACTCTCGCAGATGAGGGACTACGGCTCTGCCCTCTTGAAAGGCGCGGCTGCTGCCATTGTGATCATGGGTGACGAGAGCAAGACTGACCTTTGGGTGGACAATTGCGCCATTTCGGCAACATTCGTTCAGCTTGCTGTTACAGCCATGGATCTTGTGAGCTGCTGGGTGCATATCAACGGCCGTCCTTGCGTAAGGCTTGAGCCGGACGGAGCCAGGGCGGAAGACTATGTCCGCGAGCTTCTCGGTATCAAGGAAGGACTTCGTCCGTATTGCGCCATAGCCATAGGATATCCTGAAGAAGAGTAATAATAGAATAAAACAATATATTTATGAGAGAGAGAATTGAGGCCTTGATGGCTGAAATTGCGGCTTTGTCATGCAAGACAGAGCAGGAGATCGAGCAGGCTCGTGTTCGTCTCCTTGGTAAGAAAGGCGAGATCACAGCGCTTTTTGACGAGTTCAGGACAGTTGCGCCGGAACTCAAGAGAGAGTTCGGTCAGAAACTGAATGTGCTGAAGAATACTGCGGCTGCAAAGATAGAGGAACTTAAGGAAGCTGCTGCCGAGTCTCCTGCAGCCGGTGCTGCTTCATTCGACTATACAATGCCTGGAGATCCTGTTTCATTGGGATCACGCCATCCGGTGTCAATCGCGCGCGAGGAGATTGTGAGCATCTTCCGCAAGTTCGGATATGATGTTGCGGAAGGTCCGGAAGTGGAGGATGACTGGCATGTGTTCGAGGCGCTCAACTTCCCGCCGGAGCATCCGGCCCGCGAGATGCAGGACACATTCTTCATCAATGACAGCGACAATCCGGTGCTTCTCCGTACCCACACTTCATCTGTTCAGGTGCGTGCGATGGAGAAGATGCCTCTTCCTATCCGTATCGTATGCCCTGGCCGTGTGTTCAGAAACGAGGCTATCTCTGCACGAGCACACTGTATCTTCCATCAGGTGGAGGGACTTTATATTGACGAGAATGTGACATTCGCTGACATGAAGCAGGCTATCCTGCTCTTTGCCCGTGAGATGTTCGGAGCGCAGACCCAGATCCGTATGCGCCCTTCATACTTCCCGTTCACGGAGCCTTCTGCGGAGATTGACGTGAGCTGTAACATCTGCGGCGGAAAGGGCTGTAACATCTGTAAGGGAACCGGCTGGCTTGAGATCATGGGCTGCGGAATGGTAGACCCTAATGTCCTCGAGGCTTCGGGAATCGACAGCAAGAAATACAGCGGCTTCGCATTCGGAATGGGTGTAGAGCGTATCGCAATGCTCAAGTGGCAGGTGCGTGACCTTCGTAACTACTTCGAGAACGACCTTCGTTTCCTCAAGGAGTTCGAGACATCACTTTAATAATTTCTGATGAGACTGCTCTTCATTACAGACTTCACAGAGCAATTCGCTTACAGATTTCTTCGTGGTATCTTAGACTACTCCCAAGGCACGGAACAATGGGTGGTGTGTAAGATGCCACCGTCTTATAAACGTCAGCTTGGAATCGAAGGCGTGGTTGCATGGGCGAAGGAATGGAGGGCAGATGTGGTCATCGCTCAGTTTGAGCCGGATGATGATGTGTCCCTGTTCAGGAAGAATGGAATAGTCGCTTTGGCTCAGGATTATATAGCCAAGTTCGATAATATACCGAACATCACTGGAGATTATATCCGTACCGGAACTATGGCGGCAGAGTATTTCCTGTCCAAGGGATATACGAATTTCGGCTTTTTCGGATATAACGGCGTCTGCTGGTCCGATGAACGATGCGATGCTTTCAGGACACGAGTGAAGGAATCGTATCCTGATGATGCTGATTTTTACATGTACGATGGCCAGAACATCGACAACATGTGGTATTATGACCAGTCAGAACTGACTGCGTGGCTGAAAAGTCTGCCGAAGCCTATCGCCATCATGGCCTGTGACGATAACCAGGGCAACATCCTTCTTCAGGCCTGTGAATTATGCGGCATTCATGTGCCGTTTGACGTGGCTATCATAGGTGTCGATAACGACGAAATCCTATGCAACATGTCCAATCCTTCGATGTCGACTATCAATGTCGACATCGAGCGCGGTGGTGCGGCTACCGCGGCCATGGCAGAAAGGATGGTGAAGGATCATTCGTACATGGGGGAAGACATTGTCCTTCAACCTCTGTTTGTGGTTGAGAGGTTATCTTCGTCTATCTTCGCCACGAATGACAAGGAGGTCCTGATGGCCATCCGATACATACATGCCCACCTTGATACGAAGATATCGGTGTCAGACATTCTGGACTGTGTTCCGATATCCCGAAGACTTCTTGAAAACCGTTTCAAGAAGATGACAGGCATGACCATCTACAACTACATTTCCGCCAAAAGAATCAATCGCTTCGCGCAGCTTCTGCTGTCAACCAATGATTCCGTTTCCGATATCGCGGCAAGACTCGATGAGTGTGACACCAAGAGCATATCTCGTCGATTCAAGGAGTTCAAGGGGTGCACTCCTACTGAATATAGGCGAAAAAAGCTCGGTAAATAACAATCATTAGGATTGTTTTGCGCAAATTGTTCCATAATATACGCAAAAATATCCATCTTCAATTTTTTTGAGTGCTACCTTTGTCGAGGTTACACCGTTTTTTGTCGTACCATGCTGGTACCGACAGATTTCGATGATACAAATACAACTAACTCACATAAAATTTAACAACATGAAACAGAAAGTAGTCCATTTTTCCAAACTGGCTGCTCTGATGTGTCTATTCCTGGGAATGTGGGGAGCAACAGCCCTCGCACAAAGCAGGGGCATTACCATCAAGGGTAATGTCATTGATGCAGCAGGACAACCGGTAATCGGTGCGGCTGTCACTATCCAGGGGACGACCACCGGTGTGGCTGCCGACATGGACGGAGGTTTTACGCTTACCGTACCCGGAGAGAATTCTGTGATCGAAGTATCTGGCCTTGGCTACGTCACTGAAGTGATTACCGTAGGCAAGAAGCAGAAATTTACCGTCGTGCTTCAAGAAGATACCCAGACCCTGGACGCCACGGTTGTGGTTGCGTATGGTACGCAGACCAGAGCAACCATTACAGGAGCCTTGACCTCCATTGACAACAAAGCCTTGGTCAAAGCGCCTGTAGCCGACGTCACCAACGTTCTCGCCGGTCAGATGCCAGGTGTCTCCACAGTACAGGAGAGCGGTCAGCCAGGTGAAGACTATGCCAAGATCTACATCCGAGGCGTAGGTTCCCTGAGTGAATCCAATGCCAGCCCGCTCATCTTGGTCGATGGTGTCGAGCGTCCGATGAACACAGTGGATCCGAACGAAATCGAGAGCTTGTCCGTCCTGAAGGATGCGGCATCTACTGCAGTGTTCGGTGTGCGCGGTGCGAATGGTGTCATCATCATCACAACCAAGCGAGGTGATGCAGGTAAGCCAAAGATTTCAGTTAGTTCAATCACCGGTGTTCAGATGCCGATGTCTTACATCGAGCAGTGCGACAGCTACGATTTCGCCCGTTACTACAACGTGTATCAGTGGAACGACGGAAAGACAGATCCAGGTCTGTACTTCACTCGCGAGGCCATCGAGGCTTATCGCACAGGATCCGATCCTATCATGTATCCGAATACCCACTGGAACGAACTGATGTTCCGCGATGCCTTTCTCCAGACCAAGAACAACATCAATATTTCTGGTGGCTCGGACAAGGTTCGCTACTTCGTGTCGATGGGTTACATGTTCCAGAACGGTCTGCTCAAGCAGATTCCTGGAGTTACCTATGATAATAACTACGCTTACAACCGTTATAACTACCGTGCAAACCTGGACTTCAAGCTTACCGAGACCACTGACATGAAGTTCAATATCAGCGGTGTGATCGGTAATACACGCGAGCCGCTTAACGATGGTCGTGACAACATCTGGATGCTTACGATGTTGTGGGCCCATCCGACTGCATCTCCAGGTATTGTGAACGGCATGCCGGTGACAGTAGTTTCATACGATGCACTCCCGGACGGTCTTACCAAGTGGAACGGTTGGGAATATTACTACTGGTCTGGTTATCAGAGCAAGTATAAGACAACCCTCGGAATGGATATGACCATTACCCAGAGACTGGACTTCATCACAGAAGGTCTCAGTGCTTCAGTCATGGGCTCCTATGATACAGACATGTCCCTGACCAAGAAACGTACTGGTTCCGGGGGTTATCACCAGACCATCGAATACGCTTCATGGGTCGACGGTTCTGGCATGGATATATCCGATCCGGCATTTGACCGTACTTATGTCCCTGTGATCAGCGGCAGTCAGCCAACCCTGAGTTATAGCGAGTCAACTGACGACGACAAGAGCTGGTACTTGGAAGCCCGTATCGACTACAGACGCAAGTTCGCTCAAAAACATTCAGTAAGCGGTCTTCTCCTGTACAATCAGTCCCGTGACTACTATCCGTCAAAATATAGCTGGCTCCCATACGGTTACGTGGGTTGGGTAGCTCGCGCTACATATGGCTATGACGATAAGTACCTCGTAGATTTCTCTGCCGGTTACAACGGTTCTGAAAACTTCGCTCCAGGTAAGACACGCTACGGTTTGTTCCCGTCAGCTTCCCTGGGTTGGGTTATTTCCGAGGAAAATTTCATGGAGAAGGTTGGCTGGGTTGATTTCCTCAAGCTCCGCGCTTCTGTCGGACTCGTAGGTAACGACCAGGGTAATTCAGTACGATTCATGTACATGGACGGTGTCTGGAATGATGTTGGTTCGTATTACTTTGGTGTGAACAAGAGCGACGGTGTTCCTCGTTATGAATTGGGTACACCGGGTAACAACGGAGTGACCTGGGAGACTGCGCTCAAGTCCAACATTGGTCTGGACTTTGACCTGCTGAACTATCGTCTGCATTTCTCCGGCGATCTCTTCTATGAGCACCGCACAGGTATCCTGATTACTCCTAATTCGCTGCCGTCGATCATTGCGACATCACTCCCGAACATGAACCTCGGTATAGTGAATAACAAGGGTTTTGAACTCGAAGTCGGCTGGAATGACCGTATAGGTAATTTCACATACGACCTCAATGCCAATGTCACTTTCGCCCGTAACAAGATTATCTTCCAGGACGAAGTTGAACCTGAGTACGAATACCAGCGCGAGACAGGTGGTCCTACCGGCCGTTACCTGTTGTACCAATTCGACCGTCTGTACCAGAAGAGTGACTTCTACACTGATGCTGACGGCGTGATGCGCCTGAATCCAGACCTGCCGCAGCCTTCCAATGCAGTATACCCTGGTGACTGTATGTACAAGGATCTCAACAGTGACGGCATCATTGACGGACGCGACAGAATGTACGACGGTTATCCGAACCGTCCGGAATACGTGTTCGGTTCCAACTGGAAGTTTGGATATAAGGGCTTCAACCTGAATCTGAACTGGGTGGCTGCCACAAATGTGAGCCGTGTATGGAATGATGACTATCGTATTCCGTTCACAAACTCTGGTCACCGCGGTCTGTTGAATATTTTCGCGGAGAACTCCTGGATTGACAACGACAACCCATGGGCCCCTGGTCGTGAGGACGGTACCCTGCCGCGTTTCACCAAGACCAACTACCCGTGGAACTCCATGGATTCAACTCTTTGGACTGTGGATGCATCCTATATCCGTCTGAAGAGCGCCAGCTTTGGTTATACTTTCTCCCGCAGCCGCTTCTTGGATAAGTTGGGCATCAACTCACTGGGTTTGATGTTCACAGGATACAACCTCTGGACTCTCTCTAAAATGAAACTGCAGGATCCGGAAGCTAAATCCAAGTCATCTGATGGACAGTACCCGTTGGTGAAGACTTACAACCTTGCCCTTAACATCAACTTCTAAACCGAGCGTACCATGAAAAAAATAACACAACTTTTAACAATCGCCCTTGTGGGCGCTGGTGTGGTCGCTTGTGAGAGCATGAAATTGGGAGACGCCGGTCTTTCTCAGGCTCCGGAAACTTCCGGCGCCACTATTGACACCCTGTTTGCAACCGTGAAAGACGCCGACAAGGTGCTGACTTCGGCTTATTATTATCTCCCTTATGGTCTGATCTCTGATTTCGATTCCAAGATGGGAGGCGATTTCCTGGAGTCCATCACCGACCACTTCATCAGCAATAAGCATTCGGACAGCGACGGTCCGAACAACCTATATTATTCTGGTGGTCTTTCTGCCAACTTGACCGGTTCCTATGCCGGTGGTGAGAACTACCGCTTCGGTAGCGAGAAGGATTACCACGTGATCCGCTACGCTTGGCTGTTCCTGGAGAATGCCGACCGCGTTCCTGACGCTGACCCTGCCCTCCTTGCTCAGAAGAAGGCTGAAGCTAAGGTCTGCATGGCCATTGCCTACTCGAACATGCTCCGTTACTTGGGCGGCGTTCCTATCTTGGATCATGCAGTCGACCCTGCCGAGAAAATGGTCTATCCGCGCAACACATTTGCAGAGACAGTTGATTACATCGTAAGTCTTTGTGACGAGGCCGTTCCGGATCTTCCGTGGTCTGTAAGCGCTGTGGATGACGGTCGTATGACCCGCGCCGCTGCATTGGGACTCAAGCTACGTGTTTTGTGCTTCGCCGCTTCGCCTACTTTCAATTCTGATGAGAAATGGCACCCTGAGGCTGACGAGTATACTTGTTATGGAAACTATGATGCTGCCCGTTGGCAGGCTGCGAAGGCTGCAGCGGATGAGTTCATGCGCGAGCTGCTGTCTAACGGTCACTACGCTTTGTGCGAAGCTCAGCCAGATGCCTTGACAGGTCTGATCAGTCCTCGATCTTACCGTTTGGCTTACCGCAAGGGTTACTATGAGCGCGGAACCACAGAGAGCATCATTTCCATCCGCAAGTCCAACAGCACCAGCTACAATGATAAGCATTACGAGGTGCAGGGTTCTTACGGAAGTGGAGCATCCCTTAACTGGGTGAACAAGTTCCCGTGGGCAGACGGAACGTCGTTCCCAGAGGATTTCCCTTGGGAGAGTAAAGAAGAATGGCCTGAGCATCCGTTCTTTAAGCCAGACCCAATGGGTACGCTGAAAGTCAATGGAGCTACTTTCTCTGAGACCCGCGACCCTCGTCTCTATGAGAACGTCTGCGTTCCAGGCGACATTTGGAGGGATGGCTCAGTAGGCCGTGCCTATGACAACCACAAGTATCACCAGGATGGATGTCCAGGCTTCCTGATGATGAAGTTCGTCCTGCAGCAGAATACCGATCGATCACAGCCGCAGCATTGGCCATTCATGCGTTTCGCTGAAGTGCTCCTGAACTGCGCTGAGGCTTACAACGAGGCCGATGGCGGTCCATCCGATAAGGCTTACACATGGGTGAACGCCGTACGCGCCCGCGTCGGTCTTCCTGGTCTTCCTGAGGGTATGACGAAGGAAGAATTCCGCGAGGCTCTCATCCTGGAGCGTGAACTCGAGTTCGGTTTTGAAGAGGTCCGTTGGTTCGATATGGTCCGCTGGGGCTTGACCGAGGCCTTCACTACTACGCTCAAGGGTCTGACGTCTTACGGCGACAGCAACACTTCGGCGACAGTCTTCACCTTCAAGGAAAAGGAAGCGTATCCGCCTCGTAAGTGGTACACCAGCTGGGATACCAAGTGGTATCTTGCCCCAATCCCTGCGATAGAGATTAACAAGGGCTACGGAATGACCCAGAATCCGGGTTGGTAATCTAAAATGTGCACGAATATGAAAAGATTATTAGCATACATAACCCTTCCGCTTCTGCTCGCCGGTACGACGGTTTTCGCACAGAATACCAAATCGCAACTGGACTCCGTTGACCTGGGAGACCTGTTCAGACTCCAGGCTAACGGTAATCCGACCGTGTGCGAGAACATCTTCGAGAAGAGTCCTGAAGTGGATATTGCTAACGCCCTTTACGGGCAGTTATCCGGCCTCCTGGTAAAGAACAGTTCCAGTGTATATGACTCTAATCAGTCCAAACTGAAGCTGACCCTTCGCCTGCATGGCCACAGCCCGCTCGTACTGGTGGACGGTGTTCCCCGTTCATTAGATGACCTTGATGGTGTCGAGATTGATAAGGTTGAAGTCCTCAAGGACGCGGTTGCTTCCGCCCTCTATGGCGTGAAAGGCGGCAACGGAGTTGTCTCCATTACCACCAAACGCGGTAAGGATTCTCAGCTTAAGGTGACCGCAAAGTACCAGTACGGCTATCAGACTATGTTCCGCGCGCCTGAATTTGCGGACGCATATACTTATGGTTTCCTTATGAACGAGGCTCGTACTTTGGATGGACTGCCAGTCAAATACAGCGAATCCGAACTCCTCGCTTTGTATAGTGGCCAGTATCCGTACGCCTATCCGAACGTGAACTGGTGGAACGAAGTCTACCGTAACCACGGTGACAACCACCAGGCAGAATTCACATTCATGGGAGGTAACCGCAACTTCCGCTATTTTACTGCAGTCGAATACCTTAAGGAGGACTTCCTTTATAAGAAGGCTACCTCAGACGACCGCTACAACGCGAACCATTATGACAACCGTCTGGGTATCCGCGCCAACGTGGACGTAAAAATTACAGAGTCCACATTGATGAAGATCAACGTGAAAGCACGCCTGGCAGAATTTAACAAGGGCAACTACAGCGGTCGTATTGAGGAGACATTGTATACTCTCCCTTCTGCTGCTTTCCCTGTGAAGCAGGCCGATGGCATCTATGGTGGAACTTCATTATACGGTGCCTTGAATCCGGTAGCCCAGATGCAGGAACTTGGCCAGAAGCAGTATTCTCAGACCAAGGTGCTTGCTGACATGTTGCTCCGTCAGGATTTCGGAATGTTCGTTCCTGGTCTTTCAGCTGACGCTAGTGTGGCGTTCGATTATATCGGTCGCTTGTCTGAGGATGCTACTAAGGAATACCAGTATTCAGAGCTTATCAGCACAGTGGCTACTCAGGGTAACCAGAGTTACATCCTCTCCGAGCAGTTGTACTATGGCACAAATTCCAAGACTGTCGAGTACAGCCACTGGTTCTCCAGCCTGCAGATGAAGATGGAATTCCAGGCTCGCTTGAACTGGGAGCGTGACTTTGGTGTCCATCACATAGACGCCCATGCCGCATACCGCCAGCGCTCATGGATCCTCAGCGGACAGAACAACTCTTCCAAGACACAGGAGGTTCTAGGCACAGTGAGCTATAACTGGAAGAAGCGTTTCTTCGCAGATGCAGTAGTCAACTACTCAGGTTCATCCTACATGCCTAAGGGCAGCCGCTTCAACGTGTATCCGGCTTTGAGCTTGGCATACATCATTCTTGACAAGAATTATCTGTATCTGAAGACGTATGGCTCTGCAGGTCTCAGCGGTTCTGACTCCGATCTGGAGCACGAACTCTGGCGCCAGAACTATGTGAGCGGCAACAGCTATTACTTTGGTCCTAATGGCGGTTCGGGTTACAGCGGCCGCACAGAGGGTGATATGGCTGCCGTAACGCTGGCTCCTGAGCTCTCACGCAAGGCTACATTCGGTGTAGACCTGGGTCTCTTTGACAAGCGACTCATGATCAATGCAGAAGGCTTCGCTGAGGACCGCCGTAACATCCTCATCTCACCATCCAACATCTCAGACGTGATTGGTGTTGGCGTGAACGAGCAGAGCATCGGCGAATATACTTATAAAGGTGTTGACCTTTCTGTTTCTTGGAACAACCGTCACGGAGACTTCGACTATGGCGTATACGCAAACGGCGGATGGCTGTTCACCGAAGTGATTAACGATGGCCAGGCTTACCAGATGTACGACTACCTCTATCACAAGGGTAATCCTGTGGACCAGTGTTATGGTCTTGAGGTCATCGGTATCTTCCAGAATCAGCAGGAAATCAACAACAGCCCGCAGCAGACCTTCGGCGCTGTCCGTCCTGGCGACCTTAAGTATCGCGACCAGAACGGTGACGGTGTCATCGACAAGCAGGACCGCGTGAAGATGTTCGGTAGTTCGACACCGCTTCTCCAGTTCGGTTTCGGCCTCCATGCAAGCTATAAGAATTTCAAGGTGTATGCGGATTTCCAGGGCGTGACAGGTGTCACAATCGATCTCCTGGATTCTCCACTGTACCAGCCGCTTGTGTCTAACGGAACCATTTCCCAGACATTCCTGGACCGTGAAGTCACTTGGGCACCTGGCCGCGAGGCTTACGCTACGATGCCGCGCCTGACTACTCAGGAGAACCCGAACAACTACCAGGCAAACTCGCTTTGGTACCGCGACGGTTCCTTCATCAAGCTGCGCAATCTGGGCATATCATATACTATTCCGAAGAAGGTGATGAAAGTCTGTGACGCAACCGTCACATTGACCGGAACCAACCTGTTCAGCCTGGACAATATCAAATTTGCCGATCCTGAGCAGTTAGGAGCCTACTATCCTTCTACCAGAGTCTTCTGGGCCGGTATCAAGTTCAACTTCTAAACAGGAAAAGAGATGAAAAAGTTATTCTATATTTTGTCTGTAGCCCTCCTTGCGACTGGCTGCAATTTCCTGGACTTCGACGAATCTTCGAGCGACTACAGTCGTGACGACATGTACCTTACATACAGCAATATCCAGAAGATGCTCACCAATATCTATGGATATATGCCGAATAAGAATATCTACGACGTGAGCGACGCCCTGCGCGACTGTGGCTCTGACGATGCTGAATACGGTGATCCTGATGCAAGCGTGCAGCGTTTCACCAATGGTACTTGGAGCGCTCTGAACACGGTGGACGACAAGTGGAGCACTATGTATAGTGGAATCCGTTCGGCCAACGAGTTCCTTGAGTCAATCAAGACCGTGGACCTGTCGATGTACCAGTACGACACCAAGTACCAGCGTTGGCTGGAGCACCTCAAGTACTATCCGTACCAGGCAAAGGTTCTGCGTGCGTATTATTTCTTCGAACTGGCTCGTCGATACGGCGACATCCCGATGCCGCTGACTATGTTGACTGCCGAGGAGGCCAACATGATCGAGAAGACTCCTTTCGATGAGGTCATTAACTTCATCGTGACCGAGTGTGACGAGGCAGCTAAAAATCTGCCTGACACCTATGTGGGCTTGCTGGATGATGAGACCGGCCGTGTCACCAGAGGTTTCGCCCTTGCTGTGAAGACCAAGGCTCTCCTGTATGCTGCCAGTCCACTTCACAACCCTTCAGGTGACAAGTCAAAGTGGGAGAAGGCCGCAGCCGCTGCCAAGGAAATCATGGAACTGAATGTTTACAGGTTGGATCCTGATGAGAAGGCCAACAACTATACCTCACAGGAAGTGATCTTCGCGATCATGCGTTCGGAAAGCAGCAGCTTCGAGCTGTATAACTTCCCGGTTCGTTTCACTGAGGGACAGCGTACCTACATGTCAGGTACTTATCCTACTCAGAACCTTGTTGATGCGTTCCAGACAGCGAATGGTTATGATATCACGCTCGGTTCAGACGGTTGGCAGACTTCCGATCCTGACTTCGACATCACCAAGCCGTATGAAGGTCGCGATCCACGCTTTGCGCGTGCAATCCTCGCTGATGGTATGTCGTTCAAGGGATCCACAATCGAGACCTTCGTAGGCGGTAAGGACTACTCAGCAACCCGCAATGACTTAGGTTCTCCAACAGGATACTATCTCCGCCGTTACATCCAGGAAAGCACCAGCTTCACTCCGGAGAACTCTGTGAGCAACAAGCACCAGTGGATTGTTTACCGCTATGCGGAGGCTCTCCTGACTTATGCTGAGGCTATGAATGAGTATCTCGGAAGTCCGACATCAACAGCAGGAGAGTTCACTGTCAGCGCTCTTGAAGCTCTGAACATGGTCCGCGCAAACGCTGGTATGCCTGACGTGACAGTAACTTCACAGAGTGATTTCCGTGAGGCTGTGCGCCGCGAGTGGCGTGTGGAGTTCGCGTTCGAAGACCATCGTTTCTGGGACGTGCGCCGCTGGAACATCGGCCAGGCTACACAGGGACAGATCGACGGTGTGGAAATCACCCGCAGCGGTGGTAAGAGTGACTACAGGCGTATGACTGTCGAGACTCGTACTTGGTCTGCACGTCAGAACTTGTTCCCGATTCCACAGAGCGAGCTCTTCTGTAATCCAAACCTCAACCCTCAGAATACCGGCTGGTAGCAGTCGTCAACCTTGGATAAAAACTATCGATATATGAAAACACTAACTAGAATCATTGCAAGCTTGTCCATCTTCCTGACTGCGGCTGCCTGCCAGCAGTTTGATATTGACACGCAGATGACCCCAGAGAAGGAATTGGCGAACCTGAGGCTGATCTGTGACGCTGTGGACAGCTATTCGTTCCCTTCAACGAACGCGGACAACGTGACTTTCAACGTGAGTTCCAACACGCCGTGGACCATCACACGTTCCAGCGGCGCAGAGTGGTGCACCGTTACGCCATCTTCCAGCTCATCTTCCAGCCTTATCTCCGACGTGGTCGTGAGCGTGGCTGACAATGAAAGTGGGGAAGATCGTACCGCAACCCTGACCGTCAGGGGCGAACGCATCAACCAATATTACACCATCACAATCAACCAGAGCCGCAAGGGCAAGTTGTTTGTGACACCGATTTCTAAGGACTTTGTGGCGACAGGCGGTCCTCTTTCCTTCACCATCAATACAAACATGGAGTGGGAAGTACGTACTGACGTGTCTTGGCTCTCATTCAATCGTGAGAACGGCCAGCCTGATCCGGACGGAAGAACCATCACCATCATTGCCACAGCAGAGCCTAGTGACGTGCTCGAGCGCGTCGCAACTGTGACTGTCGTTGCCGGCGATGACGAGGAATCCTTCGATATCGCGCAGAAGGGAACCTTCGACCTCACTGAAATTACCGGTACGTTCTCTGGCGCAGGAGCAACTCAGCAGTTGAAGGTCCGCACTGACCTCCCTTGGACAGTGAGTGCAGATAAGGACTGGGTTTCTTTCGACAAGGAATCAGGCGAAGGCAGCAACAATGTAACAGTAATCAATGTAACAGCTACTCCTAACGAGGATGTCAACCGTAGCGCTGTGATTACCGTGACTGCGGGCGGACAGTCTCACGAGTTCGAGATCTTCCAGTCTGGTGCAACCTTCGAGATCATAGCTCCGGAAGACCCTGCCATCAATCGTTTGGGAGGTGAGCTGCTCATCGAGGTTAACACTACCAAGAGCTGGGAGCCTCAGACTGATGTTCCAGGCTTCACCGTAGAGAAGGTAGATGACTCCCATTTCAAGGTTGTGGCTGGTTTCAACAGCTCTTTCGCTCCGCGCAAAGGCCTCGTCAACATCGTTGCAGGCACAGCTACAGAGAGCGTCGAGATCACTCAGGACGTGAACTTTGAGCTTACCGGATCTTGCGAACTTCTTGAGGATGGTTCTGTAAAGGTATCAGGCGCAGATAAAGGAAGGGTTGAGATTAAGGATCGTCTTACACACTTCTCTGCCAATATCGTTGTAGAGGAGATGCATTGGGGAGAGAAGGGTCAGTTCTGGTTCTTCTCTATGGAAAGAGGTGACTTTGGCAACTGGATGTCACAGGGTAAGATGAGACTTCGTGACAAGGTGGTTACTGGTAATAGTGAGTATTATAATAGTGCAAACACTCTTACTGTTGAGCAGATGAATGCAATGCAGTCATATCAGTTTGAATTCAAACCTGAGACATTTGTATTCGGAATGAATGATGAAGAGGTCTTCAAGCTTGATATTGGTTGTCCATTTAATGAGGCAAATCCTGATATGGGAGGATGGTTCTTCGGATTCTATGATGCAGTCGACGACGGCTCTTATTATATACTTAAGTCTTGCACAATTACTCCAATCGCTGAATAATTGTAATTTATTATGAAACGATATTTATTGATAATCTGCGCAGCCGTGGCCCTGATTTCAGGGCTCGGCGGTTGCCAGCAGAAGGTAGATGAGCCCATGAAGATTGTGGACTTACGTTACCGCGCGGAGGATAGCTACGACCTGCCTGCGTACGGAGCCAAGGCCTTCACCATCATGGTGGTATCTTCCGAGCCTTGGACCATTACGAGCGCACATCCGGACTGGTGTATCATCAGCGAGGAGGAGGGTGAAGCCTCTGATCCTGATCTCGTGCATCAAGGAAAGGCAGAAGCCACAACTGTCCGCGTGCAGTACTACGACAATATTGCCCTTGATGACAGGGAAGATAAGATTATCATCAAGAGTGACTACTGGGTGGGTAAGGAAATCGTTGTCCGCCAGAAAGGTAGTGCTTTCTTGACAATCTCAGAGGAAGACCTTGATCAGGATGTTACCAAGCAGGGTGGCGATCACTTTATCCACATAGATTCCAACCAGGATTGGAGTGTTCGTGTCACTGACGGTGACTGGGTAGAAGTTACTGAAGGTGCCACCGGAAACGGCAATGGCATTGTTACTGTGAGCGCTGCAGAGAACACCTCAGAACTTCGTTATGCTGAGGTGACCGTGTTCGACCGCCACGATGTTGCCGTAGGTCTCATCAAGTTCACTCAGGACGGTGTTCAGTTGGTTCCGCTCTCTACCGAGATCCGCGCCGGCTATGATCAGCTTGCTGCTGAACTGGATGTTCAGTCCAACGCCAACTGGGTTGTTACGAAGGAATCAGAGTCTGATGACTGGTTTGAGATCCTCACACCAACCGGCGAAGGCGACGGCAAGATCCAGCTCTCCTTCACCCAGAACGATACTGAAGGTCTTCGCAGCGCGGTTATTCTCCTCAAGAACGTAGTTGTCAACGAAGGCGACTATGCCGCTGTTAAGGAGATCAAGGTGAAGCAGGCATACAAGATTACACCAGTCCGCGTACCGTTCAACAGCGATGAACTCGGCAACTGGAGTTCAGACTGGACTAATGCGCCGTCTTACAGCAAGGATCTTGGAGGAACTCTCTTTACTGCCAAGTCCCGCCTGCACAACAGCAGCATGCCGTTCGGTAACTACACCTTCCACTGGAGCTCCATCACGCAGAATCCGGCATCATCGACAGGAGTTCGCGTGCGCCACTGGTTCTGCTTCGACGAGGGTGCCGAACTCAAGGCCGACATCCGTCCGGCCGACGGCAAGATCGGTTATGATGTGAACGCTGCAGGCGACGGCAATAAGCCTACTATAGAGGCCTATACTGCCGTAGATTTTACTCAGCCTGTGGAAATTACCTACAAGTTTGACCCTAGCGGTGCAGGATACTGCCATGTCACCTACCTGGTGAACGGCGTGGAGACAAACAGCTTCGACACATCAGAGACGCTGCTCCGTACCATTACTTGGGGAACTGGCTTCAATATTTACATCGGTGTGGATAACGAGAACTCCGGTTCCGCTGTCCTTGAGTGGTACGAATACACTCCTCCGATGAATTGGGAAGACTAGACAAAGGACCTTAAAATGAATGAGATTATGAAAAAGATTTACAACATAGCGATTCTTTGCGCAGTCATTCTCCCGCTTTTCGCCTGCAACGAGAACCCTTTTGATCCGGAAGGTCCGGTTCCAGGGGTGCCTGAAGTGGAACCGGAGACCCGTACGCTCACTTTTGTCCTCCCTGAATTCACTCTCGGGGAGGGCGAGGAGGTGCCAGATGCTCTGAAGACAGCTTGGGTGGCCGGCGATCAGATCGTGGTTCATGGCGAATATGCCAAGAATCAGGTGACTGTCACTCTTGCAGCCGACGACATTTCTGATGACGGCAAGGCTGCGACTGTTGAGGTGAGCGGACTTTATCCATATAAGCGAGAAGACTGCTCAAGCACCCTGTATGCCTCTTATCCGGCGTCATTTGTGAACAACCTCAAGCACTGCTTCTTCTATAGTCAGTTCACGACCTCCAATGCGCAGATCATGGCGGCGTGCAACAACGAAGATACCTTCCAGTTCCAGAATATCTGCGGCCTCTTGACAATGTCAGTGGACGGAAACTATGACGGATATACCATATCAACTCCTAAGAAGGACGCGATCGGATATGAGTTCCTGCAGGTGAAGATTACCGACAATGAGCAGAACTACAAGCAGTATGTAGGAAATCCAATTCTCCAGATGGACGGAACCATCAACGATTCTGAACTCATGGTTTTCCTGCCGGAAGGCACTGCTTTCAAGTCAGGCTTCGTTGTGAAGTTCAAAGAAGGGGATGACTATACCAAGATATTCAAATACACTGATCCTGTGGAGATTGCACGCGGCGGCATTGTGAATATCGGTGACATCACTGAAGACATCCAGCATTATGACAATCCGTTCTCCAGCGATGTCAAGGATTTGGATATGGTCGGTAACGCGAACTGCTATATCATTGAGGAGCCGGGTACCTACAAGTTCAAGGCGGTATATGGAAATGAGCCTACAAACTATATCCCTGATGTGGAGTCTGCCGAGATTCTCTGGGAGACTTGGAACGACGCATCAGAGGTTACACAGAACAGCGTGCTTGCCTCTGCTTCATTCGCTGAGGATTACATAATCATCCGTACGCCGGAGGCTCTGAAAGCCGGCAACGCGATGGTTGTCGCTAAGGATGCGAACGGCAATATCCTCTGGAGCTGGCACATCTGGATTCCAGCGACAAGTATCGTGACCGCAAACTTCGGTGGCATCATGGGTGTAGATATTATGGACCGTAACCTGGGTGCCCTCGTAGCAACTGCTGCGACCGACGGACAGGTGGATCCGACTTCATATGGCATGATGTACCAATGGGGCCGCAAGGATCCGTTCACAGCGGCTGCTGAATTCAATGGCGAAAGCCCTGCGACCTATTACGGGGTTCCTGAAACTTTGGCAGAAGGTCAGATTTCCCTTGAGGAATCTATTGCTGATCCGCGTCTGCTCGGTCACATCAACAACGGAGATTGGTGCCTGACTCCGAACAACGAGTTGTGGGCAGATGCCGAAAAGACCATCTACGATCCGTGTCCTCCGGGTTACAGAGTGCCGAAGAAGATCACTGCCAATCCGTTCTGGTCAAGTGACCTGACTGCACAGGCGGGATGGGGCATCAACAGCGCAGCCGGATGGCTCAAGCTTGGCTCTCCAGAGGCATCTGTCTTCCCGATTGCCGGTTACCGTGACGACTACGGTGTGGACGCCCTCGCGAAGGTGGGTACCCGTACCCTGTACTGGACTTCTCAGTCATCCGATGATGCCAAGGGACCTTGCGCTGACCTTCGCTACGACAAGGGTACCTTTAAATTCGGCTCCGCACCGAAAGCCCGTCTTGGTTCAGTGCGCTGTACCGTAGAATAATTTGTAACTAATAACTAATATAGAACCATATGAAAAAGTTTTTTACTCTCGTTGTGCTGGCGCTCCTGACAGTGGGCTGCGCCATGGAATATGACGACACTGGCCTTAGAGATCTGATCAATGGATTGGACGTTCGAATCAGCAAGCTGGAGAACGACATTTCGGCCCTTCAGTCCGCTGTAGGTGATGGCAAGTTCGTTCGCAAGGTAGAAGAGTATAAGGATCCGGAAACAGGACGCACCACTGGAATCACAGTTACTTACACTGACGGCAATGTAGTACACTTCAATATTGTTCCGACTGATCCGTCTGAAGGTCCTGTGTTCTCCGTAATTCGTGACGGTGCCGGCCAGCTGGTATGGGCGGTGGATGGTATCGCCATCAAGGTGGATGGTGAAGAGGTGCCTGTGTACCAGACTCCTGTCTTCTCCATCGATGAAGAAGGAAACCTGTTTGTCGAGATCAATGGCAAGAAGACTAACCTCGGACCCGTTGTATCAAGCGATGATACCGGCGGTGCTACTCTCCAGGATGGCATCTTCACTGACCTTGCGGTTACCGACGAGGCTGTTGTCTTGACTTTGTCTGACGGATCAACAGTGAACATTCCGTTCGCTGAAGCCTTCAGGCTGAACATCGCCACTACAGAATTCGAGTATGAGACTATGGATCCGATCACTATTCCTTACACCGTGTCTGCAAAGACTGCCGGAACAGAGGTTAATGTATCGGGATACAATCCAAAGGCTTTCAAGGTTGAGGTAGACGACGCAAACATCGTCATTACTCCTCTCAAACTTACAGAGAGCGCAGTTCTCCTTGCATATGCTGACTCTAAGGTAGGTCTTACTTCTTTCGTGAACATTGTAATCAATTCTGCAATTGAGGAAGGTCCTAAGAATCTTGGTAAGAATGGAACCGCGAACTGCTACATCGTGAGTGAGGCTGGCGAATACAAGTTCCCGCTCGTGAAGGGTAATACTGAGGAAAGTGTCGGAGCTGTTGCAAAGGCTGCTCTCCTTTGGGAAACATGGAATAATCAGGAGGTAGTGACTGCCAACAGCGTTATCGCTTCTGTTGACTATTCAGATGACTTCATCACTTTCTCTACTCCTTCAACACTGAAGCCTGGTAATGCTCTCATCGCTGCCCTTGATGCCAATGATGAGGTTCTCTGGAGCTGGCACATCTGGATTCCTGCTACTCCGGTCACTGACGCTGTTGAGCAGAATTATTCTGTCAAGCCAGCAATGAGCAGAAACCTTGGAGCTCTTGTAGATACACCTGCAGCTCTTGATCAAGTCGCAACAGTAGAGTCCTTCGGTCTTCTTTATGAGTGGGGCCGCAAGGATCCGTTCCCAGGCCTTGGTGTGGTAAACGGTGCTGGTGCCATTACCGTAGCCGGTACAGAAATGACCAGTCAGGCAGGCCCTATGACAGTTGAGGAAGCAATCAAGAATCCTACCGTTTATGTGACCAAGAACGAAAACAGCAAAGACTGGCTGCCGGAGATAACTGACGCTGTTGGTAAACTCTGGGGTGAAACTGAAAAGAGTATTTATGACCCATGTCCGGTTGGCTACATGCTTCCTGAACGTAATAAATCATGTGGATTTTGGGATGGCAACTTGGTTGATCGAGATTATTTTGCAGTTGATACTGATAACTGCTGCTATACCCTTGGTACTATGATCTTCCCTCTTGCCGGTTATATGGATGAAGGTACAGAGGGGCAGAAGAAGGCAGGAGTACGTACTCTTGTATGGTCTGGACGTTGGGATAGTGGTACCGTGAACGGTTATGGTATGTATGGCTACACTGACGATGGTACCAAGTTCCAGCGTTCCGGCCAGGTTCGCTCTCGTGGCGGTAGCGTACGTTGCGTAGCGGAATCTGCTGAATAATAATCCTTTACCATGAAAAGTAGATTCAGGTTTATATTGCTGCTGCCGCTGCTGGTTTTCCTGGCAGCGGTATGCGGCTGCACTCAGGATCGAATGGGAATGCTTGTTCCTGATCCCAATACCAAGCCGAATTCGGGAGAGATCCCTTCGGGGGATCCTTTCAATCCTGAAGATCCCGGTGCGGATCCGGATACACCTGACCTTCCTGCCGACAATCCTTGGGATAGCCCGGAGCGTAAGGCTCGTATCGGTATCACTCCTATCATAGAGATCTACTATACGGAGTACACCAAGGATGATTGGTTCCCGTCCCTGGAAGAAGTGAGAAACTTTACCCATATCAATGTGGGACACGTTCGTTTCAAGGACAAGGTGAACGGAACAGGATATGAAATCCCTGCCAAAACCATTACCCTGGTGCAGAAGTTAGTTGCCTGCAAAGCCCAATATCCGGAACTTAAGGTCAAGTTCCAGATGGGTGGTTGGGGCAAGAATGCAGATGGTTGGTCCCAGATGGCTCGTGATGAAGCAAAACGTAAAGCTTTTGTGGAAGACTGCGTGGCTATTACGGAGATGTACGGAACTGACGGCTTCGACATAGACTGGGAGTATCCTACCTATGCGGCCAAGGACGGAGAATATGTCAATGGCGCCGACCCTTCTGACTGGTACAACTTCATCACCCTTCTCAAGGAAATGAGGGAGGCAATGCCGGACAAGATACTTTCCTACGCGGCTTCTTCAAGCGGAAAATATACTGATAACGCAGGTGCCCTGCAGTACGTTGACTACATCAATGTGATGACCTATGACGAGGGCAACCCTCCTTACCACAATTCTCCTCTCTACCGTAGCTCCATTGCCGGTTCCCGCACCTGCCAGGAGGCTATTGACAATATCTTCCACGGCCAGCAGGGTATCCCTTACCAGATGATGAACTTCGGTATTCCATTCTACGGTCACGGTGACGGTTACAAGCAAACCACCAGCAACTATTATCCTGGTTCGGTTACTTATGGTGACCTTGAAGACATCTTCTTCAACGGGACATGTGATGGTAAGAGCGTGGCTGGCAAGAACTACCGTGTATGGGATGATGTGGCCAAGGTGCCATACCTTGCCGACGCCCTTGGCAAGATGTACGCCAGCTACGAGGACATAGAATCCGTAAATGCAAAGGTGGAATTCCTCAAGTCCAGGAATATGCTTGGTGCAATGATCTGGGAGTATCGTCTTGATGACAAGAATGGTACACTCCGCCATGCGGTCAAGCATGCCATGGACGGAAATCCGGATGCTCCAGGCAAGTACGAACGCCCGGACGAGTGGGTTCCGGAGAAAGAAGCGCCTAAGATGGGCAAGGTGGAATTCTCCAAGAAACTCCAGACCAGTGATGGCAAGTGGATTCCGGAACTCTCTGGTCTGTGTTTGAGCAAGGATGGTGACTTCCTGTGGGGCTGTGACGACAACGGTGGATTGTATCGTATCAATTTCGATGGAACTTTCAGTCTCCACTGGGACAAGAGCGCTGAAATGGAGGCACTTGCCATGGATCCGGCTACGGGCACGATGTATGTCGGCTTGGAGTCAACTTCCAATTCCGGTTATGTGGTACCGGCTCCGGGTTACAACTCCAAGACCAACTTTGACTGGGTAGTGGACGGAGCGAGCGACATGGGCAACTCCGGCGTGGAGGGCATCGCCTGGTATAAGGGCGAACTTCTGCTGGGAACCCAGACAGGAGCCACTCTGTTCCGCTACACTCTGGACGGCAAGTTGCAGGAGAAGAAGAGCCTTCGTACGGTATGTTCCAACATCTCCGAGATTGCAGGTCTGGACTATGACGAAGAGAACGATTGGCTGTGGGTGATCGACTCCAACTCCAACAGTGAGAAGCCGCAATATGATCCTTACACAATCTATCTGTTCGACGGTGCTGCCACCAGGCTGATTGCCAAGTATTATATCGGCGATTTCGCTGATTGGAACCCTGAAGCAATCTGTGTGGACAAGAAGAACGGCTGCATCTGGGTCGGTGAAGACTGTGGAGATGAGCAGTTCTCCCTTTTGCATAAAGTCAAGTTCTCAGGACTGTAGCAGAATTTTAAGATTGCGGTGGCTGGGAAATTCCCGGCCACTGCCAATATAACCGACATTAAGAACATGAAATTTACAAAGACTCTCCTTTTCTTTTTGATCCTCACGATTGCGCTGACAAGTTGCACTGATCCAAATCCAGGATTTATCATACCTCCCCCTAATTGGGAACAAGGAAAAGATAACAATACGCAGAATCCATCTGATGACCCTCAGACTCCTGAAACTCCTGTAGACCCGGTTCCAGCACCTACAGGAGGGCCTGTTATCGTAGGCTATGCAACATATTGGGACACACGTATGCCGGACCCGACTTTGCTTACGCACATAAATTATGCATTTGCGCTCATCAAGAATGACTTCGAGAGCCTTGATGTAAAGAAACCGGAACGTCTCAGAAAGATAGTTGCGTTGAAGAGTCAGAATCCAAACCTGAAGGTGGTGCTTTCAGTCGGAGGTTGGGGTGCAGGCAACTTCAGTGAGATGGCAGCCGATGCAAATCACAGAAAAAAATTCGCAGAGAACTGTCTGGCAGCTGTAAAGACCTACGGTCTTGACGGTATCGATATCGATTGGGAATACCCTGGCAGTTCTTCTGCAGGTATTTCGTCATCGCCAAATGACATCGGCAACTTTACCCTGCTGATGAAAGACCTTAGGGCGACACTCGGCAAAGACAGACTTCTCACTATCGCAACATATGCAGGCGTGAAGTATTATGACTTCAAAAATGTGACGCAATACCTTGACTTTGTAAATATCATGACCTATGATATGGGAAGACCTCCATATCATCATTCTGCGCTGTACTCTTCTTCCAAGACAAAGAACAGCTGTGCGGAGTCTGTAGAGAAGCATTATCAGGCAGGAGTACCATATGAGAAGCTTGTTCTCGGTGTTCCGTTTTATGGTAAGCCGGCTCAGGGTGAAAGCGTTGATTACGTTGACCTGGCTTCAAGCTATTTAAGCACATATACCGAGCGCTGGGATGACCAGTCCAAGGTTCCATATCTCGTGGATGCAGGCGGCAATATGGTTATCTGCTATGATAATGCCAAGTCTCTGGCTCTTAAGGCCGACTTCATCAAGAGCAAGGGACTTCTTGGAGCAATGTACTGGAACATTGAGGCAGATGACAACAACTGGACATTATCAAAGACTTTGGCTGGCAGCCTTCTCGGCGTAGGTTCAGATGAGGGTACAGGCAATGACAGTAATCTGGAGTCTTACCAGGTTACCAATGCATATGTGCAGAAATTCATGGATGAGGTAACCTATAATGTGGATTATAAGGACAAGACCACTTCCTATATCAAAAATTACCCTGGCGGAGGTCCTGGAGAGGCAGACATACCACCATCGGTGACAATCAGCTGGGATCTCAATGGCTATACGGGCAAGACTACGCTTAAGGTCTGGGATGAGGAATGGAGCCGTGAATATTCCCTGTCAGCAGGAGTTTCCAAGCAGGATCTTTTGAACCTTGTCCCTAATTCAACTTATCATTATACAGTAACAGATAGCGATGGGACTGCCGTTGCAAATGGAGCATTCAAGACCACCGGTTCGATCCATCAGGTTTATTTCAGCAACAGAGTCCGCAATGCCAGAGATCTTGGCGGATGGAAGACCAAGGATGGCAAGACTGTGGTGTATCGCAAGCTTTATCGAGGCGGCGCTGTCAGGATTGATGATGCTGGAAAGAAAGAATGGAGGGCTCTTGGTATCAAGGCCGATCTCGATCTCAGAGACGCTGGATCTGCATCAAAGTCTCCGGCTGGCAGTGATATAGACTTCATCTGCCCTGGATTCCCTCACGGATATAAGGGAATGATGACGACCTATGCAAGCGGCGTCAAGCAGTGCTTCACATTCATTGCGAAATGCCTCAGAAACAACAAGCCGGTATTCATTCATTGTTCAGCAGGACGTGACCGCACAGGTACTATCGCCATGCTGACCCTCGGTCTGCTTGGCGTGTCTGAGGGAGACCTTGGAAAGGACTATGAACTGACATATTTCTCCCCTGCAGATTGGAGTATGTCCGGTGATGAGCCGAACCAATACTATGACCACACCCGCAATGTCAGCACATTCAGAGGTGCATGTGAATATGTGTGGAGTTTCGGCGGTAAAACATTCGCGGAATGCGTTGAGAAATACCTCCTTTCAATCGGTGTTCCTCAGAATGACATCAATGAGATCAAGACTCAGATGGTGAAATAATCCCATAAGTTAGAATCAATTTAAATTTACAACTATGAAGAAGAGTTTTATATCAATGGCAATGCTTTCGCTTGCATTGGCAATTACCGGCTGCAACAATGAGCCCAAGGTAAAGAACGTAATTTATCTTATCGGTGACGGTATGGGATTCGGAGCTGTTACCACACTCCTTCTTACAGAGGATGAGCCGACAGGATTCGAGGAGGCTCCGGTTATCGGTCTTTCAGAGACATGCTCTGCAAACAATTATGTGACAGACTCTGCTGCAGGTGGCACTGCACTTGCAACAGGCACACGCACGAACAACGGTTATGTGGGAGCGGATCCTGACGGAAATCAGCTTACAAGCGTCCTCAGGAAGGCTCAGACATACGGAATGAAGACAGGTATCGTGGTGAACACAACCCTCACAGAGGCAACACCTGGCGCGTTTTACGCAGGCGTGACAAGCCGCAAGATGGTTTACGACATCGCCAAGCAGTTTACTGAGAGTGAGGTTGATGTGGCTATCGGTGGCGGTCTTGACCACTTCATCGCCCGTCCTGACTCATTGGACCTCACAGCTACCCTCATAGAGAAGGGATATGATGTGTATCTTAACTGGGAGACTGTCCTTAATACAGAGTCAGACAAGTTCGTAGGTATCCTTCCGCTTTATGACCTCCACAGAAGAGAGGAGAACAACGGTACGGCAAGTGCTGCTGAGGGACAGGAGGTTTGTCTCGCAGCTCAGATGGCGGCCATCAATGAGGATGTAAATGCAACTCACCTTTCAGAGCCTACAGTATATCTTGAGAAGGCTACTGTAAAGGCACTCGACGTGCTTTCACGCAACAACAAGGACGGTTTCTTCCTCATGATCGAGAGCGCAATCATCGACGGTTATGGTCATAATAACGATTCAGACGGCATGATCGTGGAGATGCAGGAGTTCGGTCGCACACTCAACGCGATGATCGACTATGTGAACAATCATCCTGAGACTCTTCTCGTTGTGACAGCAGACCATGAGACAGGTGGCGCAGGTGTATATTACAATGGTCATACTCCTGCAAACGAGGGCCCTCTTAGACTTAAGTTCAGCACATCCGGTCATACAGGAACAGTTGTTCCTATCTTCGCATACGGTGCTGGAGCAGAAAACTTTGCCGGTGTCATGAAGAATACAGACATACCTGGGAAGATAGACGAGCTTATCAGAAAGTGATGACATTGTGCGCAAAATCTTGACCCTTTCTTCTATATTTGTCTAAAATAACCAAAGTAATAACCCTAAAACATGAGAAAGAGCTTATTGTTTACTGCAATGGCGCTTGTTTTTGTTGTGGCAAGCTGCTGTAACAAGCCTTCAATTGTTTGGACCGAAGGTGAGAAAGATGCTGAGACAGGACGTGCGACGCACGTAATTACAGTTGTCAATGCTCCCGAAGGAACAGATTGGACGTTGTGGCTTACCTCCAACCATATCGATTCCCGCGAGGTTGAGGGTACAGAAGGCGTCATTGAACTCCATCACGGATGCTGGTATAAGATGATTCCTCTTGCTCGCGAGGGCAAGAATCTCGTAGTGAAGTATTCAGACCGTCCTCTCCAGCGCCATTGCTGGGCACCGGAGGGTTTTGTGCTCGAAAAAGAATCCAGGCGTATTCCTCTTGAGGTCAAGTACGAGTTCCTCCCGTCAGAGAATATTCCTGATTTTCCTTATAATCACGTCAAGACAGAGGTTTGGGACATGGTTCCTTCTCTCAAGCACGTTCAGCCGGCTGAGGGTACAACTACGGTTGATGCACTCCCGGAGGCTGTCATGGTAGAGGGTCAGAAGGCAGGTTGGTATAAGATCACCCTTGACGGAGCATGTAGGATAGAGGCAGCAGACGAAGATGGGGCATATTATGCCAAGGTGACCCTTGAGAACCTTATAAGGAATGCCGGTGGAAATGAGCTTCCTGACCTCGTGATTGAGGACTGGCCTGACTTCGTATATAGAGGCTTCATGCTTGATATATCACGCAACTTTACTTCTAAAGAGAATATCCTCAAGTTCATTGACATCCTTGCGCATTATAAGGTGAATGTGTTCCATCTGCATTTCGGTGATGATGAAGGATGGAGAGTGGAGATCCCTCAGTTCCCTGAGCTCACCTCTTACGGTGCCTACCATTCTTTCCCTGTCAAGAATCAGGCTGGGGAGTATGTCGAGGAGGATTACCTCCTTCCGTCATATAACGGTGGAATTGATCCTGATGATATGGAGTCGTCAGCAAACGGTCACCTTTCGAAGGAGGATTATATTGAAATCGTAAGATACGCATGGGAGCGTCGTATCAAGGTCATTCCTGAATTTGATACGCCTGGTCATTCAAGAGCAGCTATCAAGGCAATGGAGGCTTATGCGGAGCGTACCGGCGACGACAGTTGTCTGCTCAGCGAGAAGGAGGATGTGTCCGAATATTGCTCAGTGCAGTATTATAGGGACAATGCCATCAATGTAGCGCTGCTGTCTACATATAAGTTCATAGAGGTTGTATTTGATGATCTCATCGCATATCATAAGGAGGCCGGTGCCCCTCTTCCTGCAATCCATGTCGGCGGTGATGAGGTGCCGCATGGTGCATGGGTGGGATCGCCTGCATGTCAGAAGATCATGGCAGAGAGAGGTTGGGACAACATCGAGCTTCTCAAGTCATATTACATTGAGAACGTGCTTGACATAGCTGAGGCTAGAGGCGTAAAGATCGCAGGATGGCAGGAGCTTGTCATGGATCTCGAGGATCATGTGTACGAAAGGATGAAGAAGAACCTGTATTCGGTGAATTTCTGGCATACAGGTGGAGAACAGCAGGAATATCCGTATAAATATGCCAATGACGGAGTTCCGGTGGTGCTTTCCAATATGACAAACACTTATGTCGATTTCGCATATACCCCTGACAAGACCGAGCGTGGTCTCTCGTGGGGAGGCTTCGTGGATGAGAGAAGAAGTTTCTCGCTTCTTCCTTATGACATATACCGTTCAGTCAGATGGGATGACAAGGGAAGGATGCGTGATATCAGCACACTTCCTGAAGGAAAGACTTCTCTGACGGCAAGAGAGAACGTTGTCGGCGTACAGGCCCAGCTATGGACGGAGACAGTGAGAAGTTTTGATCATGTGACCTCTTATGTGTTCCCTAAGGTATGCGGTGTCTTCGAGAGGGCATGGAATGCAAGTCCTTCATGGGAAGGAACCATAGTCGCAGATGATCCTCTCTTCATGGAGGATCTTGACAGATACTACAGCACTGTGGTATCTCATGAGATGCCTTACTATGAGTCAGAGGGAATAGCTTATCGTCACAGAAAGAATTAAATTTACTGAATTATGAAAAGAACACTGGTTATTATAGCGTTCATCTTCGGATTTACAGTGATGTCTTTTTCACAGGTTGTTGATAGAGACAGGTCGAAGTATGCTGTAAACAACTTTGCGGAAGATGACAAGTACACAATGCTCGAGCCTTATGAGACCGTTTCCGTAGAGGAACCTCATGGCAGGAAGGTCAAGAACATCATCTTCATGATCGGCGACGGAATGGGTCTTGAGCAGATCAGCGCGGCATGGGTGTGCAACGGAGGAAAGCTTAATCTGGACAATTTCACTAATGTGGGTATCCAGAGGACATATTCTGCAAATAAGCTCGTGACAGACTCTGCAGCCGCAGGTACTGCCCTTGCTACGGGCCACAAGACGAATAACGGTATGGTGGCGATGACTCCGGACAGTGTTGCAGTCAAGTCACTTGCAGAGGAGGCTATGGAGAAGGGTAAGAGAGCTGGTGCGGCAGTGACATGCCGTGTCAACGATGCAACTCCAGCTGTATTCTTCAGCCATTCGGCGACCCGTAAGAGCCAGGAGGATATCGTCGAGCAGATGGCTGGCAGTGGAGTGTACTTTCTTTCAGGAGGTGGCTACAAGTTCTGGCGCAACAGGGAGGACGGAAAGGATATTACAGAACAGGTAAAGGCTAAGGGTTATACTTATGTAGAGACCAAGGAAGACCTCATGGCGGTTGAGGAAGGTCCGGTTGTCGCTCTTATGGATAGTCATGAACTCCAGCCGGCTCTTGACCGCGGTGATATCCTTCCGGCTTCAGTAGAGAAGGCTCTCCAGCTTCTTGACAACAAAAAGGGATTCTTCCTGATGGTCGAAGGCTCATGCATCGATGACGGAGGTCATGACAATAAAGCCGGCAAGACGATGGAGGAAATCTTTGACTTTGACCGTACGATAGGTCTTGTCCTCGAATGGGCGGCAAAGGATGGAGAGACACTTGTGATCGTTACCGGCGACCATGCTACAGGAGGAATGACCCTGCTCAGCGGAAGCTTGGACGATAAGAGGATACGGGTGAATTATTCGACTACTGGACACAACGGGATAGCTCTTCCGGTGTTCGCGTGGGGACCTCATTCGGAAGACTTTATCGGTGTATATGAGAACACCGAGCTGTCCGATAAGATAAGGGCATTGATCAAATAATAATCTGATAATATATAATATCATGGTACTAGCTGTAGACCTGGGAGGAACGAATCTTTGCTTGGGGCTTGTCGATAATGGCGTAGTCGTGAACATGGCTTCGGTTCCTTCGTTCGCTCCATCTGCCACTATGGAGCAGACCCTGGAATATCTTGCGGAGCAGATTTCCATAATGCTGCTGCCTTCTGTCACAAAGATAGGAATAGGCGTTCCTTCTGTGGTAGATGTGGAGAAAGGCATCGTATATGATGCCGCCAATATACCTTCATGGAAGGAGGTGCATCTTAAAAGTTTTCTGGAAGAGCGTTTTGGTCTTCCGGTCAGCGTAAATAATGATGCCAACTGTTATGCAATGGGTGCTTATGGCACATATCCGGTAAATGCTAAGCCGGAAGTCCTGGTTACTGTGACCCTCGGAACAGGCATAGGAATAGGTGTGGTTGACCACGGACGTCTGTTCTGCGGTGTCAATTGCGGAGCCGGAGAGCTTGGATATCTCGATTATAAGGATGGTTGTCTGGAAGAATATTGCAGCCGTCAGTTCTTTGACAGGCATGGTGTAAAACCTCATGAAGCCAGTGCGGCGGCATTGGCCGGCAATGCGGGGTCGATGAAGCTCTTCGAAGAGTTCGGCAGGAATCTGGGATATGCGCTTATGATCCTGATGTTTGCTTACGATCCGAGCCATATCGTGCTTGGAGGAGGTATCGCCAATGCTCTTCCTCTTTTCCGTGATCAGATGGTCGGATACCTGAAGGAAAGGTTTCCGTTTAAAAACAATATTGAAAAACTTATCGTTGATGTCCGTACAGGCGGTGAAATCCCTATCATCGGAGCATCTCTTATCTAACTGCAATGAAAAAGATACTATCTGTAAATGTTTGTGCAGCACTCGTGTGTGCCTGTACCGCTCCTATTGCCTTGAATCAGGGTGATGAGGTTATTCTTGATCAATGGACTCTCAATCAGGAGGGTGACAGCAAGACTTATGACGTGGAAGTCCCTTCGACGGTTGCCGGAGCTCTTTGTGATGCCGGTGTTCTGGGCGAGGATCTTCTTGACGGTCTCAATTATTTTGATGTAGACAAGACCATTTTCGACAAGACATGGATATATAAGACTTCATTTGCTCTGGACAAGGCTGAAGGTCAGCATTATGACCTGGTATTCAACGGGTTGAACTATTATGCCGACATCTTTGTCAATGATGTATGCATCGCATCCTCGGACACCACTTACGGCGTATTCATCAAAAGGGAATATGACGTAACGGATCTTCTTGGAAAGAAGAATACTGTAGAGGTGCGCGTAAAGAGAGCTCAACCACGCGACCTGAACATAGGTTTCGTGGACTGGAATCCAAGACCGCTTGATGAGAGCATGGGTATTATTCAGACAGTTCAGCTTCGTGCTACTGGTCCTGTTTCCATCCAGGATGTATATGTGATTCCTGATCTTGACGTGGAGACTATGGCGGAGGCGGATCTTGAGGTGCGCGTGACACTGCGCAACAACCAGTCTCACCCTGTTTCCGGAAACATCATTCTTGATCTTCAGGATTGTGGTACATGCAGCGTGCCTGTAGAGCTTGCTGGTGGTGAGGAGACAATTGTAACTGTTACTCCAGATCAGGCAGCAAATCTTCATGTTGATAATCCGAGAGTATGGTGGAGCTATGATCTGGGAACTCCAGAACTCTATGATCTTGCAGTGGATGTGGAGACAGAAGGTGTTGTTTCTGACAGAGAGGACGTTACCTTCGGTATCAGAAAGATCGAAAGCCGCCTGAACGAATATGGCTACAGACAGTTCACCCTTAACGGAATGGATATTCTTCTTAAGGGCGCTGGCTGGACTGATGACATTTTCCTTAGAGATACTTATGAAGGTCTTGAAAGACAGGTTGAGTATGTGAAGCATATGAATATGAACCTTATCCGTTTCGAGAACATCTGGGGTAAGGATGATCACATCTATGATGTTTGCGATAGAGAGGGCGTGCTTGCCCTTGTCGGATGGAGTTGTCAGTGGGAGTGGGAGAACTACTGCGGCATTCCTGAGATCCACCACGTAGGATGTATCTATGAGCCAAAGGAAATCGACCTGGCGGCAAGATATTTCGAGGATCAGGTGATAAGACTCCATAATCATGCTTCAGTAATCGCTTGGATGACAGGTAGTGACTGTGTTCCTATCTATGATCTTGAAAAACGCTATCTTGAGACTTATGAGAAATATGACTATCGTCCTTATATCAGTTCGGCAAAGAGTCTGGAGAGTAAGCTTACCGGATGGTCAGGAAGCAAGATGGCGGGTCCATATGAGTATGTGGGTCCGGATTATTGGTATATTGACACACAGAACGGCGGAGCCTTCGGATTCAACACTGAGACAGGTATCGGAGCCAACCTCCCTCAGTCGGAGTCTCTCCGCAAGATGATTCCTGAGGAGCATCTTTGGCCGCTTTCTGAGTGTTGGGACCGTCACTGTACTACTTCTGGCACAGCCATGAACTCAATGGATGAGCTTACGCGCGTGATCAACGGCCTTTATGGTGAGGCTACCGACCTTGAGGATTACGTGAGGAAGGGCCATGCAGTGGACTACGATGCCACTCGTGCGATGTTCGAGGCGTTCCGTGTGAATACTCCGGTTTCTACAGGTATCGTTCAGTGGATGCTCAATTCGGCATGGCCGTCGATCTACTGGCAGCAGTACGACTATTATGGAGTGCCATGCGCGGCATATTACGCAACCAGAAAGGGTTGTGAGCCGATTCAGCTCATATATAATTATAAGGATCACAATGTATATGCTGTCAATGAGGGCAAGGATGCAGGAAAGCTCATTGCGTCCGTGAAGGTTTATGACGCAGGTTCTGCCCTTGTTTATGAGGATGCATGCGAGATCGAGACATCATACCGCAATACGGTGAAGGCATTTGACCTCAATGATTTTGACGGCACAGCTCATTTCATCGCGCTGGAAATTGCCGATGCTGAAGGAAATATTCTGGCTGACAACTTCTATTGCATAGGTGCAAAGCCGGATGTGTATGACTGGGAGGATTACACATGGTATTACACCCCTGTAGTTGAGTTTACTGACCTCAGCTTCGCTTTTGCCCAGCCGGAAGCCGATATCCGGATGACAGTTGAGGCTCAGGATGGAAAATACACCGTTACCCTCGTGAACAATTCAGCGGTAATCTCATACATGAACATCCTCAAGGCCAAGGATAAGGACGGAAATCTTGTTGTTCCGGCATACTGGAGCGACAACTTCTTCCCTCTCTTCCCAGGCCAGACAAAGACAGTAACCTGCACTGCAGATGTAAAGGGTCTTCATATTGAACTGGATAAGTAGGATATGAAAAGGAATATACTTTTTATTTTGGCATGCATTCTTTCCGTAATATCATACGGAAAGAATGCCCTTCCTATAATGAAGGGCCATGTTGTATACGACGTTGATGTAGAAGAACTTTCCGGATTGTGCATGAGTGCTGATGGGACAATGCTTGTTTCATGCGGCGACCAGGGAGTTGTGAAGAGTATTTCATTTGACGGTGCCGTTTCCGAGATGCTGGTTTATGATGCGGACATGGAGGGATTGACACTCGATCCTGCGACCGGTGACCTTTATCTTGCCATAGAGGGCGAGCAGCATGTCTATAGGCTTGCAGCGCCGGATTATCAAACGGTTTCAGACGTATTCCCTGTGCAGGAAGCGATTGACGATAATTATAGGAACGGCGGTCTCGAGGGTGTGGAATACTATAAGGACGGCATTCTCTTTGTCGGCAGTCAGGAACATGCCCATCTTTGGCAGTACCGCTTTGACGGAACTCTCCTTTCCAAGGTGTCCCTTTCGGATTTTGCTACTGAGGTAGCAGGCCTGTGCTATGAGCCCGAGTCTGATTACCTCTGGGTAATGGATTCCAACATGAGGAAGATCTTCCTCTGCACACCGGCAGGCGGGCTGCTTGCATCATATGATGTTCCGATGATCGAGAACGCAGAGTCCATCTGCGTGGACCGCGCCCGCGGCTGCGTATGGGTCGGCAGCGACGAGGACTCTCCGAAGCTCTACCGCTTCGAATTCAGCTTTTAGCAGGTGGTAAATAATAACCTGATTGTCAATTATTTAATAGGATGTCCGTGCTCCATTCTGGCGGCACGGACATATTGTTGATGTGGTGGTTGTCAGTCGAAATCGGTATAAAAAAAGAAAAGCCGCCTCTTTAATGGGCGACTGCATATATAATTGTACCACGTCTGGTTATTTTCAAAAGTTAAGTCAGCATTTCTGCTGACTCTTTTGGAGCGGAAAACGAGACTCGAACTCGCGACCCCAACCTTGGCAAGGTTGTGCTCTACCAACTGAGCTATTTCCGCATTTAAAACCCGTTCTTGTTGTTTGGGATTGCAAAGGTACGCAGATTTTTTAAACTTCCAAACTTTTTTGTGAAAAAATTACATTTTTTTTGAAAAAATGCATTTTTGGGGGATTTTCGGGCACTTTTTGCAAAGATTTTCTATATTTGCAGATATGGATTTATATTTATGAAAAACTTTTTTGCTGAAAAATATGTGTCTCCGGAAGTAGTGGAGTATGAAATACTGTCCGAAGGTGTGTTGTGCGGAAGCAATGAAGGCTTGGGAGAAGTGCCCGGCAATCCGTGGGACCAGAGCCTTTATGGACACGACTTATATTGATAAAGGGAGATCCTTATAAATTAATCAGGATGCTATGAAGACGATATGTGTAGTTGCGTTCGTGTTTGTCCTGTCTTTTACTGCTGCTGCCCAGGACAGGAGAGAAGCGCGTGAAGCCAGGAGAGAACAAAGACGTATAGAAAGGGCTGTCCGTGATTCGTTGCGAATGCTGGAGTTTGAAAATGACTCCGTGAACATCGGCTATGGCTATATAAGGAAGAAGAGTCTCACCACATCAGTGTCGGGAGTGGATGTCAAGGATGACGAGATTGCGACATATTCCGATATCGGAGAATATCTGATGGGCAGGGTGCCCGGACTGGTCGTCACAAGATACGGCAATTCGTATAAATATGCGGTAAGGGGAATCAATTCTATAAATTCGGGAACGGATCCTCTTTTTATTGTCGACGGTTCGGCCGTAGATGATATAAGTTTCCTCAATCCTCGTGATGTGAAGTCTGTACAGGTGCTCAAGGATGCTTCAGCCTCTATATATGGCACAAGGGGTGCGTGCGGAGTGATCCTGATCACAACAAAGAAATAGTATGGGTCCGCATTCATAGACAGAATGCGGCCTTTTTGTATCATATAGCCTGATTCTTGTTGGTTCAGGCGTCATTAAATCGATAGGTTATGGATAAGGGAAGATTCTACGGCGGCCTGTTTGTAATGGTCGGACTCATCGTCATCGGATTTCATATGACAGGTGCGGTGGCTAAATATCGTTCATATGACAGGGTGGTCAATGTGAAGGGACTGTGTGAAAGAGAAGTGATGGCGGACAAGGTGATCTGGCCGGTGGTCTATAAGGTCATGGCTGATGATGTCCAGTCAATATATGACCAGACGGATGGGAACAATGCCGTCATCATGGCTTTTCTGGAAAAGGGAGGCATCGATGCTTCCGAAATAACTGTGTCTGTGCCGAAAATTTCCGACAAGTATGCAGAAGAATACGGTGGCAGTGGCCGTAAATACCGTTACATTGCGACAAATGTCATCACCGTATGTACGGATAAGGTGGACAAGGTTCTCGCTCTGATGTCAGAACAGTCGGATCTTCTTAAGAAGGGAGTGGTCACCGGAAGTGGCAACAGCTGGGAGAATCCGGTTGAGTTCAGATATGAAGGGCTGAATGAAATAAAGCCTGACATGATAGAGGAGGCGACAATGAATGCCCGTGAGGCGGCGTACAAGTTTGCAAAGGATTCGGACAGCCGCCTTGGAAAGATAAAGTCTGCAAATCAGGGAACTTTCACCATCGAGAACCGTGACAGCAATACTCCTTATATAAAGAAGGTGCGTGTCGTGACATCTGTCACCTATTATCTGAATAACTGATCAGGTAAGGTCAAGGGTTATCAGGGCCCTCTTCAGCTCCTTGCCCGACGCGTATTCTCCGAAGTCTATGGCTGTATCTGCGAGAATGCTGCCCAGGCACAGGTCTTCCCCCTTGAATATGGTTGCCTCTGCTCTGTGCCGGATATCGCGTATCCTGTCGATTGATTCTTTCGGTACGACAAGGTGACATGGGATTATCACGGAAACCGGATTGAGGCCGATGGCGTGGGCGACGGCCCTCACGCCTGCGCGGTTCTGGCACAGTTCTGCAAAATCGGTGTAGCTGATGAGTCTTGCGTCCTTGCCGGAAGCGTCTTCGGTGTGTGTCAGGTCATAAAGTTTTTTCCAGACCTTCTTCTGGAATTCCGTTCCGAACAGAAGGAGGTCATCCCAGGTGGCTTCCTTCTTCAGTCTCCAGATCTCCTCGAAGCTTACGGTCTCGGCGGAGATGTTCTGATATGATACCGGATTCGTTGTCCGGCCTTTCCCTGATGTTCCGGCCTTGCCGTCGCAGGCAAGACGTCTTGAGATGTCTGCCAGCATCCTGTAGTCGGTTGATATGGCGGCAATCTTTCCGTCAATGCGGACAATCACCCATTTCAGGTCTGTTTTCATAGCTTGAAAATTCTTGCGGATTTCTTTCCGGCGCCCCTGTCCTGTAGCCCAACTCCCAAATATACAAAAACTTGTGCATATAACCTCGGAATGCTGCGAAAATGAAGTTATCAACATAGCAAAACACTGAAATTCAGTAAATTTGTTGATAAATAAAAAAATATTCGTATATTTGCAGCCCCAAAAATATGGGGTAATATACATAAATTAAAGATTTACAAACATTTATGCCTACAATTCAACAATTAGTTCGCAAAGGACGCGAGGTTATCGTCGAGAAGAGCAAATCTCGCGCGTTGGATGCTTGTCCTCAGAGAAGAGGCGTATGCGTACGTGTGTACACTACTACACCTAAGAAGCCTAACTCAGCAATGCGTAAGGTTGCCCGTGTACGTCTTACTAACTCTAAAGAGGTCAACGCGTACATCCCAGGCGAGGGCCACAACCTCCAGGAGCACTCAATCGTGCTTGTTCGCGGTGGTCGTGTAAAGGACCTTCCGGGTGTGCGTTACCACATCCTTAGAGGAGCTTTGGATACTGCAGGTG
>JAFYLU010000090.1 GCA_017550025.1 Bacteroidales bacterium | reverse complement strand
CCAGCTGATATCCGCGCCAAGCCAGAACTCCGGCTCCTGCACATTTTCCTTACATGACTGCAGCCCCATCAGGATGACAGCCGCAAACGCAACAAGAAGATTTCTTTTCATAACTACATAATTCAGATTTTGTCAAATATAGAAAATATATTGAATAAAACGGCATCATATATGCCGTTGGAAGACTGAACAAAAACTTCGGACATGGAAAAGACAAAGACAAAAGGCGCCTCTGACGGCAGACACTCATTGAACATGAGAAAGATATTCAGATGTCTGATGGAGGAAGGATATTATCCGAGATATGAAGAAACCCATATCCTGTTTTCTCTCGACGGAAATACAGCCGTTGTGGAATATGAGGAAGGGGTGTTAGCGGTAAGGGTGTTCTTCAGCATCGACGAGGAGGCATACGATTTTTTCCTTGAAGCATCGAACGAAGTAATGTTAGAGACATATATCGTCAGACCTGTGGTACTCAATGACATGAAGAACATAATGTTCAGCTTTGAAATGATGTGCGACAGCATGAGAGAGCTGAAAAGATACTTCAGCAGAGGCATCAGGCTTCTTCAGGAATCACTCACATTGCACAGACTCGAAATGAAGAAGCTCATACTCACAGAAAGAATGCCCTCACCTGCAGTTGCAGCAGGTGAGGACATTCCTGTGATATCGTCAAAGGGAAGAAAGCCCCTGTCATGACTGTTTATGCAGATCCTGCGGGAGAGTCTTTGAAAGAAGAATACATCCAAGCACCGCCGACACGAGCGATCCCACAAGCACACCGAGCTTTGCCTGGGCAAGCAGTGCAACACCTGCATCACCGGCTCCCGCATACGACAGGTCGGCAATGAACATCGACACTGTGAATCCGATGCCGCAGATCACGCATACGCTCGCAAAAGCCTTCCATGTGGTATGGGCCGGGAGCTGCACGACTTTCAGCTTTATGGCGAGCCACGAGAAAGAGAATACGCCTATGAATTTTCCTGCCACAAGACCGAGCATCACAGCAAGTCCTACTCCGGAGAAGAGGCTGCCCACGCTCATCTGCGAGAGGTCGATTCCTGCATTGGCAAAGGCGAACAGAGGAATGATGAATGCATTAATAAGGCCGTGCAGGTTGTCTTCCAGGTCCTGAAGAGGGCTGATCATCTTGTCGGCAGCAGACTCGATGCTCTTGAGAGTGTGCACCTGATCATTTGTCAGCACAATCGTGTTATGACGCTCATCCACATCTATCACAGGGAACCTGTTCACATTTTCACGGATTCTCTCGAGATAATGTCCGGTGCCTTTCTTGAGGGTGGCCGGGATGCAGAACGCAGTGATGACTCCTGCTATGGTCGCATGTATGCCGGAATTGAGCATTGTATACCAGAGAACCAGTCCCAGAAGCACATAGAAAGACTTGCGGCGGCATTTGAATATATTTCCGAGCACCATGAGCAATACGCATACTGCAGAGAGGATCACGAATGTGACATTTATATGCGACGAATAGAACAGGGCTATGACTATGATGCCGCCAAGGTCATCGGCCACAGCAAGGGCCGCAAGAAAGACCTTCAGACCGATAGGAACCCTTGTCTTGAATACAGACAGGACTCCGAGAGAGAATGCAATGTCAGTAGCCATCGGGATTGCAAGTCCTCTCTGCATGACGGCATCTGCCGGACAGAGAAGCGCAAAGACAAGCACCGGAACAAGCATACCTCCGCATGCTCCGATGATAGGAAGCAGAGCCTTCTCACGCGACGAGAGTTCACCCACAAGGATTTCTCTCTTGATTTCCAGACCGACGCATAGGAAGAATATGGCCATCAGGAAGTCATTGATGACCTGGCCCACATTCATCGTATGATGCTCATGGCTGAAAAAATTGAACGAGCCGAGCGAAAGGCTGACAGGGTTCTGCCAGAGCGAAAAATAGAAATCCTTCACTCCTGGTATGTTTGCACATATAAGCGCAAGCACTGTAAAGAAAATGAGTACGACACTCGAATTTACATACTTCTTAAGGGTACTTACAAGACTATAATTGGTAGTAGTTGCCGGCATGATTCAGATGATTTAGATTCTACATTCAACTTACTTTTTTCCAAAACGGCCGCGAAGGTAGAAATTTTTTCAATCCGTTGTCCAAAAAAATCAATTATCTGCACCTATGGTCAGAATTCTACTGAAATTCCGACGGCCGGCACGATGGTACCGCTATACAGTTCAAGTACCTCAAGGGCATATCTCTGCTCCGAAGGCAGGGCGTCCGGATTAATTATCTCTCCGGTGCTCAAATAGGCATCCGGCTGTCTGATCTTGCTGAACGTGACATTCTGGAGATCCAGATAGATACCCAAAGTCCATCGCCTGAAATAGAAATTCTTGTCCACACGGACATCAATCTGATAATACGGGTCCAGCCTCATCCGATTATACATGGAGTAATCATACACCGGTCGGCCAGCCGCATCCCAGACAGTCTTCAGAGAAGACTTCTGCTCATCATACGGAGTGTAGGGAGCGCCGCCGATTGCGCTGACCTTGGCTCCTATGCTCCAATATTTCGGAAGATCGTACACTGCACTCAGGTTCAGGATGAAACGGTTGTCCCAAGCGGAAGGCATATATTCAGTCTCCTTCCCTGCCCGCGTCTCACTCCTGTTAAGGGTTGCCGACCCCACCAGAGACAGTTTGTCAGGAAGAATCATTCTGACCATAAGCTCCGCTCCGTATGAACGTCCCTGGGCAGAGGAGGAGAGCGGTTCTTCACCGATGCTACCATAGTCAGCACCGAGGCTGTTCAGAGGCACACCGGTCGCCAGCGAAAGAGGAAGATCGAAGAACCGTTTATAGAATCCTTCCAGACCAATGAAGAGCATATCACGCAGCTGCCAGTCCGCTCCAGCCGCTACAGACACAACCCTCATATATTCAAGATTCCGATTCATAAGCGTTCCGTCTGTCCCCCTGTAACTCAAGGCGGTCACAGGAGGAAGCTGATGATACATGCCGGCGCTGAAATTGAAAGACCAGCTTTCCCATGGCATATATGAGACTGCAGCCCTTGGAGAAAGCTGTTTCCAGAAAGAGGCTGTATTTCGTGAGAACGAACTTCCGTCAGCACGAAGTCCGACAGAAGCATTGACCTTTCCGGAAGGAGACTTGTAGTCCGCGGATGTAAAGAATCCCCAGCCGAATATATTCAGCCTGCTGCCATAATCCGCTTCCGCCTTGCGGAACACATCGGAGGAATAATGCCTCATATAGGCATCCGCACCCTCACGCAATGTCCAGACTCCATAGTAGGAACGGTTCTCGAAACGAAGTTGTCCCTTTCCTTCAAGCCCCCATGTCTTCAATATAAGATCATCAGGACTGCTCTCATCATTGTCCAGATACTTCATGCTCCGATTGTTCAGATAGCTGTAACTGATGCTGTATGACTGGATATGACCGTCGGAAAAATGCTTATATGCAGCTCCGAGGGTGAATGTCTCCTGCTTTAGCTTGGGAAGATAGCTCAACAGATATTCGTCAGCTGCGTCGTCCGGATCATCATTAAGACTCATGTTGTCAATTCCGGCAAGCCCTATGAAGGAGATTTCATTGCGGCTGTCGATCTTTGTCTTGAACTTTACCTGGCCGTCAATATAGTTGGGCAGAAGAGGAAGGCCGAGCAGCCTGAACAGGAACTGGAGATATGACTGGCGCAAGGAAGCAATGTAGGTCGTCCTTTTACCGATGTGTCCGCTTGCAGTCACTCCCGCTTCGGAGGCTCCGATTATAGCCTTGAAAGCCTGCTTGTCCGGATTTCCCTCCTTGAGAGTGATATCCATCACGGAGCTCAATGCTCCTCCCCTGTTTGCCGGAAATGAACCAGTATAGAAGTTTATCTCCCTTATAAGATCCGAATTGAGAATGCTGACCGGTCCTCCGGATGCACCCTGGGTAGCGAAATGATTTATGTTGGGAATCTCTATTCCATCAATATAGAACACATTTTCAGAAGGGCCTCCTCCCCTGACAATCAAATCATTACGGTAGCCTATCGGCGAATACGACACCCCAGGATAAGAGCGGACGATCCTTGCGATGTCCTTGTTGGAACCCGGAATCCTGTCGATATCCCCCACACTGATCACCCGCACGCTGACCGGGCTCTCCACGGACCGCAGAAACGGAGAAGGCTTCACACTCGAAGCCGTCAGTTCCGTCGGATCCTGATCCATCTCTATCTCGACGAAAGGTGTATAGGGAGTTATCTTATATTCTGGAGAGACTGTAGTACGATAGCCCAGCTGTATGGCCGAAAACCGCACTATTCCAGGCCTGACCTTATCAAAACTGAAGACTCCCGTAGAGTCTGTCATCACACCTGAACCTTCCACCCCCACTATAACCACAGCCGCATAAGCTATTGGTTCACGGGTAAGACGGTCCACCACACGGCCATTCACAGGATAGCCCGTCATCTGGGCAGCGGCCTCATAAGCCGCAAGGGCCGAAAGCACGGCCACAATAAAAGCAAGATGTTTCATAATGCATTAATGCCTGTCATCCTGCTGAAATACATTAATCGTGCTACAGGTCTGTTTTACTATAGATGTATTCGGAACCTGACGCCTTATGCGGCAGAGACAGAAAACATCAGAAATCCCATCCGATCGAGAACTGTACAGAAGGGACAGGAGGGATTATCTTGTGCGAATGTATCTCATTTACCAGATCCGTCGACTTGTAGTCTTCGATTACCGCCGACGGAATCATGAACAGTAACATATTAATTATAACTGACGCTATATCCTTGATTACCGGATCATAAGAGGTATTGTATGTACGGACTGCGCACTCAGAGTTTGACATAAACATGGTCAGATCCAAATCTGCGCCGATGTTGAAATGTTCACCTACTGCATACTTGAATTGCATACCTGCCTTTATAGCTGGAAGTACCCGACTGTCAGAGGACACATATTCCCCATCATAACGGCCGACAATAACTGCCTGGCGCTTATTTTCCTCACCGTTTGCAGGAATTCTGTAATATCTGTTATTTTTACTATGGTATTCTGTAACTCCTAATCCTACACGGGGAATAAAGCTCCACCTTCCGATGTCATACTTATAAACACCTCCGGCAAAAATACCATAAAACAAGCGTCCCGGCGATTCTGGCCCGGTCTTGAACCCTTCATATGTATACTGATTATTCTCCAGCGTTTCGAGTTTGTTGAAATACAAGGCGCTTGGAGAGGAATTGCCTTTGATTTCACCTTGCAGGAATGCTCCCCACTCCTTTGTAAAGTACCTTGAGTACCTCATTCCAAAATCAGCCCCGGTGGCGAAAGCCTTTTTTCCCATATATTCAGGCATATCTATATAGGAGAATGTAGCTCCCATACCGATATCGATCGCATTTCTGCTGAATTCATGCTTCTGAGCACCGGCCGCAACAGTCATAACAGACAAAAGAGCCACCAATAAAGACCTTTTCATGTCATAGAAGTTTTAGGTTTTACAGCACATTGATGCACTTCCCTCCAGTTTTGTTGCACTAAAGTTACGGAAAAGCATCATAATCACAAAACTCTCCTTGCCTCGACTTTCTTTCCTGCCATCCCGTTCATCTTTTCTGTGATCCACAATTGCATTTTCAGTCATCCCCGGCCCGACCAGGGATCTGTTTCGTATGTATGCCCGATAAATCGTGGTTCCCCTCCGCATCAGAAATCTGGAATATTGCGGCAGAGGATAATAAAGCAAAAAACCTCAACAGAATCGTTTCTATTGAGGTTTTTCAGTGGTGCCACCGGCTTGCAAATTTGATACTTCCTGCAACTGTTTTCCGTATCAAGTTCGATTCCTACGCCTATTTTGATACTCGCTGCAACTAAAAACCGTTGCTGGAGGTGTCAAAATCGTTATACATATAGTTATACACGACACTTTAGATATGGTCGAGTGCAACCTTGTGTATATTTATTATCACTCTAAAGGCGCTTTTACAAATTGAGCCTGCTCTAATTCAGTTGCAGAAACCCCGAGTTCGGCTCTCATTGCATTAACTATTTGGGTTTGATAATTAACATGTTTATCCCTCAAAGTTGGCTTTCCTGCATTGGCATCAGTAACTAATGTATTGAAATACTCATTAATTATTAGTGATAATTTAGGACCTGCAAATAACAACAATCTATTAATCGATTTCTGTAATAACAAGAAATTGTCGCGATTACCTTCATTAACCATTTGTTGAAGGATATCCATAAAGTTACAATATTCTGTTCTTCTTATATGTTCTATTTGTTCCAAACGTGCAATTTCGTACTCTTTCTTTTTACCTAAAAATGAAAAAAGGCAAGGAACTAAAGCACCTAAACAAGCAGCGGATGCTGCAATAATTGAAGTTAAGATTGTAGTATTCATATGTAATGTAATATTAGTTCTATTCTTGTATATATTTCGCTGAAAATGCAAGGTTTATAAAAGGTACCATCTCATAAAGATCTAAACATTACTTTTAATGCATTCTTATTATATTCAATAAATATTATATTTGCATATATTTATAAATCACGCATTTATGAAGACCAACTTATATTGGAATGTATACAAATCTCTTGAGCGAGAACTCCTAATGATTGCCGACATCATTCATATTGATGATAGCCAACTTAATATGTATTCTATGAAAATCGCTGACCTATTGATTAGAACGTGTGTAGAAATAGAATCCATATCAAAAGAATTATATTTCATGGAAGGTGGAACAAAACCTGATAATAACAATCTATTTTTTGACACTGATTGTCTAGCTCTATTAGAATCAAAGTGGCACCTTAGCAAAAAAGTAGTTATGATATCAAATTCACATTTATATCTAACTGAAGAAAATAACATTTATTTAACACCTCTACATAAGTCATTCAAACGAGGTTCCAGTTCTTCTAATTGGCAAAAAGCATATCAAGCAATCAAGCATAATCGAGTAAAGTCTTTAAGCAAAGGCAACCTTAAACATCTTATCCGCTCTATGGGAGCCCTGTTTCTTTTAAACATCTATTACAGAAATCCAGTTATCAAACTTGATAATGATTGCAGTGCAATATCTTTTGAGGCAAATGTAGGTTCATCTATATTTTCTATTGAATTCCTACCCTTTGAGGGATTTACTAAGGATGGAAATTATTTTAAGCCAGACGATTACGACAAATATACTTTTCTTATCTTACCAACAGAAGAGTCAAAAGACAAGTTTCTACAAATAAGCAATAAAATTCAAGATGAAATTCTCAATGTTGCATTAAAGCTTACAGAAGATACTTTAGTAAAAGAAGCTGACGCTGTAGTCATGCTACCCCAAAAAGAATTTGAAGCAAGAATTCTTGCAACATATGAAAGCAAGAAACAAGAATTATATACAAAACTCCCACATAAAGACAGAAAAATATATCTCGACGCACATAAGTCTATAAAATACGAGTTAGTATTAAATACCAATCAATTTTAATGGAAAATGTAGTAGTAAACTTCACGTGCAACCGAACTGTTGCAGGAAGCAACGAATTCGTTAGACATATAGACATACAATCAATATTTACTTCAGGTCCTATCGCAACTGAAGGCAGAGGAAATAATGAATCTATATTGATATTGATATTGATATGGATTTGACTAAACGCTTTGAAACTTCTATTTCTTGAAATAAGGCTTTTGCAAGTTGTTCTCTTGTTTTTGAATTGTCCATAATTGGTATAGAAAATACCTTAAGCAAAGAAAAATACTCTCCATCTTTAATCCTTTCAAGATTCAGCAGTTGTTCTACCGTCAGATACTCTTTATATTCTAATACACCATTAATAACATCAATTATGTTATCGCGTTGAGTCAGCAAATGACTTAAAATATTCATATTGATATCTGCAATTGAATATGCCGATGGATTATTTATAGATACTTGGGAGAATTGACGAATCAATTCATCTTCCGTAAGAGCTAAATCATTCCAAGAAGCCATAGGGAATACACATTTAGCACTATCCACTAGTTTACCATTAATTGTCTTTAATTTTTCAACAATCGGTCTCTTTAATTTGTGGCACTTTACCATATATGGGAAATATGACGTTAGTAGGTAAAAGACAAAACCAGCAAGATAACTGTATGACAAATTAACCAAAACTAAATTGACTTGTTGATAATTACTACATGTTCCCCAATGCCAAAACCACCCAAGCCCAATATGAGTTATTGCATAAAGACATAGGAAAGTAAGTATAACCAATATTGTATTTCACTAGTGTCCAAAAGATTTTTTGACAAACCTTTGTAACTTATTAATATATAATTAAATATAACAGAAAACGCCGCGTGTCGATTTGAATTGATTTCGCATATTTGCTGCCGACATTAGAATCGGACAAGCATGAAT
>JAFYLU010000089.1 GCA_017550025.1 Bacteroidales bacterium | reverse complement strand
GTCCTTCAGGCCTGGGAGTATGTCAAGATCCGGCTGATTATGGAATCGAGGCCTCCAGATGAAATTATGATAGGGGAGTATGCGAATTAAGCCGCATACTCCCTTTTTTACCTGCGTCCATAGAGTTTAAGTAAGTCTGTCGCTTCTATAGGTTTATCATCCCAATAGTATGACCTCAGGATGCCTTCCTCATCAATGTAGAAAGGCTGCCTGCAATCAAGACAGTAAGCTCTCTCTGCTATTCTTGCAGGATGTAGCTTAAGTTGAGTATGGCCGAATATCTGTATGACATCTTCCCACGGAGCAGCGCCTTCAGTCATGTGCTCGCAGATATCTGCCCAGATTATGCTGCCGGATATATTCCATCCTCCTCTTGCTCTGCCGATGTTTGATAACGGATACCATACTGATTCCTTTGTCTGGTCTCCTGCAAAGTTCTTGTAACCGTTGTTCAGTCTTGCAAGAACATTCACCGGATTGTCTATCTCCTTTCCGAAGAACCCTTCATTGCTGGTGATCCAGCGTCTGGTTATTCCTGCGTGTGAGAAGAGGAATCTTTTTCCAGCTATCTCGGTGAGATATGCCAACTCGAAAAGATCACCATTCTCGCGGAAGAAGCTACGGTAGAATGCCGCATTCTTGTAGTCGTATCTGCATTCGCACATGTCACTTTTGTAGATGTAACTGCTGTCGTGATTGCCTATCAGCAGGCGTATGTGCTCCGGATATGCCTTCTTGAGTTCCACCAGTTCCTTCAAGGGAGCGAAAACGCCTTCTTCGTGCAGCTCGTCTCCCCAGTAGGGATCAAGATAATCGCCCAGACAGATGATGTCTGCACCGCATGCGATCGCCTCTTTCAATGCCTCGCAATGAAAGCGCCTGCCATGTATGTCCGGCAGGATAAGAAGCCTTGGCCTTATCATGGCTTCTTATGAGTTCTGATCGATTGATGCTAATGCCGCACGTGCACCTTCCATGAAATCAGTCATGCATGATTCGACGGCGTCTTCATGCTCTTCGTAGTCCTGGATTGTCTGCTGTGCATACTGAATGGCCTGAGCCTTAAGTGAGGGATGGGTCTGGATGAATTCATCCAGAGAAGTTCTTGTCTTCTCCATGATCAAATGAGATTAGATGTTCCACAAATAGATGATAATGTTGTGGCCATTTGATCGTGGATGGCGAACCAGAACCCAAAAGTAGCAAGAAAAATTTACATTACAATGCTTCGCCGAGCAGATTGGTAAGAGCCTTTTCTATGCGCTCGATCAGAGGACCGAAGTGGTTTCCTTCGTTGTATTCAAAATGAACATCCTTTCCTGCAGACTTGAGAATCTCGACCGCCTCAAGGGTGGACTCTTCAACGGATGCTAGCCTGCTGTTCTTCCCCTTCTTTTCTTCCTTGCCAAGCGAGAAGTAGTATTTGGTACATTGATGTTCCTTGACTGTCTTCATCCATTCTATGAAGCCATCGTACCATAACGATCCGGATACCGAGCCGATACCTTCGAATAATGCTTCTTTACCGGTACACCATAATGCAAAGAGACCGGATAAGGATACTCCAACAAGATAACGTCTTGTCCGGTTCATCCTCATGGAATTCTCGATGCTGAAGAAGTCATTCTTAAGTCCATCCAGCAGGTGCTTGGCCTTTCCTCCAAACTCTCCTGATTTGAGTCCAGGAGCTTTCCATGGTGTAAGGTCGTCATCCCATTCCAATCCCGATATGACAATCAAATTGCATGATAGTCTTTCTGCCATAGTGTCAAGCCATGGCAGCTCTGTTTCCTTGAGCTTTTCCGGTAAGATTATATAGCATATCCTGTCATGACTGCATGATGATATGTCAAGATGGAGTGAATGGTATGTTCTCGAAGTCGCCATATATGCAAAGGTAATCATTATTTCCCTCTTCTCATAGTTTTCCCATTGATTGCCGATGTATATCGTTGCTAATCACTTGATTATATTTATGTTAATATATTTTGATATGTGGGTTAAAGGTTTATATATTTGTGAGTGCAAGATTTCAGAAAGTAGAAGAAAAATAGGTAAGCAAGATGGGTGATCGTATTACAAAACGAGCAATTGTAATACGAATTGCGGCAGATCGAATCTATGGCAAAAACAGAGAAAGAACTAAAGAGCAGGGTCATTACAATACGTCTGACTGACCGCGAGGATCTTCATTTAAGACGGGTGATGGATGAGGAGGAATACCGCTCGGTATCGAAGTATGTACGCGACAAGATTCTTGCTCCTGCCACATCCAAAAAAGTAAAGCAATGGGATCCGAGAGAGGAAGTCAGGAAACTCGTCAGGGCAATCAGACGGATCGGCGAGTCATACAACGAAGCCATAGTGCGGTTAGAGAATGTCGAAAACAAGGACATCCTTCTGAAAACCCTTGTAGAGCTTACCCGTGAGGTTAAAAAGAAAACAGACAGGATTATAAATCTGTTGTCCAGGACGGAAAGTGAAGATGCATCGTCAGAACAAAAATATCTTATGCTACAGAAAATTGAAATCCTCGGCATTATCACTGCCGACGCCGAACTGAAGACAAGTAAGAACGGCAATCAGTACACGGGATTCCGTGTCATGGTCACAGAGACATATGGAGATGAAAAGCGTACAACCTTTTATGATGTTGCTTTCTCAAGAAATGGGCTTGTCAACTATCTCAAGAAGAACAGGCAGGTCTATGTGTCTGGAAGGCTTTCTTTAAGTGCCGTGTGCAGGGATGATAAAGCATATCTGAATGCCTACATCACGGCCAATGATGTGGAACTCTGCGGATCGCGCGAGGTGTGAAAGGAATCGCTGTTGGTTGACTTTACTTTCAAGGATATATAGGCATGGTTGTGAAGGTTATGAGCTCAGGCTCCTCGATGACAAGTGCAATCGGGTATAATGAGGATAAGGTAAAGGAAGGATGCGCCACAGTTATAGCTGAGGTGAATCCGGATCCTGACCATGCCACTGTCCTTGATACGTTTGCGCGCCTTGAAACCCGCAATATCCGCTCACAGGATGTGTCCTTTCATATGTCAGTCAATCCTGGGCCAGATGAGAGGCTCTCTGATCAGCAGCTTAAGGAAATGATAGGGGAGCTGATGGGTGGGTTAGGCTATGGTGAACAGCCATATATAATCTACCGGCACAATGATATAGACCGGACCCATTACCATGTCGTGTCTATCCGCATCAATCATGATGGCCGCAAGATTCCGGACAGGCTCGAGCGACGCAAATGCAACTCTCTTCTTAAAGAGATGGCTCCGCGTTTTGGAATTCAGATTGGTCGGGGTAGAATAACCAAAGGACAACAAAACGAACAGGTTCCCAAGCAGGGAGGAAAGAAGATGTAGGGATGAATACAAAGCAGGAGACCGAAAAATACTTCTTCTTTATGATTCTGGCAGGTTCGCTGATTTTGCTGGCGAACCTGTATTACTATGCCCATCCGCTTCTTTCAAGCATTGGGCTGACAAATACGATAGCCGACTCGGTCTTCCTTAAGCTCCATTCTGGTGGAGCCTTCTCCCATTCCTATAAATCTAAGATCATAGTCTTGCTGCTGGTATGTCCATGCCTTCTAAGCCGGACTGGAAGGTTGAAGACAGTTCCGGCAAGCACATTGGTGACAGTGGGAGGAATCGGGTTGATACTATATTTTCTACCTGTATGGTATACTGCTCTATATGTGATGACTACATCTGTCGGTGCCGGTATGGTTTTCTGGACATGCCGCATGCTATCCAGAAGGACGAGCCGTCAGCAGTATGACCAGATGCAGGAGACTTTCCTTCAATGTGAGGAACTGATAGAGACTTCTTCTTCGG
>JAFYLU010000088.1 GCA_017550025.1 Bacteroidales bacterium | reverse complement strand
GGATACGAAAATTAAAAAAGGCGCTACAGATATCTGTAACGCCTTTTTCTGCGGAGAGAGAGGGATTCGAACCCCCGGACCCGTTAAGATCAACGGTTTTCAAGACCGCCGCATTCGACCACTCTGCCATCTCTCCAGTATGTTTCCCTCGGAAAGGGATTGCAAAGGTACGAATATTTTTATTATCTGCAAATTTTTTGACAGAAATTTTACAACAAATCGTAATTTTCCACAAAATTACTGCTCTACGACCTCTTCTTCCTTGGCAAAGAACCTATAGTGGAAGAGAAGAAGATAGATCGCACCGCATGTGACACAGCTATCCGCAAAATTGAAGACTGCACCGAAGAAGGTGCGTGGAGTCTCCATCCAAGGGAGCTTGTAGTCAAAAAGCGGGAAATAGAACATATCCACCACCTGACCGAACATGAACGGGAACGGAGCACCCGCCATGACAGTTTCAGGCCAGATAAGGCCATAGAAGAAACAGTCAATGATGTTTCCCATCGCGCCGGCAGTGATCATAGTCAGTCCCACCAGCACACCTGTAGGAACATCCTTCCTTTTGGAAAGGCCGGATATCCACCAGCAAAGGCCGCCGAAGAGGACAATTCTGAACACAGAAAGGATGACCTTGCCCACAAGGCCGCCGAAGGCCATGCCGAAAGCCATGCCCTTGTTGAGCACGAAATGGAGCTTGAACCAGTCCCCTATCACATTGATTGTCTCGCCAAGATCCATGTTAGTCTTGACCAGAACCTTTATGATCTGGTCAAGGACTACAAGGATAAGACCGAGAATGAAGAGTTTCGTTCCTTTGGAAAGCTTCATACAGACTATTTGTTCTTGTTCATCATTTCCTTCGCCTCAACGGTAAGGGTTGCATGAGGAACAAGGCGGAGTCTTTCCTTCGGGATGAGCTTGCCAGTCATACGGCAGACGCCATATGTCTTGTTCTCAATTCTGATAAGCGCTGCCTCGAGGTTCTGGATGAACTTGTACTGACGCTGTGCGAGAGCACCTGCCTCCTCCTTTGAAAGGGTCATTGCGCCTTCCTCCATCACCTTGAATGTAGGAGATGTGTCCTCGATATCGTTGCTCGAGCCATGAGTAACCACATCACGGAGTGTCCTATATTCATTCTTTGCCTTTTCAAGCATCTCAAGAATGATGGCCTTGAACTCCTGGAGTTCCTCATCACTGTAACGTACCTTGATTTCAGGTGCGTTCTTCATTTCTTCTGCCATAGTGTTATCTTTATTTATAGTTAATATTTTCAAGTTTCAGTTCAGGAGATCACGCATGTTTCCTTGTAACGGAAATACGGATCATTCCCTCGTTCCACTCCACCTCCGGAGCCTCACCGGCCTCAGACATCGAAGCGCATTCCACAGAAAGAGCCAAAGTCTGGGCAGCAACGTAGTCGCGGAAGTTTGCAAGCGAAGCCTCGATCTCTGCTCCGTCCTCACCGTCAGCATATATCACTACGTCTACCTTGTCAACCACATCGAATCCGCTGCTCTTGCGGAGATTCTGAATACGGTTGATGAGCTCACGAGCGACACCCTCATGCTTGAGTTCCTCGGTAATGGTAACATCAAGAGCGATGGTCATCGCGCCCTCTGTAGCCACAAGCCAGCCCGGCATATCCTCTGACGAGATCTCATAGTCGCCCTTGTTAAGGGTAACATCGCCTGAAGCGAGGTTCAGGACATATCCCGTGCCAGAAAGTTCTGCAGCCTGGATTTCCGAGATCACTTCCTGTGAAAGCGTACCGAATGCCGCCGCGATTTCCTTCATCTGCTTGCCGTAGATCTTTCCGAGAGTCTTGAAGTTAGGCTTGATCTTCTTGGTGATGAGTCCTGTAGTGTCAGATATGAACTCTGCCTCCTTGACATTAACCTCATTAAGAATCAAGGTCTTAACAAGTTCAAGCTGCTCCTCCACATGTGCATCGAGCACAGGAATGATGATCTTCGAGAGAGGCTTGCGGACATTGATCTCCGCCTTGCGGCGAAGAGCGAGAACCATTGAAGTCGCCCTCTGTGCAAGAGCCATACGCTCCTCGAGTTCCTTGTCTACGACGGCAGCGTCATACGACGGCATCGCAACATAATGAACTGATTCCGACTCGCCCTCGACGAGGTCAAGATAGAGTCTGTCCATGAAGAACGGAGCGATAGGAGCAGCAAGCTTCGCCACAGCCACGAGCACCTGATAGAGTGTCTGGTATGCTGAAAGCTTGTCTGTGTCCATGGTACCACCCCAGAATCTCTTTCTTCCAAGACGAACATACCAGTTGCTGACATGGTCGCAGACGAAATCCTGGATAAGACGTCCTGCTGTAGTGATGTCATAGTCCTCATATGCTGCAACAACATCCTTCACGAGAGTGTTGAGAAGCGAGATCACCCATCTGTCGATCTCCGGACGCTCTGACATAGGCACAGCCTCTGCCTTAGGGTCGAATCCGTCGATGTTCGCATAAAGCGCGAAGAACGAATATGTGTTGTAAAGGGTACCGAAGAACTTGCGGCGCACCTCATCCACACCGTTGGAATCGAATCGGAGATTGTCCCAAGGCTGTGAATTTGTAAGCATGTACCAGCGGAGAGGGTCAGCGCCATAAGTATCGAGGGCCCAGAAAGGATCCACGGCGTTTCCGAGACGCTTACTCATCTTGTTGCCATCCTTATCGAGCACAAGTCCGTTGGAGATGACACGCTTGAACGCACACTTGTCGCTCACCATCGTATTGATTGCATGAAGAGTATAGAACCATCCTCTTGTCTGGTCTACGCCCTCTGCGATGAAGTCCGCAGTGATGCCGAACTTGTCGGAATCAAGGTTGCGGAGTCCCTCCTGTGCATATGGCATCGCACCCGAGTCGAACCATACATCGATGAGGTCGAGCTCGCGCACCATCTTCTTTCCGCTGTCGGAAACGAGGAAGATGTTGTCCACATACGGACGGTGTATATCTATCTTGTCATAATTTTCCTTTGACATGTCTGCCGGGTCGAAGCCCTTTGCAGCAAACGGATTCTCTGTCATGAAGCCCGCTGCCACAGCCTTGTCGATCTCAGCATAGAGCTCGGCGATAGAACCGATGCATTTCGCTTCCTTGCCGTCCTCTGTCTGCCATACAGGGAGCGGAGTACCCCAGTAACGGCTTCTCGAAAGGTTCCAGTCCTGGATGTTCTCAAGCCACTTTCCGAAACGGCCTGTACCTGTCGACTCCGGCTTCCATGTGATTTCCTCATTAAGTTCCATCATCCTCTCACGAACTGCAGTTGTCTTGATGAACCATGAGTTGAGCGGATAATAAAGCACCGGCTTGTCAGTACGCCAGCAGTGAGGATAGTTGTGAGTGTGCTTCTCGATCTTGAACGCCTTGTTCTGCTGCTTGAGCATCACGCAGATGTCCACATCAAGAGTAGGAGCATCAACAGGAAGTTCCGCATCATATGCATTCTTCACATAACGGCCGGCCCACTCCGCGTATTCCGGAGACATGTTGGCCTCCACATAGGCAGGATCGAGGTCCTCAACGCGGAAGAAACGTCCCCTGAGGTCCACCTGTGCCTGAAGTTCACCATTGCGGTCCACAACCTGAAGGCCTGGAACACCTGCAAGTCTTGCCACCTTGGCGTCATCAGCACCGAATGTAGGTGCGATATGAACGATACCGGTACCGTCTTCAACTGTAACATAGTCACCAGGAATCACCTTGAACGCGCCCTCGCCAGGATTGAACCAAGGGATGAGCTGCTCATAGCGGATGCCTGTGAGCTCCGAGCCCTTCATAGTACCCTCAAGAACCTTGAAAGGAACGAGCTTGTCGCCCGGCTTGTAGTCCTCGAAAGGAATCTCTGCAGCCTTCTGGCTGAAGTGAGCACCCACGAGAGCCTGTGCAACCACATAAAGTGCAGGCTGTCCCGTATATGGATTGAATGAAAGAACCCTTACATAATCGATGTTCGGTCCCACACAGAGAGCTGTGTTTGAAGGAAGAGTCCATGGAGTTGTGGTCCAAGCGAGGAAATATGCAGGAGCACCCTCGCTGAAAAGGAATTCCGACTTCTCATCACGGATCACCGCGAACTGCGCAACCGCTGTAGTATCCTTTACATCGCGGTAGCAGCCAGGCTGGTTGAGCTCATGAGTACTCAGACCGGTACCTGCAGCAGGAGAATAAGGCTGGATAGACTTTCCCTTATAGAGAAGACCCTTGTCGTAGATCTTCTTGAGAAGATACCAGAGAGTCTCGATATATCTGTTGTCATATGTGATATAAGGATCGTTCATATCGACCCAATATCCCACACGCTCTGTCATGTTCACCCATTCTGCAGTATATTTCATGACTTCCTTGCGGCAAGCATCGTTGTACTCCTCCACAGAGATCTTTGTACCGATGTCCTCCTTTGTGATGCCGAGCATCTTCTCGACTCCGAGCTCGACAGGAAGTCCGTGAGTATCCCATCCGGCACGGCGGTTCACCTTATATCCGCTCTGGGTCTTGTAACGGCAGATGGCATCCTTGATCGAACGGGCCATCACATGATGGATGCCCGGCATACCGTTGGCAGAAGGCGGACCCTCAAAGAAAATGAATTCCGGCGCACCCTCTCTCAATTCAAGCGATTTTTCGAACGCATGGTTCTTTCTCCATCTGTCAAGCATCTCGTTGCCTGCCGCAACAAGGTCAAGACCTTTATACTCCTTAAATTTCATAGTATGATTGAAAATAATTATCTATTTTTGCATCCGGTTCCAGACCGGATTTTTTCAAACTGCAAATATAGACATTTTAGGACAAATATGAACATACTGGATATCATTCTTTTGATATGCCTGATTCCTGCAATCGTGCAGGGGTTCAGAAAGGGCTTCATCTCGCAGGTGATGGCAATAGTCTCCGTCATAGCCGGAGTCTGGTTGTCCGTCAAGGCCGCCTCTCCTGTGAGTGCATGGCTCGGACAATACATTCAGGGATCGGAGCAGGTGCTTAAACTCATATCCTTTGTCCTGATCTTTATAGGCGTGGTATTCGCTCTTGGCGCCATATGCAAGATTCTGGAAGGAGCTGTAAAGCTAATAATGCTCGACTGGCTGAACAGGGTACTCGGGATGCTTTTCTCGCTGCTTAACGCCTGCCTGATTATCGGACTTGTCATAATGGCATTCTGTTCGCTCAACAACACATTCAACATCGTCAGCGAAGAGATACTGAACCAGTCGGTGCTTTTTCCTCCGCTCAAACAGATGGCATACACCGTCTTCCCATATCTGAAGGAATTCTTCTTCTGGAACAACTAAAACACTGAAGCAATGGAAAGAATCATACTCATAGAGACATCTACAGCACTCTGCTCGGCCGCACTCGCAGAAAACGGCCGCATCACATCATACAGGGAAAGCTCGGCGCCGAAGGCTCATGCCTCACTCACGGCTGTGTTCATACAGGAAATGCTCGAAGAGCGCGGACTGAATCTGGGCGACTGCGACGCGATCTGCGTGAGCATGGGTCCGGGATCATACACCGGTCTTCGCGTGGGAGTCTCGACAGCCAAGGGACTTTGCTTCGGTGCGAAAAAGCCATTGCTGGCAGCAGGAACACTGGATACTCTTGTCGCGCAGGCGCTGGATGAGGTCATCACAGACCAGACCGAGGATCTGAAGCACATCATTCCGATGGTAGATGCACGCCGGATGGAAGTCTACACAGCCGTATTCAGCCGCAAAGAGGGCGAAGCCACCTTCACCCAGACCACAGAGACAGCTCCGGCCATCATCGACGAAAACAGTTTCGCAGATATCCTTGAAGAAGGCCCGTGCCTTTTCATCGGCGACGGAGCTGGCAAATGCGCCGATGTCATAAATCATCCTAACGCCCGCTTCCTTCAGTGCTGGCCAAAGGCATCAGCCATGCTTCATCCTGCTCTCGAAGCATATAAAAAAGAACGATTCGAAGACGTTGCGTACTTCGAACCGTTCTATCTTAAGGAATTCGTTGCTACTGTGAGCAAGAAGAAACTCTGGTAGACTTGCTATTTGAGCAGCTTGTCGAGCAGTTTTCTGAGGGATGCCTCATCGACCACCTGACCGTCCACGAGCTCTCCGTCGCTGATTATGAATGCAGCCGGAAGGGAGCCGAGATTATATGTGGCTATGTATGGTGAAGCGGCTCCAAGACCGTCGCACACATTGATCCACGGAAGGTTCTGCTGCTTCACTACCTGTGCCCATGAAGCCTTGTCAGCATCGATAGCCACCTGGTAGATCTCGAGGCCACGAGTGTGGTAGTCATCATATATCTTCTTGAGGAAGTCAAGATTGAACATCTTCTGTCCTGCATTTGCAGAATTCCAGAAATACACGATAGTCACCTTCGAGTCCACTTCGCTGAGCTTCACCTTCTTCGCATTGATGTCCGGAAGTTCGATGTCAGGGTATCCGATGGTAGATGCAGACTTGATCTTTGACTCAAGCTCCAGATAGCCGAATCTTCTTTCAGCTTCCTTTCTCAAGGCCCTTACATATCTCGAAGCCGGATATACAGACTCAAGTGAGTCAGCCACATTCATGAAATGGATGGCATCAGTGCTCTGCGCAAAGACCGGGAGTCCGGAACCAAAGCTCTGGTAAAGGACAGGCACGGATGTAAGAGACTTCGAGTTCTCGAGAATGTATCT
>JAFYLU010000087.1 GCA_017550025.1 Bacteroidales bacterium | reverse complement strand
AGCATGTATGCAAGATACTCTGGCTCGAGAAGGTCATTGATACCTACGATCTGAATGTCGTTTGAGAAGTTCTCAACAGCCGCACGGAAAACCATACGACCGATACGGCCGAAACCGTTAATACCTACTTTAATCATTGTTTAATAATTTAATATAAAGTTAAACTTTAAATAGTCGTTTGATGCAAGTGGACACAAATCCACAAAATCGATGCAAATTTAGAAAAATTTATGAATATAATACTATCTTTGCCTTAAAAATAACACAAGAAATATGCGCATACTGATAACCAACGACGACGGATACGAGGCAAAGGGAATCCATGTGCTCTGCCAGATAATGAAACAATTCGGAGAAGTCACTGTCATTGCACCGAAAAAGCATCAGTCAGGCATGTCCATGGCCGTTTCCCTGGGTTTCAGACAGATAGCTCACAAGAATCTCGGAGACGGATGGCACTATGTAGATGCCACTCCTGCCAGCTGCGTGAAGTTCGGCCTGAACACCATGTTCCTGGACGATTATCCTGATGTCGTAGTTTCCGGCATAAACCATGGCTCGAATGCTGCTACGGCATCCTGCTATTCAGGCACGCTCGGAGCTGCAGAAGAAGCCGCACTCAACGGAATTCCGGCCATAGGAGTATCCCTTGACACACTTCACCCGGATGCTGACTTCAGCGCAGTTTCCGAATTCTTTGGAGAGATCTTCATGAAGCTCATGAAGGACTATCCTGCCAGACATGGCGTATTCTACAATGTCAACTTCCCGAACATTCCTGCAGGAGAAATCAAGGGAATCAAGGTGGGATATCAGGGACTCGGCCGCTGGGTACGCGAATTCAAGGAGTGGGATGTGAAGCATTACGAAAAATACGGACTTACTCCGGAGATGCTCGGCCAAAGCTCCGCTCCAGCGCTTGAGGATGGTGAAGACCTCTACATGATGGTCGGAGACTTTGAAGACGATCCCCGCAATACAGCAGATGCGGATCACAGGATCATGGCAGAGGGATACATCAGTATCACTGCACACAATGTCGACAGCACGGACTATCAGGAAATCGAACGTCTGAAACCGTCATTCCCTACCCTCTAAAGTCATAACTTCATGCGTTACTACATCATAGCAGGAGAAGCGTCAGGAGACCTCCACGGTTCCAACCTGATGAAAGGCATAACCGCTGAAGACCCGAAGGCGGAATTCCGCTTCTGGGGAGGAGACCTCATGGCTGCAGCAGGAGGTGAAAACGGCCTTGTACGGCATTACAAGGACGGTGCGGTCATGGGATTCGTTGAAGTACTTGCGAAAGCCGGCAGGCTTCTGGGCAACGTATCTTTCTGCAAGAAGGATATTCTGGCATGGAACCCGGATGTCGTGATACTCATCGACTACCCCGGTTTCAACTTCAAGATAGCAGAATTCGCCCACAAGGCAGGCTTCAAGGTCTTCTACTACATCGCCCCGAAAGTATGGGCATCACGCGAAGGACGAATCAGGAAACTGAAGGCATATGTGGACAAGCTGTTCATCGTCTTCCCGTTTGAGATACCGTATTTCGATTCCAAGGGAATCAGCTATATCTATAGGGGCAATCCGCTCGTGGATGCCGTAGACGGCTCAAGGGCGATGAACGAGACAAGAGCTGATTTCGCCGCAAGGAACACTATCGAAGACAAGCCGTTCATCGCCATGCTGGCAGGATCGCGCAAGGGAGAGATATCCACAATGATGCCTGTCCTCACTGAATTTGCAGCAAAGATGCATGCTCTGCCGGAATATTCCGGATATGAGTTCATAATTGCAGGAGCTCCTGCCCGTTCCATGAAGGACTACGAACCATGGCTCACGGAGGCAAACCGCAGTTATGTCAAGGTACTTTTCGGTGAGACGCAGTCAATCATACGTCATGCCGAAGCGGCAGTGGTAAATTCCGGAACCGCATCTCTTGAGACAGTGCTTTTCAATACTCCGCAGGTCGTGGGATATATCACCAATCCCATCACATACAGGATTGCCCGCATGATCATCAAGATCAGATATATAAGTCTGGGAAACCTCATAATTGACAGGCTTGGATTCAAGGAATTCATCCAGGACGAATGCAACGCAGACGCTCTTGTGTGTGAAATTCGCGAGCTGATCGAAAACGAGGAAAGACGTTCCGCAATGCTTGCCGACTATGCCGACATCCGCAATGCACTCGGAGGATCAGGGGCATCCGCAGCCGTCGCCAAAGCAATGATCGAGGAGCTGAAAAGATAGCACAAACCTTTACGGATATGATAAAAGCCTGCTGCAGTGATGATCTGCAGCAGGCTTTTGCTATGATATAGTCATATTGCTATCAGAAGTTATAACCTTTGATATAGGAAGCATATGATGACCATTTTGACTGGTAATCAGCGAGTGAAGCTGATGGAACGAAGATACTTGCAAGTGATGTTACGGAAATAGGATTATATCCTAAATCTGGAGCCGAAGCAGCCTTGATATAAAGTTCTGACAAAGACTTGCAGCCTCCGAATGCAGCCTGACCGATTTCAAGGACACCACTTCCGATTGACACCTTGTTAAGATTAGAACAGCCGTTGAATGCCTCATAATAAATGTAGTTCACATTATCTGGAATGATAACCTCGGTCAACTTGGTACATTCCTCAAAAGCCTCTCTGCCGATTGTCACAAGACCTGTTCCGATGGTAATATCTGTAAGGTTGCTGCAGCCTGAAAATGCACCGGTT
>JAFYLU010000086.1 GCA_017550025.1 Bacteroidales bacterium | reverse complement strand
TCCTTTCGATAAATGCATCATCTTCATGATCGGCATCGGACTGGAGCCGAACGAAACCGCCAAGATGCTTCTGACAGACAAGAGAACAGTAATGACGATCAAGTCAAAGAGAAAGAAGGATATCCAGAAGATTTTCCCGGAAAAGAACTGATGGTATAAGACAAAGAGGACTAATAAGTGTCAGTCATCCTCTTTTCGTAGTACGGACTTAATGAAAATTATATTAAGTTTGCATTCTGTAGTTTTACAAAACCAATTATACCCTATCATATCATGGAAAACAAAAAGACACAACTGCCGGAAAATGCTCACAGGGAGCTCAAACCGGGCGAGGAATACCAGCCCCTGCTGTCTCCTCAAAAGAATTATCCGGAAGTGACGCCTTGGTCCGTAACGCTCGGACTTGTAATGACGGTCATATTCTCGGCTGCCGCCGCCTATCTCGGACTTAAGGTAGGACAGGTATTTGAGGCCGCAATCCCAATTGCAATCATAGCGGTAGGACTTTCAAGCGCTCTCGGACGAAAGAATGCGCTTGGAGAAAATGTAATGATCCAGTCCATCGGTTCATGTTCCGGAGCCATTGTAGCCGGAGCAATATTCACTCTTCCGGCCCTTTTCATTCTTCAGGACAAGTATCCGGAACTCACAGTGAACTTCACAAAGGTATTCTTCTCATCACTGCTCGGAGGTATTCTCGGTATTCTCTTCCTTATTCCGTTCAGAAAATATTTCGTAAAGGAGCAGCACGGTAAATATCCGTTCCCTGAAGCGACAGCCACCACACAGGTGCTCGTCAGCGGAGAAGGCGGAGGAAAAGGAGCAAAGACCCTTCTTATCAGTGGTCTCATCGGAGGTCTCTATGACTTCATCGTATCGACATTCGGACTTTGGGGAGAGACGCTCACTACCAGGATTCTTCCTTGGGGTGCAACAGTTGCAGAAAAGGCAAAGGTCCTTCTTAAGGTCAACACCGGAGCTGCCGTCCTTGGTCTGGGATATATCGTAGGACTCAAGTACGCATTCATAATCTGCTGTGGAAGCTTCCTCGTATGGCTTGTGATCATCCCGCTCATGAACCTTATCTGGGGAGGACAGGTCATTGACCTCATGAATTCAGGAATAACACAGACCATCGGTGACATGTCGGCTGACCAGATATTCAAGGAATATGCAAGGCATATCGGTATCGGAGGCATCGCGACAGCCGGAATCGTCGGCATCGTTAAGTCTTTCGGCGTCATCAAGTCGGCTGTCGGACTTGCCGCAAACGAGTTCAAGAGAAAGAAGAGCGATGCAGAGGCCGAGGTGATCAGGACACAGAGAGACCTCTCCATGAAGATCATCGTGATCGGTATCGCTGTTACACTTGTAGCCGTATTCGCTTTCTTCATGTTCGGAGTAGTGGACAACATCTGGCATGCAGTCGTGGGACTCCTTATTGTCGGAATCATCGCATTCCTCTTCACCACCGTTGCGGCGAACGCCATCGCGATTGTCGGTTCCAACCCGGTGAGCGGAATGACCCTCATGACACTTATCCTCGCATCACTCATCATGGTAGCCGTAGGACTTAACGGTACTGCCGGAATGACAGCAGCCCTTATAATCGGAGGAGTCGTTTGTACGGCGCTCTCTGTAGCCGGAGCATTCATCACCGACCTCAAGATCGGCTACTGGATAGGTTCCACCCCTAAAAAGCAGGAGACATGGAAGTTCCTCGGAACCCTCGTGGCGGCTGCAACTGTCGGCGGCGTCATGCTCGTGCTCAACAAGACATACGGATTTACCGGTGAGGGAGCTCTCGTGGCACCACAGGCTAACGCAATGGCTGCCGTGATCGAACCTATGATGAATGGAGGAAGCGCACCATGGCTTCTCTACGGCATCGGAGCTGTCATCGCTCTCGTACTTACATTCTTCAAGGTTCCTGCACTTCCGTTTGCACTCGGTATGTTCATCCCTATCGACCTCAACATGCCAATGCTCATCGGTGGTGCCGTTTCATGGTTCGTCGGAAGCCGCAGCAAAGACAAGAAACTCAACGCAGAGCGTACTGAAAAGGGCACACTCATTGCTTCGGGCTTCATCGCCGGTGGAGCTCTTATGGGAGTTGTAAGCGCCATTCTCCGCTTTGCAGATATCGACATGTACATGAAGCCGTCTGCATGGACAGAGCCGGTGGCAATCATCCCATATGCAGCAATCATCATTTACATGATCTACGCAGCATTGAAAGTCAAGAAGTCATAAGGAATGGACGGAGTATCAAGCGCATTGTTATTGACACTGATTGCCGGTTCAGCAACCGGCATCGGTGGCGCGCTTGTGCTTTTTCGAAAGAAGATCAGCAGCAACTTTCTGGCAGGAGCCCTCGGATTGAGCGCCGGCGTAATGATATTCATATCACTTGCAGAGCTATATCCGGAAGCACAGGAGATGATTGGTCATACAGGGATGGCACATGGTAAGGCATTCGTGCTTATAGCCTTCTTTGTCGGCATGGGAATAATAACCCTGATCGACTTTACCATTCCCGAGTACGAGAATCCCCACGAAGCATCCGGTCTTTCATTGGATGCAAGGACAGCTGCAGTGGGAATGCTCGAACAGACAGGAAGCGAAAAGGCACTGCACAGGCTCGGGGTAATGTCGGCTTTGGCAATCGCTGTCCACAACTTCCCGGAGGGCATAGCCACCTTCATCGGAGCGCTTAACGACCCGGAAATGGGTGCCGGCATTACAGCCGCCATAGCGATACACAATATTCCGGAAGGAATCGCAGTGGCCATTCCTATATATTATGCGACAAAAAGCAAGGCAAAAGCTCTGTTTTACGCCACAGTTTCCGGCCTTACAGAAGTCATAGGAGCACTTCTCTGCCTTGCGGTCACATCAATATTCGGAATCAGGCTTACCGGAGGCGGTCCGGCATTCCCGTTAGTTCTCGCGGCAGTTGCAGGAATCATGATATACATATCACTTGACGAACTTCTTCCGACTGCCGAAAAATATGGAAAACACCACATTGCCATTGCCGGCGTAGTCGGAGGCATGGCAGTAATGGGTATCAGCATGCTTTTAATGTAACAATCACACAAGACATATGGAAAAAATTTCAGACAGGTTTCTCAGGTATGTGGCTGTAGATACACAGTCCGATCCGGAATCAACATCACAGCCAAGTGCAGCCAAGGAACTCAACCTCCTCAAGATGCTCCGCGACGAGCTTGAGGCAATGGGAGTGAAGGCTACGCTTGACGAATACGGCTATGTAATGGCCGAGATACCTTCCAACTGCGGCAAAGATGTGCCTGCCGTAGGATTCATTGCCCACGCAGACACCGCTCCAGATGCTTCCGGAGCAGATGTAAAGCCACAGATAATCGAAAACTATGACGGCGGAGAGATTCCTCTCAAAGGCGTTCCCGGCCTCAGCCTCAAGCCTTCGGAGTTCCCTGAACTTGAGCTTTACAAGGGCCAGACCCTCATCACAACTGACGGAACCACACTCCTTGGAGCCGATGACAAGGCCGGTATTGCGGAGATCATGGATGCTGTACAGTATGTGGTGGAGCATCCGGAATTCAAGCATGGAGACATAAAGATCGGATTCACTCCGGACGAAGAGATCGGCCGTGGAGTCGTAAAGTTCGATGTCGAGAAGTTCGGAGCAAAATACGCATACACTCTCGACGGCGGCCAGATCGGTGAGCTTGAATACGAGAATTTCAATGCAGCTGGAGCAACAATCCGCATCCAGGGCCGTAATGTACATCCGGGAACAGCCAAAGGCAAGATGAAGAACGCCATCCTCATCGGAATGGAGCTCAACAGCCTCCTTCCGGTAGAACAGCGTCCGGAATACACATGCGGCTACGAAGGATTCTTCCACCTGATAAGCTTCAAGGGCGAAGTAGAGACCGCCACATTCTCATACATCATACGCGACCACGACATGGAACTATATGAGCATAAGAAGGCATATATGCAGAAATGCGTGGATTTCATCAATGAGAAATACGGTGAGGGCACAGCCGTCCTCGAAATGAAGCATCAGTACTACAACATGAGAAAGGAAGTGGAGCCACATTACCATATCGTCGAAAAGGCAATGAAGGCGATGGAGATGGAAGGCATCACACCGAAGATACAGCCGATCAGAGGAGGTACTGACGGAGCGAACCTTTCATTCATGGGACTTCCTTGTCCTAACATCTTTGCCGGCGGTCACAATTTCCACGGAAAGATGGAATATGTTCCTCTTGAAAGCATGGAGAAGGCAAGCAAGGTGATCCTCAACATCATCCGTCTCTACGCAGAATAAACATGAAAAGCCGTCAAGACTTCATGGCAGCCCGGGCATCTTCCCGGGCTTTTTTCTGCTTATACTTTTCCAGATATTTCTCGAATGTACGGGCATCCTTTTCCGCCTGCCTTGCAGCATCCTCAAGAGCCTTGCGCTTACGCTTACGCTCCTTCTCCAGCTTCTTGGCAGCCTTAAATGCAGCTTTGTCGGCATCGCGCTGATCCAGCTTGGCCCATCTGGCCTCACGTTCCTCCTGCTTCTTCTGCTTCCTGGCCTCCAGTGCAGCCTTCTTTTCGGCCTTCAGACGTTCCTTCTCTGCCTTTGCTTCAGCTTTCGCCTTCGCCTCTAACTCTTCTGGAGTCAGTTCCTTCACAACAGATTCTCCCGAAAGAACGGCCGACGAATCACGAACCGCAAGACTGTCCTGCACATGCATCTTGTCTCCGAAAGAAAGAGAATCGCGGGATACGCCCAGGGAATCTACTCCAAAACGGATATCTTCCGGAACAGCAAGTGAGTCAGCCAAAGCAAGACTGTCGCTCATTACTGCGAGGCTGTCTGCCATCGACAAAGAGTCAAGCAATGCCTTTTCCCTGGCACGACGGTCGGCCTCGGCCTTTTCTCTCTCACGAACCTGACGGAGCGAGTCACGCACCTCCATCTGACGGTAGACATCGTTCATATAGCCTGGGAAATAGATGTCTGTCTGACGGAATTCTGCTCTCGGACGGGCAGAATAACTTTTCCTCTGGCTTGGCCTCAACGACAGAGGAGTCACGGCATTTCTGTCTGCAGGACGCTTTTCCGGCTGCCAGTTGTAACCTTTCAGCCTGGTTTCCTCACCAGGAAGCTGCACAACAGGATATCCGTCATTCTTTGGCGCATCGAAATAATATATCCTCTGGATGTTTCCATCCTTGAAGATAGCGGAAAGCATCTTCGATTCTGTCTTGTTCACGGTAGCCAGCGCTCCGTTTTCTTCAAGGAAGAACAGGGCGGAAGCACCTCCGAGAACATCAAAACGACGAAGTCCTCCCTTTTCGTCAAAATAAGCCAGCATTTCAGCTCCCTTGATCTGGTCAAAGTGAGAAGTATCTTCCTGAATCGTTATGAATGCGTTTGACATCAGGCTGGCCTTTTCCATTCCACCGTTCTTTACCACTACGGTAACGCTGTCGGCAGAATACTGACGTACCTCGTCCTGCCAGATGAGAGGTTCCTTGAACAGACGTGCAAGAGAGTCCAGATCACAATACAGGAGCGAATCGCACACAACCTGCATAGTCTTCTTATATATCTTGACCTTGCCCATGGCCTCAAGGAAACCGATCTTGGTGGTATCACCCGGAACAGCAAGACTGTCAGCTGTAGCCAGACTGTCCGAAGACATCTTCAGATCGGCCGTATCTGCAGACTCGGCCATCGCAGAAAGGTCACTGATAAGATTCAGTTCTTCACCGGAAGGGGCACGAGGAGGTACTGAAAGCGAGTCAACAGCCAGAGAATCTACCGGAGGAGCGGCAGAAGCCTTTGCAGGCATGCTCGAAGACATACGTCTTCCCGCAGGAGCAGAATTCTGCCCCGGTCCTGGTCTTGCTCCCGAAGGGGCACCAGGCGTAGTCTTTCCACCCTTTCCACCGCCCTGCGGACGATAGTTAGGGTCATTCTTCGCTTCTTCCTCCGCAGCCTTTGCAGCTGCTTCTGCAGCCTGTTTTCTGAATGTGCCTATCGGATCCACATCAAGATTCCTGAGTCTGCTTTCAGCATCAGCAATCACAGATTCGGGAATATCGCACTTCTTGAGAGTGTAATATACAAGCTTGTCTGCTCCGAGATATACGGTGTCGATGGAGCCATCCTGCTCCTCTGTCTGGGAGATCACGGCAGGCTTACGGGTCAGTGTAATCTTCGAGAGAGTATCAAGATAATGTATCCTTCCGGCTAAAGCGAAAACATTTCTTGTGGTATCGCTGACCTGGGCATTTCCCAACATTTCCACATCCGAAGTGTTCCTGTAAAAGAACAGACTGTCGCTCCATCCTTCCTGGTCCTCCGTCATGACATGGACATTATCCGCAAAAAAGAAAGTCTCCCTTCCTCTGTCATACCAGCCTCTGTTGGAAGAAAGCATGTTATCATCTTTCCATGCATCGGTAGACTGGCCGAATGTGGCAAGATTCAGATCCGACTCATAGACAAGATCCTTGGTCTTCACGAAAATCGAGTCGGTGAACATGTTGACATTGTTCTCGAAGACAAACTTCTTGACCTTCGAGTCATATGTGCCAGTACGGCTTTCGATGATCTGTCCGTCCTTGTCCCTCATCGCGCCACCATTCATGAATACAGCGACAGAGTCTTTGGTATTATAATCCAGATGCCTTGTCCTCAACGTGTTATGATCCTTGTCAGTGAGCTGCACGACAGAACCTCTGAACTGGGCAAGATCCTCCTCTATCAGATATTTGAGCTTTTCGCTGGTAAGGACTGTCTCCTCCTGAAGGATACTTACATTTCCCCATGCATCAATGACCTGGGTCTCGACATTCCAATATGCCGTATCACATATGAGATATGTATTGTTGTGAAGGAAACGGGCCGGACCCACCACCTTACGATAGCGCGCACCTTCCACATCCACCATCTGGGCAGACTTGGAGCTGAGGAGTACGACAAGGCTGTCCTTTTTCTCCTGCTCCTGGGCAGAAAGAGAAAGGCAGGCCATGAGGGCCGACACGATGACTGTCAACAATCTGTATATACGCATATGCTATTTACGGAACTTCTCCTCCCAGCCGCTGCGTTCGAACACGCAGTCCTTATAGAGAGGATCTATTATGATGTAAGTTGTCTTGATCTTTGAATTTATAAACTCATCGATGGCCTCCATCTGCTTCTTCTGGGTAGCCTGTTCATGAAGAAGAGTGTAATCGTTAGTGAACGAGGCAGGGTGGGCAGGGAGTATCTTGTCCACTCTGATTATCTTGTACACAAGATTGCCGTCACGGCCTTCATTGTCCAGAGAAGAGAACGGCTCTGAAATCTCACCCTCCTTCAGGTCTCTTATCGCCGCATAATCCTGTGGCTTGAGCTGGTCGATCTCGAAATAAGAAGAACCAGTATAAGGATCTGCCATCTGTCCTCCGTTTGTTCTTGTAGCCGGATCCTCCGAATAGAATCTTGCCGCCAGCTCAAATGTAACTGCCTCGTTCTGAAGCTCTGTCTTGAGACTGTCGAGCATATGGAAGCCCTTCTCCATATCTTCAGAAGTATATTCCGGCTTCAGAAGTATGTGGCGGGCATTGAACATATCTCCCTTCTTCTCAAGAACCTCGATGATATGGAATCCGTCAGGAGTCTCAACGATCTGTGACACCACACCCGGCTTCAAAGCCATGGCAGCATCGGAGAATGCCGGCCAGAAGATGGATTTGGATGCCATTCCGAGCTCTCCTCCCTTCCTTGCGCTACCAGGATCCTGTGAATAGATACGAGCCAGAGTAGAAAATTTCTCACCGTTGATGATACGCTCGCGGATGGCAAGAAGCCTCTCCTTTACTGCAAGATTTGCAGATTCGCGGTCCGGATAGATGCAGATCTGGCTGAGCTGATACTTCATCGGAACCACAGGGAGGTCTTCCGGATCGGTCGCATCTATGTACATCTGCACATCATATGGGGTAAGTTCCGGAACCTTTCTCGAAACCTCCTGCTGCATCTGCTGGGTAAGGGTCTGCTCCTCCAAAGCCTTGCGCCACTCCTGACGAAGCTTGTACACCGGCTTGCCGAACTCTTTTTCAACACCTTCCTCACCACCATAATAGCTCATGATACGGTCCATCCTGTCACTCAGGTTGCTCTCCACCATATCATTATTGACCTCAAGGGAGTCAACCCTTGACTGCATGAGGAAAATCTTGGCAACCATCATCTGCTCAAGCAGCTCACACCTGCCGGTCTTGTCGGACATATATCCTCCCATAGCCTGCATCCTGATCTCTTCCTCGAGATCGGAGATTGTGATCACCTCATTGCCGACCACGGCTACAGTCTTATCAATCAGACCATTCTGGTATTTCTGTGCAAAAGCGGATGCTGAAACGACAAGAAACGCCGCTGCAGCCGCCGCAAATCTCATTATACGGAGATTAATCATATCATCTAAAAATTACAAATTTTCCGTTTTCGCGCGCGTCCTCAAGCAAATCCCGTTCCAGATCGGAAATCAGAACCTGCTTTCTCGCACTTACTATCATATCTCTGATCATCGGGGCACTGAATTCCAGCGGAGCCGGATTGCCCTCGGCCTTTATTTCCGAGATATAGGCAAGCTTTATCATGCCTGCCGTATCAGTGACCTCAATCCAGTTTCCCTTCCTCATCGAAAGTACAGACCGGTAATCTGTCCCGAACTCTCTTGCAAGCACAGCCGCATCTATCCATGTGTTTCCCCACACCTTGAAACTCAAGGCCGACGAATATGCGATGCTGTCTGCCTCGATGATATCCTGCGCCTCATCGGAAGACATCCTCTTCCTTATATTTTCCAATGCCGGAGACGAAGAATCCATATTCAGATAGCGGGCCTTGACCACCGGCCTTGCAAGCCTGAACATTTCCTCATGAGCAGCATAATACTCTTCTACCTGCTCGTCAGAGACTGCCGTATCCAGCCTTTCATTCACATAAAGCTGCTCATACCTGTACTTAAGGAGCGACTTCCTGTATTCCTCAAGTTCCTTGGTCACGTCCTGTTCCGCACGGGAAAGCTGTTCCTCGGCCACATTCTGGAAAACCTGATCCAAAGCCCATGACTGGATGTAACGTTTTGCCAGAACAGCACTGTCTTCCGGAGCTACTCCATTGGGAATCAGAGCATTGATCTCACTCAAATACAGTTTTGCATTTCCGACAGAAGCCACAGCCTCGTCGTCACTCAAAAAGGATGAAATCGTCCTGCACGACACAATAGCCGACAGGACGATCCCTATGATTGCTATCCTATGGATAATCCGCTTCATCAGCAGATTATCTTGAATAGTTCGGAGCCTCGCGTGTGATTGTCACATCATGCGGATGTCCCTCGAGATATCCGGCATTTGTAATGCGTACGAATCTTGCCTCACGGAGCTTCTCTATGTTAGCTGCTCCACAGTAACCCATACCTGCACGGAGACCACCTACGAGCTGGTATACAACCTCGTTGAGAGTTCCCTTGTATGGAACCTGTGCCACGATTCCTTCCGGAACGAGCTTCTTGATATCCGCTTCCATATCCTGGAAATAACGGTCCTTCGATCCCTGCTGCATAGCCTCGAGAGAACCCATGCCGCGGTATGACTTATATTTTCTTCCGTTAAGGATGATGGTCTCTCCCGGCGACTCCTCCACTCCTGCGAAGAGCGAACCTGCCATGATTGTGCTTGCACCTGCTGCGAGAGCCTTGACCACATCGCCCGAATAACGGATACCACCGTCAGCGATCACTGGAACACCTGTTCCCTTGAGAGCCTCGGAAGCCATCATCACAGCCGAAAGCTGCGGCATACCGACACCGGCGATGACACGTGTAGTACAGATAGAACCAGGTCCGATACCCACCTTCACTGCGCTCACACCTGCATCAGCGAGAGCCTTTGCTCCTTCTGCTGTTGCGACATTACCAGCAACGATCTGAACATCCGGAAGGGCATCACATGCACTCTTGATCACATTGAGCACACCCTGCGAATGACCGTGGGCAGTATCAACCACCACTGCGTCAGCACCTGCGCTCACGAGCATTTCGATGCGCTGGATTGTCTCCGAGTTGACGCCTACTGCAGCAGCCACGAGAAGACGGCCCTTGCTGTCCTTCGATGCGATAGGATTATCCTTGATCTTCATGAGGTCCTTGTAAGTGATGAGACCTACGAGCTTTCCGTCAGCGTCAACCACCGGAAGCTTCTCGATCTTATATTGACGAAGGATATCTGTCGCGTCAGGAAGGCTGATACCCTGCTTTGCAACCACAAGGTTCTCCTTTGTCATGATTTCAGACACAGGCATCTTCGGATCTCTCTGGAAACGAAGGTCACGGTTTGTCACGATTCCCACAAGGTAGCCGTTGTCGTCAACAACAGGAATACCACCGATATGATGCTGGGCCATCATGCCGAGCACCTGACCTACAGTCGCATCAGGATGGATTGTCACAGGATCATAGATCATTCCGTTCTCCGCCCTCTTTACGCGGCGAACCTGATTCATCTGCTCCTCGATGGTCATATTCTTGTGAATCACACCGATACCGCCGGCACGAGCCATTGCGATAGCAAGCTCAGCCTCGGTTACAGTGTCCATTGCAGCGGAAACGATAGGAGTCTGAAGAGTGATTTCTCTTGTGAACTTGGTAGATACATCCACAGTCCTTGGCAGAACCTCGGAATGTGCCGGAATCAGCAATACGTCGTCGAAGGTCAGTCCTTCAATAATCGGAGTGTTAGTAAATGTCTGCATCTCGTGTATAAAATTTGGCAAATGTAACAATATTTTCGGAAACTCTAAAGACCTTAAGGTGGTTTTCGGTAATTAAAGTAATCTTCCCTGCCAGGTATCGCGTTCGTCAAGGCGCTTTTCGAGCAGGCGGAGCAGCTCGACATTGCGTATCAGACCCCACGGAGTCTCATTGACGAACCGTGGCGGAACCTCACCCACAAACCTCTCTATGAAAAGGTCCGGCCTGAGCCTCTCAAGCATATCCACAAAGAAATCAATATATTCGGCAAGGGCGAACCTTTCGAAATCCTGCGGACATTCAGCATATTCCTTCTCCATCTTCGTACCCTTGACGATCTGCAGCTGATGGAACTTCACAGACCTTATCGGCAGTGCGTTTATCATGGCGCATGAATCCAGCATCATCCTGACAGTCTCTCCCGGAAGGCCCAGTATGAAATGGGCTCCCACATCCAGTCCACGCTCCGCAGTCATCATTACAGCCCGCCTGGCAGTCTCGAAATCATGTCCCCTGTTGATACGCAGCAGAGTCCGGTCATAGCACGATTCTATTCCGTATTCCACAATGACCACAGGAGCAGTACGCTCCCCCGTTCCCGCAAGGGACCTGCTCCATCCTTTCAGCACACGACCTTGGGCCAGGTCAGCAAGATAATCCAGCTTCTGTTCATCAACGCAGTCCGGCCTGGTCCCTATCACTATTCCCACCACATCAGGATGCTGCAGCGCCTCCTCATACAGCACCTTCAGACGGTCCAGCGAGGCATACGTATTGGAAAATGACTGGAAATAAGCGAGATAATGCTCCGTAGTACGATAACGCACCTTATGGAACCCTATGCCCTCATCCATCTGCTGGCGGAGGCTCTTGCCCGCCGTACTGTATGAAGGATGAAAGGCGGCATTGTCACAGTAGGTACATCCTCCCCTGCCTACCTTGCCGTCACGGTTAGGACAGGTGAAGCCGGCATCCAGAACTATCTTCTGAAGGCGTTCGCCATACTTTTTCTTGAAATATCCGACGAATGAATTATATCTTTTCCCGTAAGGAAATCCGTATTTTTCGTATCCGAGTTCCATATCCTGCAAAAATAACCATATTTTTTCTATTTTTGTCAAATTGGAAGACCGAAGAAAACCATCACAAAAGCATCAATCATGAAAAAGATAATCCTTACAATACTTCTTGCCATGTCAGCCGCCGGCGCATCAGCCCAGGAAAAACGCATGGCCGTAATCGAATTCTCGACAAGCTACCTGCGCCTGGAACCAGACTACGAATCGCCTCTGGAGACGCAGGAACTGATGGGAACCGTCGTGGAGATCACAGGAGAACATGGCTACTGGAGGGAGATCATCAGTCCGCAGCCTTACAAGGCATGGTGCACCGATCAGGGACTCATCGAGATGAGCCGCGAACAGACAGAAGCGTATGAAGCTGCGCCGAAGGTCATGTTCATGGAGCTCTACGGACACATCTACAGCGAACCCTCATATCAGTCAGCCACCATATGCGACCTGGTGGGTGGAAACATACTCCGTCTGGCAGGAAATGACGGGGCAAAGGCTCTGAAGGGCAGATGGACACATGTGATGCTTCCGTCAGGAAAGACCGGATATGTTCCTTCGAAGGAGCTCAAACTCCACCAGGGCTTCGTATCGATAGCTATGGGAGAGGGTTCGTCAGAGAGTATCCCTGCAGAAACCACAGAGGCCATCATAACACAGGCAGAGAAACTCATAGGAGTGCCATATCTCTGGGGAGGCATGTCTGCAAAAGGAGTGGACTGCAGCGGACTGGTACGCATCAGCCACATCATGAACGGCATCCTTCTTCCGCGAAACGCATCCCAGCAGATAAAGTGCGGAGACAGGGTACCTATGGAGGTAGACCCGGACTTCTGGAATGAAAGCAGACGATTTACTGCCGAATCAGGATATGCCGAAAGTTTCGTCATGGAAATGAAGGAAAGGGTTAGAAATCTTGAGAGGGGCGACCTTGTCTTTTTCGGCACACCTGCAACGGAGGACAAGCCTATGAGAATCACGCATGTAGGAATCTATCTTGGAAACAACAGGATAATCCACTCATCCCACAGGGTCCGTATCAACTCATTGATTCCGGGAGAGACAGACTATTATGAAAACTCACACAGATTAACAGGTGCGACAAGACTATAGGAATTCTGAAAAAAACACTATATTTGCATTTCCATAAACCAAAAAACATCTATTTATTATGAACCTTAGAGTTTTCAAAAAAGACATCGAGTATTTCGTTGCAGAATTCATTGATGACTGCGCACTCTTCGTAGCACTCAATCCACACAAGGATGCTGACGAAATCGTAACTATAATCGACGAGGCTGTAGAGCTTTTCAATGACCTCAAGTGCAGGGCAAACCACCCTGAAGGAAACAAGAGAGCATACTACACCGGTCTTACAAAGGAAATGTTCGAGAAGCTTGACGAGCTTTGCGAGAAACTCAGCGCAGTAGTTTCAAAGCAGGCGTAATTTCCGGCAAAAACTAACAGACGGCTGAATGAGGAATCATTCAGCCGTCTGTCTTTATATAATCTGCAATATCCTTTATTTTCCGGCAAGACGCTTCTCCCATGCCCAGGCAGCAGCAAGGGTGTCTTCCACAGAACGTTCAGCCTTCCAGCCGAGTTCTTCGTTTGCAAGTCTGGTGTCAGCCCAGATAGCGACCACATCTCCCGGACGACGAGGGGCAAATTTATAATTGAGCTTCAGGTCATTCACCTTCTCGAATGCAGAGACGAGTTCATACACGGAAACCGGGCGGCCTGTGCCGATATTGAAGATTTCATAATCCTCCTTCATCTTGTCGTCAAGCATTCTTGACACGGCTGCCACATGAGCCTTTGCAAGATCCACTACATCAATGTAATCCCTGAGGCATGTGCCGTCCTCTGTCGGATAGTCGTTTCCGAAGATGCTCAGGCATTCGCGCTTTCCGACCGCAGTCTGGGTGATGAAAGGCACAAGATTGTTAGGGACACCGCGAGGAAGCTCACCTATGAGAGCAGACGGATGTGCACCGATCGGGTTGAAATAGCGGAGGGCGATTCCCTTGACCTTGCTCTGTCCGTCAGTTCCGTCAAAATCCTTTGTGGCAAATACCACGTCACGCAGGATATCCTCGCACATCTGCTTTGTGTTTCCGTATGGCGAAGTCGCAGGAAGGCGCGGAGTATTTTCAGTCACAGGAAGACTCTCGGCCTCACCATATACAGTGGCAGAAGATGAGAACAGAACGTTACATCCGCCATGATTCTTCGCTGCCTCAAGTATGTTGAGGAATGACACAAGATTGTTCCTGTAATACATTATAGGCTTTGCCACCGATTCGCCAACAGCCTTGAAGGCAGCAAAATGAATGACAGCATCTATCCTGTAATCAGTAAAAAGCTTATTTACAGCAGCTTCGTCACAACAATCAATCTGTTCGAAAGGTATGTCATCCCTGCCTGTAATCTTCTTCACACCTTCAAAGCATGTCATGTCGCAGTTTGACATGTTGTCCGCCACAACCACATCATAACCAGCCTCTATAAGTTCGACAGTCACATGACTGCCGATATAACCGGCGCCGCCGGAAACAAGTACTCTCTTTGCCATTTTTCAGATGTTTTAAATTAACATATCAGACAAATATAATCATATTATTTTAAATTTGCATCAAAGAAAACAGACACCAGCATGAAGAATCATATACTTTGGACCATTATTGCACTTATAGCCTCTTCCACTGCACTTTCAGCACAGGGGGATGACCTCTGCCGCAAGGCTCCGGAACTTCAGAAGGCAGTCGAAGCCATTGTCTCGGACCCTGCTCTTTCCATGGCGGTGACAAGCATATGCGCAACAACCGGAGACTCTATCCCGCTGGTGGACATTGATGCAGACAACATGGTGATGCCGGCATCGAACATGAAGCTCATATCTACCGGCGCAGCCCTGCATTGCCTCGGACCGGAACACAGATACACAACCGGTATAGGATATGAAGGCGAAATCCGCGAAGGAGTCCTTTTCGGAGACCTCTATATCATAGGAGGTGCGGACCCCACACTGGCATCCAGAGATTCCATCGCCACACCTATGGAAAAGACATTCAGCCAATGGGAAAAGATGGTCAGGGATGCAGGTATAGAAAGGATTGAAGGAAGGATAATCGGAGACGACAGGTATTTCGAAGGCATGGCGGAACATCCCTCATGGCTATGGAGCGACATCGGCACATATTACGGATCCGGAGCAGGCGGCCTCATGTTCTATGAAAACATGCAGTCGTTCAAGGTCAGCCCGGGAAAGAGCGAGGGAGAGCCTGTCTGCATCACACCTTCATTCCCGCAGGCTCCATGGATGGAATTCAGGTACTCCGGAACCACAGGAAAGGCTGGCACAGGAGACCAGCTGTATATGTATGTGAGCGACCTTGCACCTGTTGCGGAAATCAGAGGAACATTCGGGGTGGACAAGGGTGAAAAAAGGGTAGACTGCAGCAACAAATATCCCGGATATACATGTGCCCATTATTTCATGGAATATCTTGAAGGCAAAGGCATTGCATGCAGCGAAGGACCGGCAGACTTCAGGTTATGCACCGGGACCGGCAGCTCTGCCTCCCCAAAGATGATAGGCTCGACGGAATCCCCGTCTCTGAAGCGGATAGCCTTCGAGACGAATCATGCAAGCAACAACCTGTACGCAGAAACCCTGATGCGCACATTGGGAAAGACACTCACCGGAAACGCATGCTATGACTCGTCATATGTAGCATTGACAAATACGCTCAAAGACTTGGGAATCAAGGATATGAAGGGGGTACAGATAGTTGACGGAAGCGGACTTTCACGACAGAATTACATATCGGCGGAATTCATGTGCAGCTTTCTGGAAGCGATGATGCATTCTCCATGCTTTGAAGATTACATATCGACCTTGCCTTCGCCAGGTTCAAACGGAACCCTCGCCTACAACATGAAAGGAAGTCCTGCAGAAGTGAAGTCGAAGATAAAGGTCAAGAGCGGATCAATGAACGGGGTCAGGTGCTACAGCGGCTACATCATTCCTACGGAAGGGTGCAAGAGCGAAACCATCATATTTTCAATAATGGTAAATAACTGCACCTCTCCCACATGGAAGGTACGTCCTCTGCTTGACAAGATAATGGCCACATTGGCATCAGCCAACTGATCAGTTCTTGAAAAGGCTTCTGCAGAGTGCAGGGACATCTGCGACCTTGACCACTTCTATTCCTGACGCGTCATGACCTTCGAGGCCGTCAAGGCTGCTGAATCCCGACACGAATATCTTCTTGAATCCCAGACGGGCTGCCTCAATGACACGCCTGTCTGTCTGGGCCACGGGACGAATCTCTCCGCTCAAGCCGACTTCGCCGGCAAAACACACATCCGACGGGATTGCAAAATCAAAATTGGAAGAAAGCACAGCTGCAATCACTGACAGGTCGCAGGCAGGATCACTTACCTTGAGACCGCCCGCCATGTTCAGGAAGACATCCTTCACTCCGAGCTTGAATCCAGCACGCTTCTCCAGTACCGCAAGCAGCATATTGAGTCTGCGCACATCAAAGCCTGTAGCACTTCTTTGAGGAGTTCCATAAGCTGCAGAGCTCACAAGAGCCTGGACTTCAATAAGAAACGGTCTTGTCCCGTCGAGCATCGCACTGACAGCAACTCCACTCAATCCTTCCTCATGCATCGGTATCAGCATCTCTGAAGGATTGCTCACCTCACGGAGTCCCTTTCCCGTCATCTCGAAAACCGCAAGCTCCGATGTGGAGCCGAAACGGTTCTTGATGCTGCGCAGGAGTCGGTATGCACCTCTGTTGTCTCCTTCGAACTGCAGGACCACATCCACTATATGTTCCAGGATCTTCGGTCCGGCAATGCTGCCCTCCTTCGTGATATGGCCTATCAGGATCACCGGCACACCTGTTTCCTTCGCGAACCGAAGCAGCATGGCTGCCGTCTCCTTTATCTGGGTGACGGATCCGGGCGAAGACTCCACATTCCGGGAGAACATCGTCTGAACTGAATCCACGACCATGAGATCCGGCATTATGGAGCGGGCCTGGGCGATTATATTCTCCATCAGGGTCTCGCTGTATATCATGCAATCCGAATCATCTCCTCCTATCCTGGCTGCACGCAGCTTCACCTGCCTTGCGCTTTCCTCGCCAGTAACATACAAGGTCTTGAGATGAGGACAATGAAGCGGTATCTGAAGGGACAGGGTCGACTTTCCTATGCCCGGCTCTCCGCCTATCAGCACAAGCGAGCCTTCCACAAGTCCTCCACCGAGAATGCGGTCCATCTCCGCATTATTCAGCGAGATACGGTTCTCCACAGAAGAGTCTATCTGCGAAAGCGGCACCGGCTTATCTCCGGCACCAGGGACAGAGACTGCCACAGATGAGGTTTTCTTTCCCACAGCCACAGTTTCCTCCACCATAGTATTCCACTCCCCGCATGCAGGACATCTGCCCATCCATTTGGAGCTTTCGTTACCACATGACTTACAGAACCACACAGTCTTTGTCTTTACAGTCGCCATACGCCTTGATTCATTTATCCTGACAAAAATAACTTTCTTCCTTCAGAATGACAATAAAAAAAAGATATTGTTCCTGACAGGACAATATCTTCACCGGGCAGCCGGAACTGCCGTCTGACACTGGTTGATTACTCAGCCTTGTTGCAGTCAACGCATGTGCTGTCGCAACCTGCGCACTTTACTGAATCGCAGCAAGACTTTGTGCAGCATGTATCAGCCTGCGCGCACTCCTTGCAGTCGCCGCAGCACTCTGTTGCAGCAGCCTCAACAGCAGCGTTCTCGGTGTTGTTGTTGCAAGCGCAAGAAGCGGCAACGAACATAGCAGCTACTACTGCCAATGACATAAATACCTTTTTCATGGTCACTAAAAATTAATAGTTATACAAAAACACTATTGGGCAAAGGTACAACTTACATTTCATAATCACAAAAAAAGTTGCATAAGAAGGTAGTATTCAGATGCATATCTACCTGTCAAGTTCAAAAATCTCCATATCGTGGATCTTTCCGGCATCAATATGAAAGCGAAGAGCCGTCCGCACCACATGAAATCCCTGTATTCCTGCGGCACCGGGATTGACCACAAGCATATTCCTCTGCTGGTCTCTCATCACCTTCAATATATGGGAATGGCCGCATACGAAGAGATCCGGCCTGTATGCGTCTATCAGCTTGCGGGCCCTCGGATCATATCTTCCGGGATATCCTCCCACATGAGTCATCAGCACCTTCAGTCCCTCGCACTCGAAGAAACGGTGCAGAGGATGAGTGAAGCGCAGTTCATGATTGTCACAGTTGCCCGCAACTCCTACAAGCGGCTTGAAGTCAGCAATTTCCGCAGCAAGTGAGAGACCTCCGCCAAAATCTCCGGCATGCCATATCTGATCCACCGGCTCAAGGAATTCACGGAACTGACTGCTGAAGACCCCGTGAGTATCTGATATCAACCCTATGAACATAACTATAATCTTATAAATATCTTCTTTCTGTACAGAAACACCGCTACAGCAAGATGGAACAGCATATAAAGCAAGGCAAAAAGCAGAGACATGCCTTCAGATGAGCCCTCGAAGCACATCAAGGGAAACATATCTTTTCATAAAAGCCATGGTTTAGGAATACAAAATTAAACAGATTCCGTATATTTGTGTGATAAATTTCACTGCGCCATGGAACTTTTTCACTCTCGCGACATAGAAGGAAACATCTGCCGTCTGGATCATGACGAATCGGGGCACTGCATCAAGGTACTGCGTCACAGATGCGGAGACGAGATATCCGTAATCGACGGAGCAGGAACCCTTTACCATTGCCGTATCACATCGGACAGCCACAAAGGAGTGGAGGCAGTAGTCCTCTCAAAAGAAGAGAGCTGGGGATCACATCCTTATCATCTTCACATGGCCGTATGCCCCACAAAGAACAATGACAGGTATGAGTGGTTCGCCGAAAAGGCGTGCGAGACAGGATTCGACAGACTTTCTCCTATCATAGGAGAGCACTCTGAAAGAAAAGTACTCAAAACTGAACGGGTAGGAAAGGTGCTTGTCAGCGCAGCGAAGCAGTCACTTAAGGCTGCAGTGCCGGAAATAGACGAACCGGTGTCCGTGAAGGAGTTCATAAAGAGCCACTGCGACACAGAGGTTCTCCGCCTTATCGCCTATTGCTTTGAAGATGAAAGGGTTCCGAGAAGAAGCATCAAGGAGGTACTTGATGGCTATGAAGGTAGGGAGATCATAGTGATGATAGGTCCGGAGGGCGATTTCTCAAAGGCAGAAGCCGAACTCGCGCTGGAGAACGGCTTCATACCTGTACATCTCGGATCATCACGCCTTCGCACGGAAACCGCCGCTCTTACAGCAGTTTCCGCAGCGTATTTCCGCTATATGTAAATATTATGCAAGATTACTTGCGTATGATTTCAATGGAGTAATCCAGACCCACCTTTATTATAGACGATGAGTGGCCTGTGGCTCCTTTTTCCAAAGACGGATCCACGATATGATCCACAGCATTCCTGATCTGGTCTGAAATCTCCGCGAATTTCTTCGGGGTAGCCTCTCCCGACACATTGGCCGATGTAGACACTATCGGTCTTCCGAATTTCGCCACAAGGGTCTGACAGAAGTCCATCATTGGTATTCGGATACCCACAGTGCCGTCTTCTGCCACAGTGTTGAATGCAAGCGCCCTGCGGTCTGCCTTCATGCATCCCTTCTCGCCAGCCACTGCTCCCGGATATATGATGGTCATAGGCTTGTCATTGACCTCAACAAGCTGCACTGCCATTTCCGGAACCTCCTTGACATAGCGGCATATCATGTCCATGTCGCTTGCAAGAAGCACGAGAGACTTGCTGTCCTCCCTGTTCTTGATGGCATATATCTTTGCTACAGCCTCCGGATCTGTTGCATCACAGCCGATTCCCCATACCGTGTCTGTCGGATAAAGTATCACTCCGCCGCCACGGAGCACTTCAAGCGCTTTCTGTATCTCTTCGTTCATATATATATTCATATTATTTTCAACATCTGGTCCATTACATGGCAATCTCCACGACGACAGGATAATGGTCGGAGTAAGGGACTCGCGGCGTACTGTGGGTTATCGCCCTGTATCTGTCAGGATAAAGCACATAGTCAATCCTCAACATAGGCCACAGCAGCGCATAAGTGGCACCAAAGCCATTTCCAGCCTCCTGAAAGGCATCCTTCCTTCCTCTGGTCATACGGAAATATGTATATGACATTGGATTGTCATTGAAATCACCGCAGACAAAGGATTCAACCGGACAGTTTTCTATGTCTTCAAACACTTGGTCGACCTGCTTGGGACGGCGTGTTATGGATCGTTTCATCTTCGTGCCGGTCTCCGCCATGACTGTGCTGTCTCTCTGGGCCAGGGCCCTGATCACTCCTGTAAAGGAAATGTTATAGCTTTCAAAATGGCAGTTATAGACACGGAAGCTGCGCTCCCCTACCTTATAATCCGTATATATGGCCAGATTGGCGCTTTCATCAAACCTGATCCTTCCCTTACCCCTCACCGGAAAACGACTCAAGGTTACGTTGCCGAAGGAATCGCCGCTGCTCGGAAATATGTAATATTCAGCCTCATAGTCCTTAAGACGACGCTTCAGATAGTCCTTGATCTTCTCGTTCCCTTTAAGGGAGAACTCCTGAAGACAGACTATGTCCGGGTCTTGATTCCTGATGAAGTTCATTACGGAATCCACGCATTCCTCGCGCCCCGCGAGACCATCTTCATGCATGGCAAAACGTCCTACATTCCATGAAACTATCTTGACGACATTTTCAGGAGCCGGCTGCTCGTCTATGACCTCGTCCGAATTGAACTGCACATATCTTCCGATGAAGAAGAAGGACGGAAGAAGAGTCAGCAGAGGAATCATGAACGATTTCGACCTGCGTTTCAAGGCCCATATGAGAAGGAGCATATTGAGCACCATCAGAGGCACAAAGAAAATACCCGAAAGGGAAACCAGCCATATCCTGGCCGGATTGATGACAATGGACAGGTATGACAGCGCGAGCAGCGCAGCCACAATCAGCATGAGCAACCTCGAGGTTATGCCGAAAAACCTGTTCTTTGTCTTCTTTGCCATCAGTCCATCCTGCTGTATAGAGTATGTCTCTTTTTCCAATACCATATCAGGAGGAAACCGAATATCAATCCTCCAAGATGAGCAAAGTGAGCGATGTTTCCACCTGTTCCAGTCACGCCGGTAAAGAGTTCAATTGCCGCAAATATCAGGACAAACCATTTAGCCTTCATTGATATAGGAGGGATCAGAAGGCTGAGGACAGTGTCAGGATACAGCATGGCATACCCCATGAGCACTCCATATATCGCTCCGGACGCACCCACTGTCGGGGTCATCTTTAAAAGATGTATGGATGTCATTGCCGCCGTCGAGCCTTCAGCCGCCTGCGAGAGCCATGACTGCATCTGAAGCCATTCCACTCCCGTATGAATGAGGGCCGCGCCAAGTCCTGTGACAAAATAGAAGAGCAGGAACTTCTTCGTTCCCCACACCCTTTCCAGCACGCTGCCGAAAATGCTCAACGTATACATATTGAATATCAGGTGCCAGAAACCTCCATGCATGAACATGTGGGTGACAGGCTGCCACCAATGGAAAAAAGGAGAAGTAGGATAGAAGAGAGCGAATGTCTCATACATGAAGTTCTCCTTCAGCGAAGTCATAAGCATGACTATCACATTGATGATGATAATGTTCTTTACGGCAGCCGGCATTCCCGCCAGAAGACCTCCTCTGCCTCCGTTATCATAAGAATAGTAACTCATTTTCAGAATTTTTTATCAATCTCATCTATCGGAATCAGGGACATTACCCTGCGGCCGGTACTTGTGAATTCCGGATTTTCCGATGCGAAGAGTTTGTCAATCAACCTCTGTGCCTCAACCTGATTTGTGACAGGATCGCCGCTCAAGGCCCCCAGACGGGCAAGACGGGATGCCATATTGGCAGTCATCATCTCCGGCAGAGCGCTATGGTCATCGGCAAGAATGAGAAGGAGGTCTCCTATCATCATCTGCACCTTTCCGGCCTCTGCGCTGTATCCTTCAGGTACTCCGTTCACGACAATCGTATCGGTGCCGAAAGGCGCTATGTCAAAGCCAAGGTCAGCAAGCATCTGCGAATGTTCCTCAAAAAGACACATGTTCTCGACTCCAACCTGCACGGTGACAGGGAAAAGTGCTGTCTGGGTGACATGTGCATTACGCGACAAGGCGTCGAGGAAGCGGTCATACAGGATACGTTCCATTGCACGGGTGACATTGATGGCCATAAGTCCCGAGCGGCCTGTCGTTATGATATACTTATCCTGCAGAACAAGGACAGACTTTCCCGGCATTATCTTGTCTTCGAACAGCTTGCCGTAATCATCCCTATTTTCCACAAAGCGGCCGTAACCGTATCCGGAAGCATTGAAACCCTTTTCTTCCCTGTCCCAGTCATCTCCGAACATGGCTGCCGGCGAAGTTCCCGGAGAGTATGGATTCACATCTTCCGGCTGCACTGACGGATACCCTCCGGACGAGAACGAATTGCTGAACGGTGAAGATTCTGAAGGAAATCCGTCATTGTCAAACGGATTATATGAAGAATCTAACCCAGGCTGCGGCTCAAATACAGGGCGGATCTCATCGAAGTTCTTTCCGAATGCAGGTATGTCAGGTACGCCCTCACGGTCAAAATCTATGCTGTCTGCGAACGAGTTCCTTCCCAGCGACTCCCTGATGCAGGCAAACAGAATCTGGAAAATGACACTGTCATCCTCAAACTTGATTTCTGTCTTGGTAGGATGAATGTTCACATCCACAGACTGCGGATTGATATCCAGATATATCAGATATGTCGGAGTGACTCCGTCCGGGATAAGGTTTTCATATGCCTTCATCACAGCCTTATGAAGATACGGGCTGCGGAAATATCTGCCGTTAACAAAGAAATACTGGTTGCCGAGACCCTTCCTCGCCATATCGGGACGGCCGACAAAGCCTCCGATCTCAACAACTGAAGTCTGTGCATGCACATCCACTATTTCATTCGCCACATTTGCGCCGAGTACATCCTGTATCCTGAATTTCAGCGACTTGGCAGGACGCAGCACATATACATCCTTGCCGTTATGAGTGAGAGTGAAGCCCACTTCCGGCCTTGTGAGTGCTACTCTGATGAATTCAGATACGATGTGCTTGAATTCAACATTGTCCGACTTGAGAAACTTTCTTCTCGCCGGCACATTATAGAAAAGATTGCGCACACAGAAGTTAGCTCCTCTTGGAGCTGCTACTTCCTGTGTTGCAAGATGCTGCGAATCCGCAAAATCAACCTGACAGCCGACCTCATCTTCTTCACGACGGGTCTTCAGGGTAACTTCAGCCACGGCGGCAATAGATGCGAGAGCCTCACCTCGGAATCCGAATGTAAGTATGTTCTGAAGGTCCTCCGCATCATGAAGCTTTGAAGTAGCATGCCTCTCGAAGCAGAGAACCGCCTGATCGGGCGACATTCCGCATCCGTTGTCAATGACCTGGATCAGTGTGCGTCCCGCATCCTGGATGACTACGGTCACCTGGTCGGCACCGGCATCCACCGAATTCTCCACGAGCTCCTTTACCACGGATGCAGGTCTCTGCACGACCTCTCCCGCAGCGATCATGTTGGCTATATTGCTTGGTAATATCCTAATATCCATATTATTTAGTCAGGGAATCGATCAGAAGAGGAAAATACTTATAGATCAGATACACGACAGAAAAAAGCAGTATCATGGTCACGACTCCTATCGTTTTCTGGTTCCTGCTGACTTCCTGCTTTCTCTGGTAGTTGCCGTCACGCAGGCTGCCCTTGACAATATTTCCGGGCACATACTTTTCATCCTTCGGTTTGGTGAAATCTCCGTATTTCTTTCTTCTTTCCTCTGTTTCAGGATCATAGAAACGAGGCTTGTAGCTGAATTTGCGTACCTCCTGCGTTCCGAAAAAATTGAAACTGAATCCCATATGTCAACGAATTTAAAGTCGGTTTATCTTAATCAGCAAATTTAAGGTTTTTTATTTACATTTGTGGAAATTATTTTCCTTAAGGATAGAATTATGGAGTTCAGAATAGGTAACGGATATGATGTACACGCACTTGCCGAGGGACTTGACCTCTGGCTCGGAGGCGTAAAGATAGAAAGTCCTATAGGATGCATTGCGCATTCCGACGGAGATGTTGCGATCCATGCCCTTTGCGACGCATTGCTGGGAGCACTGGCCCTGGGAGACATAGGAAAACATTTCCCTGACACATCGGCGGAATTCAAGGGCATCGACAGCAAGATACTGCTGGGCCGAGTGATGAATCTCGTGCGTTCTGAAGGATGGGAACTCGGAAATGCAGACATCACGATTGCAATGCAGAAACCGAAGCTGGCACCGTATATCGTACCTATGCGAGAATGTCTTGCTTCCGTAGCCGGATGTACGGCAGGACAGATTTCCGTCAAGGCGACGACAACAGAAAAACTCGGTTTCGTCGGCAGAGGCGAGGGCTGCGAGGTATATGCTGTGGTACTGCTCACAAAACAGTCATGACCATGATCTGGAGGCTGATCATACCGGCACTTGCATGCCTCGCAGCTGCATCATGCCAGCTGCAGAATAATTCAGAAGACTTCTTATGCGCAGAACTTGAACTGATTCACGGAGCAGACAGCATAATGAGAGTTCTCACCATCCGGGACAGCAGCGACCTTGCCATTCTACGGGCAAAAAGCCGCAATCTTTCCGCATCTTCCCTTCTTTCAGACACATATGCAGAACTTGAGCACTTGATGACTGCCACCGTCACACATCCTTCCCAGGATGGTGTCGGAATAGCAGGACCCCAGGTCGGCCTCAACAGGAGGGTAGTGGCAGTACAGAGGTTTGACAAGGACGGCTACCCGTTCGAGGTATACCCCAACATAAGGATCGTATGGGCATCAGACTCGCTCAAATACGGTCCGGAAGGATGTCTGTCCGTGCCGGAGCAAAGGGCAGATGTGCTCCGCAGCCAGGAAATCATAATAGAATACGCCGACATGAAGGCTCTTCGCAAAGCCGCTGCCGACAAGTGCGGGATTGACGGAATCCCTATGAAAAGGGACACCGTAAAAGGTTTCACGGCCGTGATATTCCAGCACGAGACCGACCATCTTGACGGAATACTCTACATCGACAGACTGTCAGAGCAGAAGTAGGGCTATCCTGTAGGTAATGAAGGAAGCCACCCATGCGAGGAGTATAGTATAGACGGCCGTAATTATAGCCCATTTCCATCCTCCGCTTTCATTCTTTATCGCAGCGATTGTAGCTATGCACGGGAAGTACAGAAGAATGAACACCATGTAGGCAAGAGCCGCTGCCGGACTTACAGAACGCACAAGGGCTCTCTGGAGTCTCGTATCCCCTTCATCCACAGGGCCGTCAGCAGGCTGACCGTCAGCATACATAACTCCTAATGTGCTGACCACAAGCTCCTTCGCACCTACTCCGGCAACGATTCCGACTCCCATGCGCCAGTCAAATCCCAATGGCGCGAGGGCAGGCTCCATAGCCTTTCCGACATATCCGATGAACGAATGTTCCTGCTGCTCCTGAACGGAACCGTAGGCATCATGATTAGGAAAATACCCGAGGAACCATATGACCATCGAACAGATCAATATGATTCCGCTCATCTTCTGTATATACTGCTTGCCCTTTTCCCATGTATGGCGGAAGACCGATTTAGCGGTAGGAACACGATAAGGAGGAAGCTCCATCACAAAAGGAAGGTCATCATCCTTGAAGAAGAAACTCATAATCTTCGCCGCGATGACAGCCAGGACTATTCCCAAGGCATACATGCCCAGAAGCACAAGTCCGGCATGCCGTGGAAAGAAGGCACCGGCAATGAGCACATATACAGGCATACGGCCCGCACATGACATAAGAGGTATGATCAGCATCGTGATGATGCGGCTCTTCCTGCTTTCTATTGTCCTTGTGGCCATGATTGCCGGCACATTGCAGCCGAATCCCATTATCATCGGTATGAAGGATTTTCCATGAAGGCCTATCTTATGCATCAGCTTGTCCATAATGAATGCCGCGCGTGCCATATATCCGGAATCTTCGAGAAGTGAGATGAACATGTATAGCAGCATGATGTTGGGAAGGAAGACAAGCACGCTTCCCACACCACCGATCACTCCGTTCACGACAAGATCCTTCAGCCAGCCGTCATTCATGGAAGCGGAGACAAACGCTCCGAACTTTTCCACAACCCACGATATCCACTGCATAGGGTATTCTCCTATGGCAAACGTGCCCTGAAAGACCAGATAAAGCAGGAAGAAGAATATAGGAAAGGCCAGCCACCTGTTTGTCATGAAGGCATCGATCTTATCCGTTATGGTATTGCGACGCTTCTTCGAATGGTCCGGCACATATGTTTCCGCCAGGGCACCCTGCACGAAGGCATATTTGGCATCTACAAGGGCCGACTCAAGATTTGTCTTGAAAAGGCTGTCTATCCTCTTATGTTCCTCAAAACGGGCCGCGATTATCTCATCCCTGTCCGGAAGAGCCTCCACCACCTTTTCGATCTCCTTGTCATTCTCAAGATACTTTATAGCGAGATATCGGGTCGAATATCTGTAACGGATATCAGGATTCTTCTGAAGCAGATGCTTTATGCGGTCGATGCTCTGTTCCAGCTCGGCTCCATGATTGATGTGGATATGTCTCGCGATATGAGGGTCACTCTTTTCATATATCTGGATAACCGTATCGAAAAGCTCCTCGATACCTTTTCCGTTACGGCTCACGGTAGGAACGACAGGCATTCCGAGAAGATAGCCCAGCTGCTTCAGATCCAGCGCATCTCCCTTTGCCTGAAGCTCATCGTACATATTGAGGGCCATCACGACCCTTATGTTCATGTCTATAAGCTGGGTGGTGAGATAAAGATTTCTCTGAAGATTTGACGCATCGATGACATTCACAACCACATCCGGCATGTCATCTATCAGATTCCGCCTCACATACAGCTCTTCCGGACTATATGCTGACAGGGAATATGTTCCCGGAAGGTCCACTATCTGGAAACGATAGCCTCCATGCACGAATGTTCCCTCCTTCGCATCCACGGTCACACCGCTGTAGTTGCCCACATGTTCATGACTGCCCGAGGCCATATTGAAAAGGGATGTCTTTCCGCAATTAGGATTGCCGACCAGGGCCACACGAATGACCTTTCGCCTTTCTGCTGCAAGATAGGTCATCTCCCTTTCGAGATATTCCTCTCCGGCTGCATCCAGGGCAGGAAGTGCCTCACGCTCGGAAAGAAGCTGCTTCGCCTCTGTCTCGCTTATCACCTCCACCTTGGAAGCTTCCTCGCGACGAAGCGATATCTTGTATCCGATTATCTCATATTCGATAGGATCCCTGAGAGGGGCATTCAGGATCACCTTGACCTTGTTGCCCTTCACAAAACCCATTTCTATTATCCTCTTGCGGAAGCTTCCGTGACCATTGACCTTCACGATAACGCCACGCTCCCCTGTCTTCAGTTCCGATAGTTTCATGTTCTTTCTTTGCGCCGAGCGCAAATATATCATTTTTCCGCCACACATGAACCCGCAAAGGCGTTTTCAACAGCCTTTTTCATTACAAATCATGAGAGGAGAGCAAGGTGATACCTACAATTCAGGATAGGTTATCGGAATATTTCATACCTTTGCACTTGCGCGAACAACAGAACGATATGAAAAAGGCATTCATTATACTTATGGCGGCAGCTGTCTTTGCCGCATGCAACAAGGAACTTACCGTCACACCTGCAATCTCGTTCTTTCCGAACAGTCCTGAAGTGGCGGCAGACAGTGCCATCTTCAGGGTGGCATCCGCTTTTCTCCCGGAAGGTACAGAGGTTAACGTTCCCGTAAGATTCGGAGGAGATGCTGTCAAGGGAGTGGATTACAGGGTATCGGCCGAGAACTTCGTACTGGGAGGAGAAACCCCGTCCGATGTCATCATCGTATGGCATCTGCAGAAGGAGACAGGCAAGGAACTGAACCTCAGCCTCGTACTTCCGGAAGGATTTGAATTCGGAAAATACAGCACCGCCTCATACACCCTCCCGTAGACATCTCCGGACATCGTCACAAAGTGGCTATATTCATAGCCTGATCGACCCATATGAGTCCGGATGTATCATATCCCCTTCTTTCCGCCTCCTCGAGGACCGGACCGAGTACGGCATCTTCAACAAAAGGAGTGCGGGACAGGATCCATAGATAATCCTTGCCCTTGCTGCCGACCAGAGCGATCTGATAATTCTCGTCAAGCATCAGGACATTATACTCACTATAGAAGAAAAGGAAGAACGATACTTTCAGGCGTGCCGGATTCTTTACAGGGTCCGGCTGTTTCGCCTTTCCTTCGGCGACCTTATAATTGCCGGCCTTCCATCCTGAATTAAGAACATCGATCTTACCGTCATCCCGAAGGAGATATTCCGCCATCACATTGCTCATCCCCCTTTCGAAACTATGGTCGAAACGGGCGATCTCATACCATGTGCCCAGATATCTCTTAAGATTGAACATGGAAACCGTAGAGTTGTCCACCTGTACGGGCTGGGCAAGAAGAAGGCCCGGAACCATAATCATGGACAGAGCCAAAGGAATCAGACTTTTCATAATAAAACCTGCGTTTAAATCACTAACTAACTTAAACGCAGGTAAATCAAACATCATGCTATTTCAATGGTATACGAGGTGCTGAATTTTTCTCCCGGAGCAAGTCGGTTCATCCAGTCCTTGTCCTTGTACTCCCCTTCATATCCGGCACTGTCGCAACGGCCATACCACGGTTCGAGACAGATGAACGGAGCGTTCTTTCCAGGAGGCGACCAGATACCCACGACAGGGGCATCGAACACGAGTGACAGCCACGGCGAGCCGTCTGCCCTGTGCAGGGCCACCTTGCCGATCTGCGAGTCCTGAAGCATGATAGTATCTATCACATCAAAGGTCTCCCTGGTGAGAGGAAGAAGGCCGTTTTCCGGGATTTCCATAGGATAACGAGGTCCGGCGTCCACACATCCCTTCTCCTTTATCCTTATGCACTCAAGCACGCCTTCCCTGTCAAATGAAAGGAATCCTCTCTCCTGCGTCTGCGGATCATAATCCGGATAATAGAATGCAGGATGAGCTCCTATCTGGAAATACATGTCATCTTCACCAGGATTCGACACCTCCCATATGACATCTACCTTATTGTCGTGAAGCCTGTAGGCGATTTCAAGCACAAAAGGCCACGGATACTTCTGCAATGTCTCCTCTGCAGACACCAGCCTGTAGCGCACCTCCGTTTCCGTGGCTTCTACCAGAGTGAAGTCCATGTCACGGGCGAAACCATGCTGTCCGAGTTCATATTCCTTGCCGTTGACCCTGTATATCTTGTTCCATACGCTTCCCACTATAGGGAACAGCACAGGGGAATGCCTGCCCCAATATGCAGGGTCGGCCTGCCATAGATATTCCACCGAGCCTTTCTTAATGCTGGCCAGCTCCGCGCCATGTTCCTTGACCTGGATGGTCAACACATCATTCTTTAATGTCTGCATAATCTGAACTGTTTATTCCTTTTATTATAAAATATGATTTCACATCGCCGTCGGCTATCATAACATAAAATCATGTAAATATAGATAATTTCTTCCTGCATGACAAGGTCTCCGGAGCTCATGGAACTGATTTTCTGTCTTCCTCGGCTCACTCTCCATGTCATTCCCGGCTTGACCGTCTGTCATTCCCGGCTTGACCGGGAATCTGTTCCGTAGATGCCCGATCAGGTCGGGCATGACTCGTCACAAGGTCGGGCAGAAGTTTCTTGATATAAAATGGAAGCTTGTCCACGAAAAGGGCGGTTTTTATGGATATACGCATAGAAATGATGTGTCTGTCCATGAAAATGCGGGTTTTTATGGACAGGAACCCAAATAGGGAATGCGATAAAACAAAAAAAGAGACCAGCATTTTGCTGATCTCTTGGTGCGGTGGTATTACAGATTATCGAACCTTCATGGAGGATTTCCGCAAGTGTGCGGAGTTTGTGAAATGGTTAAAAGAAAAAACAGAGGGATGAGATAGTCAGCCTTTCGGCTCAGTCTTTGCCCTTACATCAGATACCCC
>JAFYLU010000085.1 GCA_017550025.1 Bacteroidales bacterium | reverse complement strand
TTTTTATATAATTATAGAAAATTATGAATCTAGACAACTATAAATTCACACACGAAATGAAGGTCTGAGACTATTTCTATAACGGGTTCACATCACGGGTCCGGAATGACTCCCTAGCCTTCCTTTTATATAGTCTTATCACGTCTTCCGGCAGATTACAAGCATGGACATAAGCTCTGGTCTGCTCAGGCAATTTAGCCAACGTCTCGTATATATCCTGGCTTTCCAGTCAATCCTAGCAAAACAGATCTGGAAACAGAGAGAATCTTGAAAGCATAGACCCTGATGCCAACCTCCTGGAATCTGATGGCGTGGAGTTAGTCCACAAAGGTGCCCCACCGGCATCGTCCAAATATAGACTATTCATACCCGGCATATTTCACTTATTGCAAAATCTCGGTTGTAGGAGGATGCGAAATAAAAGTTCCATACGGCCGAAGAGGATGGTGGCTGGACAAGGACGGCAAGGGAATATCCAACAAGAATTTCACCAGTGAGGTAATCGATTTCACAGCTACCGCCCCATATAATGCAGCATACCTGACCGTATGTTTCAAATATGAAGAGGTAAACCCTGAAGACTGCGTAGTCTACATGTCGGTCCCTACGGACAAGAATGCTCCGAATGAAACCTTCTGCGACACATACAAAGACAAGGACATAATCTTCCTGCCCCCGATCAAAAGAAAACAGCCTAAGGGTACCAGTGGAGGAACGTGGGACTGCCTGGATCCGGACGCCACCAATGCCGAAGGAAAGACGCTGATGGATTATCGCGACGCCATCATCGAAGCTTGCGAATACTACTCTATCCCATACATAGACATGTACACCCTGTCCGGTCTGAACCCACACACAGACCCAAGTCTTTTTGCCGATACTGACGGCAGGGCTGTCCATCCTAATGAGGAAGGACACAGGATATTTGCCGATGCGCTGATCGAACAGATGCTGAAACTGAAGAGATAAGAGGGTATTCTATGCTCCGACTCATTCTTGAAGACAACGGACAGACATACCGCAAGCAAGATAGCTGTAGGACAACGGATCGATGACGCCAGAGTAATTGAAGCCCATGCAGTGCATGAAATTGCTAAAAGATGTGGTAGACCAATAGTAACCGGCCTCACCAACAACCCAAAGACCGCCTAACTCGTCGAGATAACCCGAAGCAGGATACCAGATGGTCTGGTAAGAACCGAACTTGCCGGAAAAGTTCAGACCTTCGTTGGAGTTATCGTAAAAATCATCAAAATTTAACGACCAGCCCAAAGCCTTACACCATACACCATCTCCCTCAAGAACGCGCCAACCTGCCGGACATGGGTCGTATATTGACTTAGTCTTATCTGATGTAGACCAACGGGGATTATCTGCTGACTCTGAACCGGTATAATACCAATCGTAATTTTTACTATTATAAGCTATGACTGTGGTAGGGTTGGCAACAGTGTAATCGATCGTACCTATATAAGAATCTGATGAAACAGGTAACGGCCAGTTTATGGTTGATTTCGCAGTTATACCACTGCTGATGGACGAAGACCCCAGGAACGGATCCTTCCTACCCCACTGATAAAAAAGACCGAGAGCACCCGCGTCACCTGGAGTAGCGGACGTAGCTCCCAGGTTGCGATCCATCACAGTGCCGGCATTGTTGAAATATATCTGCCCCTTTGGAAGGTCGGTAAACCATATGTGCCATGACCACAGAATGTTTCCGTCTACGTCCTTAGCTGCGATGACGGCATTTCCCTCCCTGAAAGCATCTGCAGTCTGGAAGGCAATATAGCCATCCTTGTAGCAGAATGCTTTAATCAAATCTAAACATTCTGGTTCTTCTGATGTTCCATATGTCTCCCAGAGTATCGAAGGTGAAACGACACCACAGACGGCTGCCATACTGTTACCCTGAACAGTTTTAAACTTATAAAGACCGGATTCAGACACGATGTAACAGTTCGCGGAAGCTGAGGAAGACAAGTCTGTTGCAGATGAAACATCCAAATCGGATGAACATTCATAAGGATGCGGCAAGGTCTTGAAGGACATCGGATCTCCATTAACCGTAACACCATTCGTCCTTATAATGAATAAACGATAGTAATAGGTTGTCGAAGGAGTAAGGGAAGTTATTTTGATGCTGAAATTATTCTCACTATCAATCTCCACTACGTTCTGTTTCATAACATCTGATGTAAAATCCTCTGATGTACTATACTCAATGCCGCACCATAAATCACCGAATTTTTCATAAGATAAACTGATTTTTCCAGAAATGACAGCTTCTCTATAAGTAATTGCCGTCGCTGCATTCAAGGTCTGTTCGTACAGGAAAGCCGTAGTAAAAGTCTTTACATCACCACATATCTTTTCCGATTTCACCTCCGCAACCAGGCAATAGTTATACTTCACATTCGGTTTCAGGTCGGTGACGACAATCGTGAATTTACAATCGGCATCGAACGTTGTTGTCGACACTTTTCGAGCATCGTTGATATTGAAATTAATCGAATCAGAATAATATACTGTAACCTGACTGAACGATAAGTCCTCTACTGGTACATCAAGACGTCCCGTAAATGATACTGACCTCTCGGTAACCGCATCAATATACCAGGACATCACACCTGCTTCTCCTCCATTATTATCATCACCCAGCAGATCATCCATCTCGCAACATCATGATCGCTATAGTGGCGTCAGCATCTGCTACACCGCCTTCGCTCGCCTTCTGCAGAAGCTCGTGCGCAGATGATACATAATCCTCGCATTCATGGAGATGCAGATAGATTTCCGCCAGTTTGTAACATGCGACAGGATCACCTACCTGGGCCTGCTGGTTGATCAATTCCTTTTCATCCTCCGAGAGGGAGAGGATACCGGCCAGGGTGTAAAACTTTCTCATAGCGTATGTGTTTTTTTGTGGTTACATCAGTTCATAAAGTACTTGTTGTCCTCAAGGGCAATGATTACGGCACCTCTTATTTCATATGTAGAAGAGTCCTAAACCAATTGACCATTTGAAAATCATTTGCGAAATTTGTAGGAGTTCTAAATACATTAAGTTGAGAGGGTGGCCGAAATGAAAAAAATATCCGTACTTATAGTCATGTTTATATGCGATGCTGCGGTCATGACGGCTCAGACCGTCATAGCAAAGCCTGACCTCAGCACCCCTTCGCTCGTCGCTCCCGGATATTTCGGTCCGAATGCCTTCCCTGTACCGGACATGTCTGACGGAAGTACATCTTCTGAGTTCAAGGTCGAGCTGTATGGAGACTGGTTCATGAGTACAAAGGGTTACGGTCTGACAGAGGACCTTACGCTGGACATATTCGCAAAGGCTACCATCCCCTTATTCACAGACCGCGTCAATCTGGTGCTGTGGATGCCGGTTGTGGAAAAGACCCTATTCCACTCCATCTTAACCACCTCTGGTCAGACCTCATTATCACCCATCTCTCATCAGTTCTGGGAAGTACTTGGGAAGACTTGACAGTACGGGACAGACCGGGGAACCGGGCAACAAAAAAATAAGGGAATGGTGAAAAACCATTCCCTTATCATATTAAGTAGCAGTTAATTACTTGCTGAGGGCAGTCGCCACGGATGTCTCGTAGTGAACAGTCGTAGTTGGGAGGGATTTAGTTTTTCAACCGTCCCTCCCTGTGATTACTTATTAAGCGCAGTAAGCAACGTCAACCGCACAAGTAACAGTACAACCTACCATTGGGTTGTACTGTTGCTTGATAACCGAACAGGGGACAAGGATTGTGCTAATATGGATATCAATATAACCATTATGGCCTACGACAGAGTATCTTCTGTGATATAAACATCCCCATCAATGCATCGAATCTTTTCTACAGGTATATCTATCATCCAGGAAACATTTTTATCAATGGATATCCATTGTTCGACTGTTCCAGTAAATTCGATATTTTCCAGTTCTAAACATCCGACAAAAGCTTCTTCACAAACTCTGACTACGCTATTGGGAATAGTAATAGTGGTAAGACAACAATCTGCAAACGCTCTGCTTCCGATAACCTTTACTCCATGTGGAATCTTGGATTTCGCACATCCCAGAATCAATGTTCCTGTTTTGGTTTCGATAATAGCATTACAGTTGTTTCTACTATCATAATTACAGTTATTGACATCTACTGAAATCTTTTCTAGATACTTGCTCTCACATATTTGATCTCCAATTTCTGCAACGTTTGCAGGTATGAACAATGAATCTATTTCCCAACATCCATAGAATGCATAATCTCCTATGTATATAAGACTTTCGGGTAGTTTCAGTGATAAGATGAAATCACAATTATAAAAGGCCCCTTTACCAATATGAGTGACCTTATCTGAGAGATATAAGTCAAATTTATAATTGCTACCGCAATCCATGAAAGCAAAGTCGCCAATTCTTATGATGTTGTCGGGAATATATGCATCATCGAAGAACAGACCTTTTTTCTCAGCATAGTTGTAATCTACCGGACTATAGAAAAATCCCTGTTTGAATGCTTTGTCCCCGATAACGGAAACGCTTTCTGGTATGACAGTGCTAGAGCATCCTAGAATCAGTGTATTTGTTGAACTCTCGATAATGGCATTGCAGTCATTGCGACTGTCATAAACTGAATTTGTTTTATCTACACTAATAGCAGATATCATTTTGCAATGACGGAGATCAAAAGCTTCTTGACGAATGCTTTTGATTGTACTCGGTATTTCAATTGGAGATATACTATCTGAGTGACAGACGAAGATGAGAGTGTCAGTATCTTTGTTCAAGAGCGAATTTCCACCATCTAGACTCCCATAGATAGGGTTCTCCTCATGTACTGACAGGTTTGTCAGAAATTGGCATGTATCAAATGTACTTTCAGGAATTGAGACTAAGTTCTTAGGAATAACAACTGTTTCAATTGTAGTACAGCCCTTAAAGGCGTCCTGCTCGATAGATGTTACATCATCAGGAATGAACGTCTTTTTGCATCCTATAATAAGGGTGTTTGTCGATGTGTGAATGATTGCATTGCAATTATTCCTACTGTCATATGTCGGATTATTCAATACTTTGATTGATTCTAATGCATTACATTCGAATAACGAGTTACTTGATATACAGGACATCCTCTCCGATATTGTAATGGAATTCAGATGTCTGCAATTATAGAATGCATATTCCTCAATCTTCGTTACGCTAGCCGGTATGTCAATGTATATAAGTGATTGACATTCATCGAAAGCTCCGTTTTCGATTGAAGTTACAGCATACCTATATCCGTTGATGGTAATGGAAGAAGGAAAATGTATTGTATCCAGCTCCCTCATATTTTCACATATACCTATAAGGACGACAGACACCTGGTCCTCTGCTGCAGCATAAATCAAGCCGTCAATCTCAAACTCTTCTTTGGGTAATGCTTCTCTTTTCTTCTCATCAGCAACTTTCAGGGAATGAGAAAGGAAGTTACATAAGCCCAGCATCATTTCAGGGTTGTTCACTTCAATGATTTTCGGTGATTTAACATAAGGAATCAGCCAATCAGGGAAAGGAGAATCGTCTATGCTGATAACTTCAATTGTTTTATTCAGTTTTCTGGCATAATTGATTTCCTTAAAGGTCCAATCATTCTTGAAATCCCGAATTGCGTTATGCTCCTTTGATCTTATGAATAAAAATATATCACATTCCTCGATAGCATGTGAAATCTCTGAGTCCCACTTTGCATCGCTGGGAATACCCTCCTGATCAATCCAGCATTTTTCATTTATAGCGTGTTCAATGTCTGATTGTATACATTGAACACGCTTCATGTCGTTATGCTTATATGATATGAAAATACGTTTGCCTATCATTTTAAATTAATCTATTTCGAATATAAGTTTCTCAAATCCTTCCTTTATGAATCTCTGGAATTTATGTTTTGCTCCTTTCGGGATATAGATTGCTTCCAGGTTAGTTGCTCCGGTAAATATAGATACACCTATTTTTTCAAAATTATCACCAAGAAATAATATTGATTTCAAGGATTCACATCCATAGAATGCTCCTTCCTTAAGATATCTCACAGTGCTGGGAATAGTAATATTGGTTAGTGATTTACACCACGCGAAAGCATATTTCCCTATACTCATAATACTCTCTGGTATATTGACATTTGTTAGTTCGCTGCATTTGCAAAAAGTGTCATTGGCAATTTTAGTGACACCATCAGGGATGACCACAGATTTAAGTTTCTGACATTTGTAAAAAGCATAGGTTTTGATTTTCTTTACATTACCAGGAATGACTGTAGTGTTGCATGCAATACAAAGACTGTTTGTTTTTGACTCTATTATTGCGTTGCACCCTCCTCTACTATCGTAGGTTGGATTACCCTTTTCTACTGATAGAGAGTCCAGTGAAGTGCAATTATAGAAGGGATTTAAGCCTAATTTTCGCACGCTTTTTGGAATGTTGATTCTAGTCAACATTGTAGATGCTCCAAATGCCATAATGCCGATATGTCTGACAGTGTCAGGAATATTAGTGGTATTGCACCCTATAATTAGGGAGTCATTCCTTGTTAGTATTACTGCGTTACATTTATCCCTACTGTCATAATATGGATTATTTGGATCTACTGATATTTGAGATATTGCACTGCATCCACTGAATGCATCGTGTGCTATCCATTCTACCGTATCAGGAATGTTGATGGACTCTAAATGGGTTAAGTCCTTAAATATATTAGAATCAATATACTTTAATCCCTTAGGTACGTTCAATGATGTTGCATTATTCAAAGATGTAAAAGCCCATGGCGATATTTCCTTGATCGTATTCGGCACGATCGAATTATTGCAGGCAACAATCAGAGTGTTTGTTTCTGTTTCAATTATTGCATTGCAGTTTTCGCGACTATCATAGACTGGATTTTCCGCATCGACAGATATGCGTGAAAGTGATGTGCATCCCTCAAACCTACTCTTGATTTTTACAACATTCGCAGGAATGGCTATTGATTCAAGCAAGACGCAATTAGTAAATGCATAGTCGTCAATGACGGTAATGCTATTGGGGATGATTGTATTATTGCTACCAAGCAGGAGCGTATTTGTCGCTGTTTCAATCAGCGCATTGCAGTCTTCTCGGCTATCATATACGGGATTACCTGCGTTGACAGAAATATTGGCAATTGACGAACATCCTGAAAATGGGTCAGTGGCAATTTCTGTAATGCTGTCAGGCAATACAATGGATTTTATGTTGGGGTTATCTGCGAATGCCCCTGAACCAATGCCGACAATGTCATATTTGAAGCCGGCATACTTAATGGTGTCTTCAATAACGAGATCTGTGGGGACTTCAATATCGTTATCAGTAATCTCTACAGAAAGCCTGTCTGCTCTGGCACAATAATATAGATTACCGACTTTGAATTCCTCTCTAGGCAGGGCATTACGCTTTTGAATGGTGATGTCAGCTAACCTTGACTTTAGCGTGCTGTACAGCACTTGCATTGTACTGCGGTTATTGATATCAGTAATCTGCTGATAATACAGATTGGATAGGTATTTCGGGACGATAGGGTCGTCTAATGTGATCAATATGATGCGTTTGTTCAGTTCCTCTGCTTCTGAGAACACATTTCTGACTGTTTCCGAAAATTTGTTTTCAAGTTGAGAGTTGATGTATGAATACACATAGATGAAGACATCGCATGCTTGCGTGTATTCAGCCAAGCTGGTAGGTTCAGAGAAATCCAGAACTGCACTTGTACAGCATGCTTCACCCAATTCTTGTTCTATCCTATTTGATATGGCGCGAACAGCATGCGAATTTATGCTGTGGTATAAAATAAATATGCGATCCCGTTTATGCTGTTTCATTTTCAATGGTATTCATCTCTTGCAAATATAACGATTAATATATCCCTTTTTGGAATTAGCAATTATAAATTACCAGTAGTGACATGAAATTTTTGAGAATACTTGCAGAGATGAGTCGGTAGAAGTTTTCAGTAACTACTATTTCTTTCTTCACAAAACCGTCACAAATCAGCCGATTTCAGGGCTATTTTATAGTTAAAACAAAAGTAAGTCTATTTATACCGTCACAAAACAAAATCAGCAGGACTGAGCTAATACGCAGACTGCACTAACGCTGATTCAACAGTGAGAGGATTGAATACAAAAAAGAGATACCCCAACCGGAGTATCTCTCGTAAGTATATGAGATTTAATCTCTTACTTATTAAGCGCAGTCGCCACGTCCACAGCCACAGCAACAGTACAACCTACCATAGGGTTGTTACCGATGCCGAGGAATCCCATCATCTCAACGTGTGCTGGAACTGATGAAGAACCTGCGAACTGTGCGTCAGAGTGCATACGACCCATAGTGTCGGTCATACCGTATGAAGCTGGACCGGCAGCCATGTTGTCTGGGTGAAGTGTACGACCTGTACCACCGCCTGATGCTACTGAGAAGTATGGCTTGCCTGCGAGGACACGCTCCTTCTTGTAAGTACCAGCTGTTGGGTGCTGGAAACGTGTAGGGTTAGTTGAGTTACCAGTGATTGATACGTCAACACCCTCGTGCCACATGATAGCTACACCCTCGCGAACGTCGTCAGCACCATAGCAGTTAACCTTAGCGCGTGGACCGTCGCTGTATGCGATGCGGCGTACTTCCTTGAGCTCACCGGTGAAGTAGTCGAACTCAGTCTGTACATATGTGAAACCATTGATACGTGCGATGATCTGAGCAGCATCCTTACCGAGACCGTTAAGGATTACGCGGAGAGGCTCCTTACGAACCTTGTCAGCCTTAGCTGCGATCTTGATAGCACCTTCTGCTGCTGCGAATGACTCGTGACCTGCGAGGAATGCGAAGCACTTTGTCTCCTCGCGGAGGAGCATTGCTGCGAGGTTACCGTGGCCGATACCAACCTTACGGTCGTCAGCTACTGAACCAGGGATACAGAATGCCTGAAGACCGAGACCGATAGCCTCAGCTGCCTCAGCTGCGTTCTTGCAGCCCTTCTTGATTGCGATTGCGCAACCTACTACATAAGCCCACTTTGCGTTCTCGAAGCAGATTGGCTGAGTCTCCTCACATGTCATATAAGGATCAAGACCATACTGATCGCAGATTGCGTTTGCCTCCTCGATAGAAGCGATACCGTTCTCGTTGAGAACTGCAAGGATCTGGTTGATACGACGATCCTGGCTTTCGAATTTTACTTCTCTAATCATATTATCTTTCCTCCTTATTACTCGTGACGTGGGTCAATGTACTTAACTGCACCAGCCTCCTCAGTGAAACGGCCGTATGTACCTGTTACCTGCTTGAGAGCCTCGTTAGCGTCAACTCCCTTCTTGATGAGGTCCATGAAGCGTCCGAGGTGTACGAACTGGTAGCCGCAGATCTCGTCGTTCTTGTCGATTGCGAGAGTCTTGATGTAACCCTCTGCCATCTCGAGGTAACGTGGGCCCTTTGCGAGAGTACCGTAGAGGGTACCTACCTGGCTGCGGAGACCCTTTCCGAGGTCCTCAAGACCAGCACCGATCATAAGACCACCCTCAGAGAAAGCTGACTGGGTACGTCCGTAAACGATCTGGAGGAAGAGCTCGCGCATAGCTGTGTTGATAGCGTCGCAAACGAGGTCAGTGTTAAGAGCCTCAAGGAGAGTCTTGCCTGGGAGGATTTCAGATGCCATGGCAGCTGAGTGAGTCATACCCGAGCAACCGATAGTCTCAACGAGAGCCTCCTGGATGATACCTTCCTTTACGTTGAGGGTAAGCTTGCAGGCACCCTGCTGAGGTGCACACCAACCGATACCGTGAGTAAGGCCTGAGATATCAGTGATCTGCTTTGATTTTACCCACTTTCCTTCTTCAGGAATTGGAGCTGGACCGTGGTTAGGTCCCTTCTTTACGCAGCACATCTGCTGCACTTCGTGTGAATAAACCATAATAGTACTATTGTTTTATAAAACGTGTTTTCAAAACCACGCAAAGATAATAAAAATATCTGTAAATTTGCCATATGAAATTCAAGATAGATTCGGAATACAGACCCTCAGGCGACCAGCCTGCTGCAATCAAAGGTATATGTGACGCTCTGGAAAGTGGAGTGGATGCAGTTACCCTTTTAGGCGTTACCGGTTCGGGCAAGACCTTTACGATGGCGAATGTCATAGAGAAACTTCAGCGCCCGGCCCTTATCCTCAGCCACAACAAGACCCTCGCCGCACAGCTGTACGGCGAGTTCAAGTCGTTTTTCCCGAACAATGCAGTCGAGTATTTCGTGTCATACTATGACTACTATCAGCCTGAGGCATACCTTCCGGTTACTGATACATACATAGAGAAGGACCTGAGCATCAACGATGAAATTGAAAAACTCAGGCTCAGTGCCGCTTCGTCCCTTCTTTCCGGCCGTCGTGATGTCATTGTAATATCCAGTGTGTCATGTCTTTATGGTATCGGAAATCCTGCTGATTTCCATGCACAGACTGTCCATGTCAGAAGAGGGGAGACCAGGAGCATGACCCGTCTGCTGTACCAGCTGGTCGACGCTCTGTACAGCCGCACCGAGACCGACTTCAAGCGCGGTACATTCCGCGTACGCGGAGATACCGTCGACATATGCATCGGATACGGAGAGAATGCGGTCCGCATCGAATTCTTCGGTGATGAAGTCGATGCGATTTCTGTCATCGAGCCAACCACGGGTGCATTCATCGACGACCTTGATGAAATATCGATCTATCCTGCCGGAAACTTCGTCACATCGAAAGAGAAGACTGCCCAGGCGATAAGCCAGATCCAGGATGATATGGTTGCTCAGTGCGAATACTTCCAGGAGATCGGCAAGCATCTGGAGGCCAAGCGACTCAAGCAGAGAGTCGAGTATGACCTAGAGTTCATAAAGGAGATGGGATACTGCCCTGGCATAGAGAATTATTCCCGCTATTTCGACGGTCGCAGCGAGGGTATGAGGCCATTCTGCTTGATCGACTATTTCCCTAAGGATTTCATAACATTCATCGACGAGAGTCATGTGACCCTTCCGCAGATAAGGGCCATGTACGGCGGCGACCATTCCCGGAAGTCCGTACTCGTCGAGTACGGCTTCCGGCTCCCGGCCGCCGCCGACAACCGTCCTCTCAAATTCAACGAATTTGAGGAGATCACAGGCCAGAAGGTCTTCGTCAGCGCTACTCCGGCTGACTATGAGCTTGATAAATCGGAAGGTCTTGTGGTAGAGCAGGTCGTACGTCCTACGGGACTTCTCGATCCTCCTATTGAGGTCCGTCCGATCGAGAATCAGGTAGATGACCTGATGGAGGAAATTCAGAAGAGGGTAGAGCTTGACGAGAGAGTTCTTGTGACTACTCTGACAAAGAGGATGGCTGAAGAACTGGAGAAGTATTTCACAAAGATGGGAATACGCTGCCGTTACATCCACTCCGATGTCGATACTCTGGAACGTGTCGAGATCATAGAAGATTTCAAGAACGGCCTTTTTGATGTCCTTGTCGGCGTCAACCTCCTGCGTGAGGGACTGGATATCCCTACAGTGTCACTGGTTGCAATACTCGATGCTGATAAGGAAGGCTTCCTCAGAAGCGGCAGGGCTTTGACCCAGACTGCCGGTCGCGCAGCACGAAACGTGAACGGTCTTGTCATCATGTATGCGGACACGATTACTGATTCTATGCGTCAGACCATCTATGAGACCGACCGCCGTCGTGCCAAGCAGATGGAATACAACAAGATGCATGGCATCACACCGACCCAGGTCGGAGTCAAGAAGAATGTACTTCTTGCTGAAGCGGGAACCGCTGAAACTAAACAGAGAAATCCGCGCCTTGCAAATACGGTTACAGGAAAGGTCAGCGCAGCGAATTCATACGACGATCCTACTTATATACCTGACCCTACCGATCTCGGAAAGGGATCGGTCAGCGTCGGATTGGGTCACGATTCTAAGCGAGAAACCAACTCCGCCTACGTTGACGGATATCTCCAGGCTGACCTTGCAGCAGTTCTTCAGGATCCTGTGATCCGTTCCATGTCACGTGAACAGGTCGAGAAGGCCGTAGAGCAGGCCAAGCGCAAGATGCAGGCAGCCGCTGCCGACCTCGACTTCATGGCCGCCGCCAAATACCGCGACGAGATGTGGGCACTCCAGCAATACCTCAAAGTCTGGAAAGTCTGATTGTCGCCCAACTGGTTGATATTCAGCTATATATGTATATAAGGGTCGGAGAATTTTCCGACCCTTATGTTGTTAATATATTGACTATTAGAACTTTAGATGCTGAGGCGGGGGGTGACTTGTGATATGAGGACAGCGGCAGCCGTATTCTGAAACCGTGCTACCCCTCTGGCCGCAGAGGGAGGGACCCACGAAGTGGGAGGGATTGTTTCAGAATACGGCTGCCGCTGTCTTTCAGAAATCTATTTGCAGACCATGATGTCCAGGATCATGTTGTCGGTATGCTGCATGCCGACGGAGCCGATGCGGCCGAGGTTCTGGATGGTCTTCTCGATATCCTCTTCGATGATGCCGTCATGTGATGAGATGCAGATGCCTTCACGGGCAAGGACTGCAGACTGAAGGGCGCTGGAAACTCCCGATGCTACCTTCATCGCACATCCTACCTTGGCACCGTCGCATACCATTCCGGTGATGTTTCCGATCATGTTCTTGATCGCAGCGCATATCTGGTTGTAATCACCACCGCGAAGATATACTAGTCCGCAGGCTGATCCTGTCGAAGCGATTACACAGCCGCAGAGAGCAGAAAGCTTTCCAAGATAGCCCTTGATATGTATTGCGATGAGGTGGCTGAGTACTAAGGCACGCGCCAGCTGCTCGTCTGTCGTGCCGTAACGGATCGAGTAGGCGATGACCGGCATGGTGACCGTGATTCCCTGGTTGCCGCTACCTGAGTTGCTCATTGCAGCTAGAGTACATCCTGCCATACGGGCGTCTGATGCAGCTGCAGTAAGAGACATGGCATAACAGAGGAAATCGCCGCCGAAAACCTCGCGGTTGTCGCTCAGATTGATCGCCCAGCCTACTTTCAGACCATAGCATCCCTTCATGCCTTCTTCTGCGAGAGCAAGATTCAGAGTGCGTGATTCAAGAATGAAGGCGATGTCTTCGTAATCAACACCAGTAGCGAAGTCAAGTATCTCGCGTACCGTGAGCTTGTAGTCGAGTGTTGTCTTCTGGTCTCCAGCATCAGAATTCTCGCACACATCAGCGCTTGAAAGAACCTCGCCGTCAAAACATGTCTCGACGATGCTGTCATGGTTGTCCTGGATCACTACGCTGGCGCAGTGTCCGCCGTCGACATCCACATAGGCCTTTACATAAAGCTTATGTGATGTCTCGGCCAGTCCTACGGATACAGCCTTCGATTCAACCATCTCCTTTGCTTTTGCAATGGAACTGTCGTCAAGATCGTGCAGCACCTCAAGTCCGTACGACGACTTGCCGCAGACAGCGCCGAGCGCTGCTGCGATATGCAGTCCTACCATACCTGTTCCCGGGATACCGACTCCCATTCCGTTCTTGAGGATATTGCCGCTGACCTCAATACGTAGAGAATATCCGTCGGAATATCTCCATGTACCGGAGTCAAGAGAGCATTTCTCTTCTGCAATCTCCATGGCTTTCGCTGTCGCGAGGGCCACTGCTATAGGTTCCGTACATCCCAATGCGGGCTTTACTTCCTTTCTGATCAGTTCAATGATCTCGGCTTGTCTTGCGGTCATCTGCTGAAAAATTCTAGGGTTAGTGTTATGATGTCGTTGATGTTTTCTTCTGATTCAAGAGCTTCGATAGGGAAACCGAGGCACACTGTCCTGTATCCCTTGCCTTCGTTGCATATTCCGGCTGATATTCCTGAATCTGCATATCTCATGAATGATGTCGCTGTCTTGACTCCGGGGAGGATGCCGTCAGGCGATTCTACGCAGTACTGCTCCGAATTGATTTCGTTGCATATCTCCAAGCCATCAGCCGGTAACTCGGCAAGAACTTCGTTGCGTAGATATCTGACTCTGCCGAATCTGCTGGCGCTGTTTGCCGCCCACTTGAAACCTAGCACGTTCTGTGCGAATTTCTTAGAAGCAGCAACGCCTTCCTTGTCCTTCTGGTATGGATATATCTGGTCCCAGATATCAGTTCCTATGTACGCACCGCTTACCAGGATGTTGATGCCTTCTGCAGCTGAAGCGGAAAGAGCATCCTGCATGCAGGCAGGGAAGACCTCGTATTTCTTCTGAAGGCCGCTGCCGACCACGGTGGTAACCTGCTTTCCGCATATGAGGTCGATGCTCCATGCCTCTTTCCTGAACGTAGAGTCGCTGCAGAATGCCTCGTTGCTGCATGATGTAAACGCGTACCCTGCCTTCATTATCGCCTTGCCGTGCACGTATGGATAGTCAAATGTATTTCCGGCAACGGTATTTCCTGCATACCATGTATGTGATGCTCCGAATCCGGGGCTGTCATTGGTTACGAATTCCGACTGCCTCCTGTTGTCATACATTTCTCCGATGTATGCGATATCCTTGACGTGCGGCACACCGCTGTCAAGCCTGTTGTCGAATCCTGCATACGAAGGGGTGTCAAAGAATGCAGGACCGCTGACTCTGTCAAAGTTATTGACTACCAGTATGGTCTTTCCTGAAACTTCTTCCGACGGTCTTCCTATGCTGACAACCTCCGAAGGGAAACTCTTTCCGCCCTCATTGAATGCCACTACCTTGAAACTGTAGATATGCCCTGCCTCAACAGCGACTTCCGTCGAGAGCCGGCCTGACTTCGTGGCCGGATTTTCGATGACTGTTCCGTCATCGAATCCGCCACCGTCAATGCGGGTATAAAGTATGTACCCGGTAGGGGAGGCTGTAGGTTCGAGCTCGTCTTCAACCGGCATCCAGCTTACGACAGCCTTTCCTTTCGCACCGAAAGCAACGCCCATTGACTCTACAGGCAAAGGTTGTACGCTATATGGAACACCGTACCTGTTGCTGAGATATTTGAGCATTCCCTTGTATATCGAGCGGCTTACCGTGAACCGGAATGTCGGATCGAGACCATATTTCATATCGGCGAAGTTCTGGTGCGAGAGAAGTTCCAGAAGCATCGCAGGTGCTGACGGAGTACGTGATTCACGGTAACTTCTGTCCCATATCTGACGTCTGCTCCAGAGCGTGTCGTACTCCGACCGGAGGTCGTGTACTATCTGGCTCTGTACCATGTCCGCATATTCCCTGCTGGTCATGCGGCTCTCGCCGTCAGGAAGTTTCTGACTTCCGTCAGATCTTAATGTATATATCGCAAGAGTTCCTACTATGGAGTCGTCAGGTGTGATTCCAGCATCCGAATGGAAACCGAATGAAAGGTCTACCGGGATGTTGAGGCCGTCCTTTTTCGAAGGGTTCATTTCTGAACCTCGGCTGATCCACTCGACCCAGTCTCCACGTGACATGAAGTCGTCCCTGTAGTCACCCTCCTGCTCATTCTGACTGTAGATCTTGTCGGTCACTCCTGCCCACTGCATCCAGTATCTCGCGCCTTCTGCAGATCTAGGCAGTCCGGAAACTTCCGGTTCAGCTTCTTCGTCGTCCTTCGGAGCTCTTGCGATATTTCCCATTCCGCCTCCGAATCTGACTGCGTCTGCTGTAATGATGCTTCCGCTGCTGAATCTGTAACCTTCAGGGGTTTCGTTGGTCAGAGTAACATAGCCGTCAGAACCTTCTCCGAATTCGAATGTCCCGAGATAGATCCATGTGCCTCCTCCCATCTTCTGGTTTACTATGAAGTCGCTTGTACCTCCCAGATGATGTACCGTATAATGTGCGGAACTTGTACTTTTTTCAACGCTCTTATAAGAAACATATACTGCATATTCGCCTCTTTCGGGTATTTCCGGACGCCATTCTGCAGTTGCTGCGCCCTTCTTTCCGTGCTGTATGCACTCAGTCTGTCTTGCAGTTCCGGTCTTGAACGGGTTCTCCAGGCCGGTGTAGACCGGCTTGAGCGCGGCGAAGCCGCTGCCTGCATCTTTCCACTTTCCCTTCTCCGAATAAGCAGCGATGCCATATCTGGCATCTGTCTCATTGTTGTCGGCAATGACCTCGTTTCTCTGCACATCCCTTTCTCTAGGCATGAGCACATATGCACCCGCATTCTCCAGCATCGGTACGAGATAAGGGATCACGAAACTTTGGGTGAACATGTCCTCGACGGTCTGGAAGAGCGGAGGTCTCTGCCATATCCATTTCTCGGAACCATTATCATAATAGCGTCCGTGGCTCTGCCACACCGCTATATGTCTGCCTTCCAGACCTTTGCTGAAATCCATTCCGTCCAAGGCACTGACAATGTTCCTTCTTGAAGGGTTCTTTGTACGATGTCTTGTGTCTGAAGGATTGCCGTCAAAGTCCAGAGATGGAGTCACAAGATTATTATAGGATATCCTTTTGCTATAGATGTCTCCCAGATTGTATCTGCTGTAGTTTTCAGGGAAAAGTGACTTCAATGTGCTGCGGAACCATTTTGTATCTCCTTCGTACCATGGATAGTCGCTGAGCGATTCGGTGAAGTAGAAGTCGAGGCTGGAACCTCGTTTCATGACTGCCTGTAAAGACAGCTTCCCGTTTACCGTATTACGCTCCTGGATAAGTATGGACAAGGAGTCGCAGACCGGTTTGAAATCCTTTACTATGGTGCTCTGTGCCTTGACCGAAATGCCCAAAGCGAACAGAAATACAGTTATTATGAGAAGTCTTTTCATTTCTTAAGTCTGATGTGAATTAGGTATGCCAGTACTGCCACGCTTCCTGTTGCGATTCCAGTCATGTCGGCATAAAAATCTGCCATTTCATAGGCACGGTACCCTGTCTGCGCCTGTATCACCTCGGTGCCGTAGGCCATGCCGATGCCGACAACTGCGAGGACCAGCAATATGAATATGTTTCTGTGGAAAGGGTGCTCCTTGCCCATGAACGACATACCTGCAAGAACAGGGTAGGGAAGGAACATGAGGAAATGCAGGACCTTGTCGATCGGCAGTCCAAGAAATGTCTTGATATTCATTTCTGGGAGACTTGTCGGTCTGAGAAAGCATAGCGCAGCTACTGCAACAAGATAGATGCAGAACAGGGCCAGAGATATCTTCTTCAAATTTGCTTTCATCTATGTTTACAGTGCCTGCATATCATGCAGTTTCTTATAATATCCGTCCAAAGCTATCAGTTCGTCATGTTTTCCTCTTTCAACTATCTTACCTTCATGCATCACGCAGATCATGTCTGCATTCTTGATGGTCGAGAGTCTGTGCGCAATCACTACAGTCGTCCTTGTCGATGTAAGACGGTCAAGCGCTTCCTGAACAATCTTTTCTGATTCCGTATCAAGAGCGGATGTAGCCTCGTCAAGGATGAGGATAGGCGGGTTCTTCAATATCGCACGGGCGATGCTGATCCTCTGTCTCTGTCCTCCGGAAAGCTTGCCTCCGCGGTCACCGATATTGGTCATATAGCCTTCCTCCTTTTCCATTATGAAGTCGTGGGCGTTTGCAATCTTTGCCGCCGCGATGACCTGATCCATCGTAGCGTTCTCCACACCGAACGCTATGTTGTTGAAAATGGTGTCATTGAAGAGTATCGCTTCCTGATTTACGTTTCCTATAAGGCTGCGGAGGTCCTTGATCCTGAGTTCACGTATGTCGGTTCCGTCGAGGGTGATAGATCCTTCACCTGCATCGTAGTACCTTGGAATAAGGTCTGCCAATGTTGATTTGCCAGATCCTGACTGTCCTACCAGTGCGACTGTCTTGCCTTTAGGGATGGTAAGCTCTATGTCGTGGAGAATCTCCTTTCCTTCTTCGTAAGAGAACGATACTCCGTTGAAGCTGATGCTTTCATTGAAGCCGTTTATCTCCTTCGGATTCTCCGGCTCCACGATGTCGTTGACTGCATCCATGATCTTGTCGACTCTTTCCATTGATGCCAGACCCTTAGGGATGTTATAGCTGGCTCTTGAGAATTCCTTCAAAGGTGCGAGCACGCTGTAAAGGATGGTCATATAGAATATGAAGGTAGATGCGTCGATAGGGGCCTTCTCGCTGAGGATGAGAGTACCTCCGAACCAAAGTACGATCATGATCATTATTGAGCCGAGAAGTTCGCTGACCGGGTGCGCTGAGGCCTGTCTTACCGCTACCTTTGCATATGCCTTTCTGTAGTCATTTGCAGTCTTTGCAAACCTTTCCTTCATCTTGTCCTCGGCAATGAACGCCTTGATGATGCGCAGGCCACCCAGAGTCTCGTCAAGCTGGGCCATGGTCTCGCTCCACTTGTCCTGTGCCTCGAGAGATCTTCTCTTGAGTTTCTTTCCGATAGCGCTCATTCCCCATGCCATTGCCGGCACGACTGTCACTGTGAACAGCGTGAGTTCCCAGCTGAGATATATAAGGGCAGAGAAATAGCAGATGATAAGTATCGGGTTCTTTATCAGCATGTCGAGAGAACTGACGATGGAGGTCTCAATCTCGTTTACGTCTCCGCTCATCCTCGCAATGATGTCTCCCTTCTTCTGCTTGCTGTAGTAGCCCATCGGAAGGCTCAGGAGCTTGTTGTATACCATTACCCTGATGTCGCGTACGATACCGGTCCTCAGAGGAATCATCACGGCAGAAGATGCAAAGTAGCATCCGGTCTTGAGGACTGTCATTACAGCGAAGATGACTCCCAGCAGAAGCAGCGCCGTCGAACCACCGAATTTGTCGATCATGACGCTGACTCCGTAATAGAAGTTGTTGATTATCTGCTCCTTGCTTGGCATTCCGCTCCAAGGCATGAACTCATATACGGTCTGGTCCAGCTTGAAAAGGATGTTCAGGATGGGGATCAGCAGCGCGAATGAGAATATATTGAATATTGCGGAAAGAAGGTTCAGTATCAGTGAACCTCCGAGGTATTTCTTATATGGAGCGGCAAAGCGCTTCAGAACTTTCCAGAAAGCTTTCATATACTACAGCATTTTCTCTATCCAATGGTACATCAGGTCGATCCTCCTGCGGTATATCTCCATATCCAGGTTCTCGACCCTGTCCCATGTCTTGTTGTTGTTCATTGTAATGCCGGAAGTGAAGAGTACGGCAGGAATCTTATTGTCTACAAAGACCTTCTGGTCAGAAAGACGGTAGAATATCTTCGTGAAATTCTCGCTGCCGTAATAATCCAGCGAGATGTCCATTCCAATTCCGTCCTCGATATTGCATCTTTGAAGGAGATCACGTTTGTCTCTCTTCAGAGATGCTGTTCCTAACATTATCATATAGTCTTTGCGTTCTTCGTTGACAGGGGCCAGGGAACTTCCGATCTGGTCGACATTCACCATCAATGTGATCTTGTCCTTTGTTATCGCATCTCCGTTAAGAGGATTGCGCAGACGGCCGTATTCTATCATGTTCCAGAGTGCATCGGAACCTTTAAGGTCGAATTCCTTTGCGTCGAAAGCCACGAAGATGATATGGCTGTTGAAGATCTTTCCCATCTTCCTCATTGCGCCGAACATTTCGGCCAGGCTTGTCATCGCTGCGACTCCCGATGCATTGGAGTCCGCTCCCGGATACATCTTGCCGTCGATTATGCCCAGGTGGTCGTAATGGGCCCCTACGATGATGTAACGGTCGCATGGTATGCTTCTGCTTCCGGCCAGCATTCCTATCACATTGTGACCATACAGGCCGGGTCTTATGTTGAATCTATGTGTCCATGAATCCGCCATCTTGAAAAGACCGGCTTCTTCAAATCTCGTGCTGACCCACGTGGCTGCCACTTCGCTTCCCTTCGTGCCGCTGGCTCTTCCCTGACATGTGGTGCCGGTAAGGAAGGCGACCTCTGAGCGGAGCTTGTCCTGAGTTATCAGGGATTTTGCCTTTTCCCTCTCCTTGGTCCAGATGTCTGAAGCGTATGCGCTTGTGCACAGCATTAAAAAAAATATGATTTTTGTCAGTATACGCACAATAAATGTCTATATTTGTAAATTGGCATGTGTAGGGAGTGTTTCCTACAAGACGCCAAAATTAATAAAAATCGTCAAGAACAGGAAATAAATTTGCTTATGCATAGAGTGATCAGAATTTTTGTGGTGGTATGTGTGTTGTCAATTGCATGCATAGGCAATCTGTGGGCACAGTATGACAAGGATGTCTTCTATTTCAGAGGGCGCCGCGCACTTGCCGACGGCAAGTATGCGCAGGCGATCGAGAATTTCAATGTGCTCACGCAGCTTGATACCGCTGACTACTGGACATTCTTCTTCAGAGGTATAGCTAAATACAACCTCGGTGACATCCGAGGTGCACGTCAGGATTTCGACAGGTCTGTCCATATAAACCCTATCTTCACATCCGGATATCATTACAGAGGAATCACTGAAAGCCGATACGGCAATTATGACCAGGCTCTCGCCGACCTTCAGAAGGCTATCGACCTGCGTCCCGGAGAAATAGGACTCTATTTCAGCCGAGGTGTGACATACTTTCTTTCCCAGCAGTTTGACAATGCTGTAAGTGATTTCGACAAGTATATAAGGAAGGAACCTAAAGATCCGTCGGCTTATCTGAACCGAGGGGCAAGTTATCTCTTCCTTGGCGATACATTGAAGGCTGTATCCGATTACAACAAGGCCATCCGCCTTGACCGCTTCGACCCCGAAGGCTATGTGCGTCGAGGCCGTGTCTATGCCTCCCAGAACAAGTATGACCTTGCGATAGCAGACATGGACAAGGCGATAGAGCTTGATACGACGAATACCTTCGCATACTTCAACCGTGCGATCATGTATTATGAGCAGGAGAGGTACAACGAAGCGATGAAGGACCTGAACCGCGTCCTTCGTGATGAGCCCGGCAATGCCCTGACCCTTTATAACAGAGGGTTGATAAATGCCCAGTTAGGCGCATATGAGGATGCCTTGGATGATATGGACCGTGTGCTCAACATCAATCCTGAGAATGTCCTTGCATACTTCAACAGAGCTTCCATCTTCATCGAGATGGGACTTTATCGCAATGCTCTCGAAGACTATGACAAGACAATCGAACTCTACCCTGATTTTGCGAAGGCATATATGAACAGGGCATATGTCAAGAGTCTGCTCGGTGATATGAAGGCATCCAAGTCCGACTATGAAACTGCTCAGAAGAAGGTACGCGAATACAGGGAAAAGAATATTTCCGATGCCGGCTCCTTCGCAGACACGACAAAGAAGTATAGTTCTCTCCTGTCTCTTGATGCAGAATTTGCCAAGAAGGATTTCAATGACGAGCTTCTTCAGCATCGTGATATAGATATCAGGCTCAGACCATTGTACAGATTTGCCGTTACAGGTCAGAAGGATGATACGAATTATGCTCTTGAAAGAGGATATGAAAACTCTCTCATAAACAGGTTCGAAGCCGCATTCCCGGTCGGTGTCGAGGTTACCAACGAGACTGTCCATCCTGATGTGGAAACTATTGAGGCGGTTGAGGATGCTGCGTACGGACAGACTGTTCCATCCGCTGAAACGATTTTCCTCCGTGCCTTGAACGAGTATAATGAAAAACAGTTCAATTCATCCCTGAATTATTATGGAAAGGCTATCGATTTGTCCAGGGAACAGGGGGACATATCACGGATGTATGAGGCTTTCTACAGGATGAACAGAGGTGCGCTTCGCGCAGAAATGATCGAGTTCATCGCCTCGATCGAGAGTAATGTACAGGTTCTTTCCATGGATGATGCCGGAACTACGCGTGCTCGTGTAAAGGATCAGATAACAAGAAGTTATGACTATACAGATGCAATAGAAGATATGAAGGAGGCTGCAGAGATAGTCGATGATATGCCTTATGTATATTACAATCTTGGTAACCTTTATTGCCTGTCTTCGGAACATATAAATTCAATAGACAATTATACCAAAGCCATAGAACTCTACCCATATATGGGTGACGCTTATTTTAACAGGGGATTGGTTCTTATCTACTTGAAAGATAAGGAGAAAGGTTGTATCGACCTTTCTCGTGCGGGAGAGCTGGGTGTTCAGGATGCCTATGGCGTGATAAAGAAATACTGTGAAGATGAAAACAATTAAAGCATTGATATTTGACATGGGAGGAGTTCTCGTAGATCTCGATATCGAGGACTGCAAGAATGCCTTCAAGAGTCTGCTAGGATATGACAAGATCGACGAACTGATCGATCCTTGCCATCAGAAAGGAATATATGGAGATCTTGAGGAAGGAATACTTTCAGCTGAAGATTTCCGAAAGATCGTACTCGCTGATTCAAGACCGGGAAGTGCTCCCCAGCTGGTAGATCAGGCTATGTATCATATCCTTGTAGGTATTGCTCCTTATAAAGCTGAAATGCTTAAAAAGCTGTCGGAGTCATACGACCTTTACATGCTCAGCAACAACAATCCCATCTGTCTTCCACGTTCAAGAAAACTGTTCGAGGAAGCCGGGGCGCCTTTGGATGAAACCTTCAGGAAGTCTTTCTTCTCTTTCGAGATGAAGGCTCTCAAACCTTCTGAAGCGTTCTATAAGGCTGTGGTTGAAGAAATCGGTCTTCCTGCGGAACAGATGCTTTTCATTGATGATTCACAGAAGAATGTAGACGGCTCCATCGCGGCCGGTCTGCCTGCGGTATATTATGAACCGGGAACGGATCTGTCCGCTTTGATCGCGGAGGTGCTTGGAAATCCTGATCTTAAGATGGAGGGAGCGTGCTGATGGTGAAGTTCATGAGTCTGTCAAGCGGAAGTTGCGGTAACTGCTATTATCTGGGAACGGAAAATGGCGGAATAATCATCGATGCCGGAGTCAGCCTGCGAAGATTGAAGAAGGTCCTTCAGGAGTACGATATGACTTATGACTCGTTTTCTGCTGTGCTTGTGACCCACGACCACCTTGATCATATCCGTCATCTTGGCTCTTTCTGCAAACGCCTGAACAAGCCGGTCTATACGACTGAGATAATCCATAGTGCTTTGGCACGTCATACATTCACAGCTCCGACCATCGCACCATGCCGCCGTATCCTGGCGGAAGGGGAGTGGAACGAAGTCGCTGGAATGAAGGTACGTTATTTTGTCGTTCCGCATGATGCCACACAGACCGTCGGCTACGCCATTGAGGTCGAAGGACATAAATTCGTCATCATGACTGATGTCGGAAGGATGACGGATGAAGCGGTGGAGTTTGCGCGTCAGGCAGATACTGTGGTCGTAGAGTCGAACTATGACATGGACATGCTCATGAGCGGTCCTTATACTTATGAACTGAAGATGAGGATAGTGCAGGGATGCGGCCATCTCAGCAACGACGAATGTGCAAGCGCGATCAAGAGGTTCTGGCACCCGGGTCTGCGCAACATCTTCCTCTGCCATCTCAGTGAGAATAACAACACCCATGACCTTGCTTACAAGTGTTCTGACAATGCTCTTCGTGAGAAAGGAGTGGAAAAGGGCACTGTAGCTCTGAGATGTCTCCCGAGGCAGTACCCTTCACAGATGTTTACCCTGTAATTCCTAGAATTTCAGGGTTCTTTTTTTACCTGGTTTTACCAGGACTTCAATCGTCTTTCCTGTTTCGGGATCTCTTACCAGTACAGTATCCCTGTCTTTTCCTGTGATAGTAAGGGTCTTGATCTTACCGTCTTCCCATTTCATATCCACTACGTTACCTCCTTCTACCTTGATGCCTTTGGCGCTTCCGCTTTTCCATTGTGCAGGAAGGGCTGGCAGAGGGATTATAAGACCGTAATGACTTTGAACGACCATTTCACATATGCCTGCAGCACCTCCGAAGTTTCCGTCTATCTGGAACGGTGGGTGTGAGCAGAAGAGATTAGGATATGTACTGCCCAGGAGGCTTCTGAGCAGTTTAAGCGCCCTGTCGCCATCAGCAAGTCTTGCCCAGAAATTAAGTTTCCATGCCCTGCTCCATCCTGTTGATTCGTCGCCTCTTCTGTTCAATGTGACGCGGCAGGCTTCTGCAAGTTCAGGGGTGTCGTAGACCGATATCTCATGTCCGGGATGCAGGCCGTACAGATGAGATACATGGCGGTGATGGATGTCGGTTTCCTGGTAATCCTCAAGCCATTCCATCAGATATCCGCCCTTTTCGCTTATCCTGTTCGGGGCGATCTTTCTTATGACGTTGTCGATCTCTGTCACGACGGACTGGTCACAGATGCCCCTGTCGGCATCATTCAATATCCACGATGCTTTCAATGTGTTGAGGAACAGTTCTCTTACAAGCTGATTGTCCATTGTCGGGCCCATACATATGCTTACATCCTTGCCGTCCATGACGAATGTGTTTTCAGGCGATGAAGTAGGCCCTGTCACGAGATATCCTGTGTTCCTGTCAGTCATCATTGTTGAAAGGAAGAACTTTGACGCTCCTTCAAGAGCGGGATATATGCGCTCGAGGTAATCGATATCTCCGGTATATGCATAATGTTCCCATAGGTGGGCGCATAGCCATGCGCCTCCGGTATTTGTCGCTCCCCACGAAGGATGCTCGCCTGGCTCGGTGAAGTTCCATATGTTGGTCATCATATGCTGAACCCAGCCTTCCGCATCCGGCCCATAGAAAGCTTTTGCTGTCCTTTGACCGCTAGGGATGAGCTTCATTACCAGTTCTGTAAGTGGCAGATGGAGCTCTGAAAGGTTGCCTTTCTCTACGATCCAATGGTTCATCTGGACGTTGATGTTGGTGTGGTAGTCTCCGTTCCAAGGGGTCTGATATGTGTTTGCCCATAATCCCTGGAGATTAGGAGGAAGACTTCCAGGTCTTGTGCTGCATATCATCAGATATCTTCCATAGTGGAAATACAGCGATGCAAGGTCATTGTCTTGCGAACCCTCGTGATATGCACTGATTCTTTTGTCTGTAGTAAGATGTGATTCAGCTGCATCCGAATCCAGAGATATCCCGGCTCTGTTGTATAGCTCCTGGTGGAGCCTGATGCTTTCTTTGTGGATGGAGTCCATCTTTCTGCCTGAGCATTGTCCGGTGACAGATGTGAGGAGGTCCTTTGCCTTGGCTTTGTAGCCTTCTCCTTCAAACCAATCTGTCGTTGCTGATATGACTATCCATGCACGGTCGGCGTTTCGTACGCCGGTCGCGGACTTCTCCGCTTCCTTGCCTTCGGCAAGAAGCCCTGCGTATGCAGAATACTTCATTCCCTCTGCTTCTGTTCCGCTATCAAGGACTCCTGTCATCTCTATGAGACCTTCTTCTGTAACTGATATTGCTGCACGCTCTTTTCTGGAGAGTTCGATGTCGAAGTTTATCTTGCCTTTTTCTGAGGCTCCGATCTCGATGATCATTATATCCTTGTTGCGTGATACGTGGTATTTCCTGTAATACTGCACTCCGTCCTGCGTGAATTCCGTCCATGCCGTTGCTGTCTTCAGGTCAAGACCTCTGCGGTATTCCGTGACATCAGCGGACAGCGGATATGAAATCTTCAGGTCACCAAGAGTCTGGTAACCTCCATAAGTACCTCCGTCAGATGGCTTCTTAGGGACAAAACTGCTGTACATCAGTTCCTGTGCTTCGGCATTTCTGCCTTGCTGGAGAAGTTCCCTGATCTGTGGAAGGCTTTCTGCTGCCTGTGGATTCGAGTAGTCGGCTTCGCTTCCGCTCCATAATGATATTTCATTAAGGACAACGGTCTCGTCAATGATGCCGCCGTCAGGCATCATTCCGAGTCGTCCGTTGCCTAAAGGAAGTGTTTCCTCCCAGATTGATGCTGGTTCATCATACCAGAGGGTATGTTCAGGGTCTATGTTTTGTGAGGTTATACCTGTACATGAATATGCCAGCAGTATTGCTGAGGCTAGTGTTTTTAATGCCGTCTTCATGGTTGTGTGACATATGATAGCTCAAATGTACGAAAATTTCTTAACTTTGCTTTTTATAAACTTTACATCAGGGATATGTTGCCTAAGTTTTTCAGAAAGAAAAAAGGCCTTAAGCCTTCCATGAGAAGAAAACTCGTCTTGAGCCTTGGATCGTTAGCTGCTATCCTCCTGCTCTCAGGAGTGATCTCCATATTGGAATACAGAAGGATGAGTGATTATGTGAGCGAGCTCATCGCAGCCAACATTAAAAGTATAAACCTGTCGCAGAAACTTGCGGATATCACGGAAGAGTATAACCACAAGATGCTTTCCGTAGTGGTTCAGAACGATATATCGATAATGCCTGATTTCAATCTCTCGCAGTTCAATGCGCAGGCAGATTCGCTGAAGAATTCATTCACATCGCAGAATGCGTTACCGATGGTGGATACGGTTTCTACCTCATTCAATGAATTTATCCGTACTTCGATGAAGTTTGATGAGGTCTTCCTTGCAGACAGTGTCGATACCGGAGAGTGGTTCTTCGGAACCCTCCAGCCGTGCTACAACAAGTTCCGTCATGATATGGGAATCCTGAATGATAACATCCACGAAGAACTGCGCCGTAATTCGGCCGATTTTGATGCCGGTTTCTACAGGAGCATCATTCCGGGTTTTGTGTCTGTGGCTGCAGGACTTGTCCTGATCATGCTGCTGTTCTACTTCATAATGGCATTCTATGTAAATCCAATATATAAGATGTCTGCCGGTGTCGACAATTATAGGCTGTCAGGACGCAGACATACTTACGAATTTGACGGTGATGACCAGCTTGCCAACATAAATTCCGGCATCACAGAACTTATAGAAGAGAACATAGAACTTAAAAGAAGGATCAAGCATCTGAGAGAAGACCGCTCATGAATGTAAAGGCTATATCTTTAAATGTCGGAAAGGCTCTCCTCGTGAGTGCTCTTTTCATGTTCCTCTCCATTATCGTGTCTTTGATCAATGGAAGGGATTCTGCGTTTGGCCCGCTTCTCATCAGTTTCATCATTACGCTGATAGTGGGAGGTTTTCCTTTTATCTTCATCAAGAAGTCCCAGGCTCTTTCTCTTAACGACGGTTTTCTGACCATCGTACTGTCCTGGCTGCTTTCCTTTATCTTCGGAATGCTCCCATATGTACTTTGGGGTGGAGAGTTCACGCTTATCAACGCATGGTTCGAGAGTGTTTCCGGATATACTACGACCGGTTCGACAATTCTCAATGATATTGAAGCACTTCCTCACAGCCTTATATTCTGGCGCTCGTCTACCCATTATATCGGAGGTCTGGGAGTAGTGGTTTTCCTTCTTCTTGTCATGCCTGATGCCAGCCCCTATCGTCTCAAGCTGACAAATATGGAACTTTCTTCACTGTCCAAGGAAGGGTACAGATATAAGTCCAGCAAGACAATCGCCATCATTACCAAAGTGTATGTTGCCTTGACTGTAGTAATATTCCTGTCCCTTTGGGCTGCAGGTATGTCTTCGTTCGATGCCTTGAATCACGCATTCAGTATCGCTGCAACAGGAGGATTCAGTACAAGGAACCTGTCGATAGGGTACTACCATTCGGATCTGATCAATCTGCTTGTGATCTTCTTCATGGCGATATCAGCCCTTCATTTCGGACTTATCTACGCGGTTTTCATGACACGGTCCCTCAAGCCGATGCGCAATACTGTCGTGAAGTATTATTTCGGATCCATCTTCGTGATGTCGCTTATAATCATGTTCTCATTGAAACTTCAGGGTGGTTATGAGTCATGGGGCAGAGCTGCAATGGATTCGACTTTTACAGTTGTGAGTTATATGACCACGACTGGATTTGCCATAAGTGACAACTCCCTCTGGCCGTGGCTCGCCGGCATAGTCCTGCTGTTTGCCTCTTTCCAGTGCGGCTGCTCCGGATCTACTACCGGCGGTATAAAGGTGGACAGAGTGTTGATTTCATTCAAGGCCATATCCAATGAAGTCCACCGACGTCTCCATCCATCTGCTGTATCGCAGGTCAGTTTAAGCGGCCATCATCTTCCTGACAGTACGGTACATTCTGTCATGCTTTACATAGTGGTGTATGTAATCGTCATATTCCTGTCAATTATTGGTGTGCTTCTTTGCGGTACTGATATGCCCGAAGCCGTGTCCGGTGTCATCGCTTCTGTAGGAAGTGTCGGACCTGGTCTGGCGGAGGTCGGCTCAATGGATAACTATTCTCTCCAGCCGGCTATGGCAAAGTTCATATATTCTGTCGATATGTTCCTCGGTCGTGTGGAGATCTTCCCTGTGCTCGTGGTCCTTTCATTAATGTTTAAAAGAAACCGACAGTAATGGGACGAGCAGACTTCCTATATTCCGGTTTTGTTTCCAGTCTGAATCATCAGCCGACTTCATGTCAGGATACTCTCCTGAGAAAGGTGGCTGATTTCGTCAGTTCTGATGATGACGATATTCTTGTAGTCAACGGATATGCCGGAACAGGTAAGACAACTGCAATCTCGTCTGTGATATCTGTGATGAAACAGTTCGGAACCAAGTGCGTGCTCCTTGCCCCTACAGGACGTGCAGCAAAGGTTCTTTCATCATATTCAGGGCAGCCTGCCTTTACGATACATAAACATATCTATCGACAGAAGTCGGTCGGAGGTGATGGCTTCGGTCAGTTTACTCTAGCTCCTAACAAGGATAAGCAGACCCTTTTTGTGGTAGATGAAGTTTCTTTGATAGGTATAGAAGCCGGTCAGCAGCAGTCTACTACAGCATTCGGAACTGGAAATCTTCTTGACGACCTCATATCATTCGTGCGTTCCGGAGCGGAGTGCAAGGTCATACTGATAGGAGATTCGGCACAGTTGCCTCCTGTAGGTCTGGATGCATCGCCAGCCTTGTCAAAGGACTATATGGCGATGATGGGAGGAATTGTTTTTGCTGAACTTTCCACTGTCGTACGCCAGCAGCAGGAATCTGGCATACTGTATAATGCGACAATGATCAGGCAGCTGCAGAGCGAACTCGATTATGGTCCAGGACTGATGGACCTTTGTGACCTTGGACTGGAAGTAGGACCTTTTGATGATATTGAAAGAATAAGCGGTAGTGAACTGATAGAAAAGATTTCCGATGCATATGCGGCTTACGGTGAAGATGAGACGGTAATCCTATGCCGTTCGAACAGGCGCGCCATCAAGTATAATATGGGAACGCGAGCTACAGTCCAGTATAAGGAAGACAGACTCGTCAGAGGTGACAAGCTGATGATTGTCAAGAACTGTTACCAGTTCCTTGATGACGTCAAGGGTATGGACTATATCGCCAACGGAGATATAGCCATACTCCAGAAGATATCGAAGTTTGAGGAACGTTATGGCCTCCATTTCGCCGAGGCAAGGATTTCATTCCCGGATTATGATGACCAGGAAATTGTTGCGAAGGTTATCCTGGATACACTCGAATCCGAGAGTGCTTCCCTGACATACGAACAGTCGAATGCCCTTTATCAGGGAGTCAATGAGGATTATTCACATATCACTGCAAAGAAGAAGAGATACGAGGCAGTGCGCGAAGACAAATACTACAATGCACTGCAGCTTAAATATGCCAATGCGATAACCTGTCATAAGTCGCAGGGAGGTCAGTGGAAATGCGTGTTCATTGACAATCCTTTCTGGCAGGAGGAATTGACTCTTGACGACCTCAAGTGGCTTTATACTGCCATCACGCGAGCGACGGAGAAAGTCTACCTCGTCAATTTCAAGGATGAACTCTTTGCAGAATGACGATTTACGGAAGGGACGGTCCGAAGACTACGGAACTTCGTTCCTATCCCTCCCACCGCAGGCGGTGGGCCCCTCCCGTTCACGAGGCCACGGGCGGCCACGGTCTTAGACCGTCCCTTCCGTAAAAGTGTAATCTTCATTGGATAGATAGAAATAGTAAATGATTTGAGATATGAAGAAATTATTGTTGGTAGTTATTGCGCTGTATATGGCAGTAGCGGCAATGGCGCAGGAGTTCAATCCGATTCCTCGTGCATGGAAGTGGATAGGGGATACAGAGGTCCTGTTTACATACGACGGAACATTTGCTGATGCTGATGCATTTGCCATGAACCCGAAGAATGGTGTAAGACGTTCCGGAGTTTCTGCTCCGGCTAAGTTTGTGGAGTTTCCGGTGAAGCCTGCCGGTGCCGTGAATATGACCTATTCTCCGGATTCGACTAAGATTGCCTTTACCAGGGACAATGATCTATATGTCGTCGATATTGAATCAGGTGTTGAGACACGTCTGACCTTTGACGGTTCTGATGTCATCCTTAACGGATATGCTTCATGGGTGTATTATGAGGAGATTCTAGGCCGCTCGTCCCGTTACAAGGCATTCTGGTGGTCGCCTGACAGCAGGAAGATCGGATTCTATCGTTTCGACAACAGCGAGGTACCGATGTTCCCGATCTATTCCGCATTTGCGAATCCAGCTGCTGCAGCTTCCCAGTCCCAGAGCCCGCGAGTTACAGACCTTGGAATCGGCGGATCCCTTAGTGAGACACGCTATCCTAAGTGCGGTCAGACCAATCCGCAGGTACATATAGGAATCGTGGATATTCCATGTCATTGCGAGGAGCAAAGCGACGTGGCAATCTCTTGGGCAGATTTTGACCCTTCACTTGACCAGTACTTCGGTATTCCGTTCTGGGGCCCTGACAGCAAGGAATTCTTCATAGCACGCATGCCTCGTCTTCAGAATACAATAGATCTTTACGCAGTCAATCGTGAAGACGGAACCAAGCGTCATGTTTATAATGAGACTTATAAGACCTGGCTTAACTGGTTTGACGGCGTTGTCTTCACTGACAAGGGACTTTATATGGCCCGTGAGTTTGAGACAGGATGGCAGCAGATATATTTCCTTTCATATGACGGAACTGAGTTCCGTCGCCTGACAGACGGCCCGAACTGGAATGTGTCGATAGTCCGCGTGGATGAAAAGAAAGGAGATGTCTATTTCACAGCAAAGCGTGATGCTGTCGCAAAGCAGGCTTTATATAAGGTAGATAAGAAAGGCGTGATCAAGGCTCTGACGGATCCTTCTTATAACGCTACAGGAATTTCGTTCTCTCCTGACGGAAAGTATTTCGTCGCTTCACTGTCAAATGTTACAACCCCTACCATCTTAGGTGTTTATCCTACTGTTTCGAAGAAGCCTTTCCAGGGAGTGGTAGCAGCAGATATGAAAGGTCCTGATTACGATGCTTCCCGATATGCCCTTGGTGAACTGGTTTCCATGACTACTTCTGACGGTTTCGTTCTCCCTGGCATGATCGTATATCCGAAGGACTTTGACCCTGCAAGGAAATATCCTGTGCATGTCGACATATACGGTGGCCCGAACACTCCGCTCGTGCGTGACCGTTGGGTGACCCCGAATGCATCAAATCAGTGGTATTCCGAGAACGGTATCATCCAGATTACAGTAGATCCTCGCGCTGCGGGACATAATGGACGTGAAGGACTTGACATGATCTATCGTCAGCTTACCGTATGGGAAGTCAAGGACTTCTGCGAGTGGGCTGACTGGCTCAAGGCTCTTCCATATGTGGATGGTGACAAGATTGGTGTAGAAGGCTTCTCGTTCGGTGGCACCATGACCTCAATGCTTCTTATGCAGGCCCCTGACAGATTCCACTACGGAATAGCCGGCGGTGGAGTATACGACTGGGCACTGTACGATTCGCACTACACAGAACGCTACATGGATACCCCTCAGGCCAATCCTGAAGGTTATGCTGCTGCAAAGGTGCTCAACTATGTGGACGGTTATCCGACAGAATATCTTGCTGAGTCTGTGCGTGTGAGCGGAGCATATCCCTATGCTCCTGCGGAGCGAGCTGCACAGACTCAGCAAGATGATTCCGGCTGCCATCCGGAGCGTGTTCTGGAGTTTATGCAGCGCAGGGTGGAGCCGGTGATGCTCAAGCTGACCCACGGCACAGGTGACGACAACGTCCACCACCAGAACACCCTCCAGCTCCTCGATGCTCTCCATAGAGCCGGAAAGAAGTTCGACTTCATGATCTACCCTGACGGCCTCCACGGCTACCGCGGCTACCAGGGCACCCACTTCGAGCAGGCCAACCACGACTTCTGGCTCAGGTACCTTCTGGGACGATGATTCCTACCTGCCCTCACAAATAGTGGTATTCTATATTGCATAATTGTCGGCTCAGTGCAAATTCTTCTGCACTCAGCCGACAATCGTATTTTGTAATATACTGATTGATAGTATTATATAAATTCAGTGCGTCGGCTCAGTGCATCGATATCTGCACTGAGCCGACGCATGCGTCAATATTTTGAATATAGGTCTGTCGGATGCGTATTGCAAGCTGGACAGTTACCCCAAGCCGTTGAGCGAGTTAAACCTATCTGGGAGTATCTGAAATGGAGGTTACTCCGCTCAACGGCAGAAATTTTCGACCGTTGAGCGAGTAAGTGTTCTCTACAGCGTGTTCAAAGACAGCATGTCCCGCTCAACGGCTTCAGTTGCAACTGCACAAATAAAAAATACACGGTCCTGAAATCCAGAGCCGTGTACTGTTTATGTTAATCTGTAAATTGTCAGATTAGAGAGCTGGACCAGCTGCTACGAGAGACTTACCGAGGTCGTTGCCTGTGAACTTAGCGAAGTTCTTGATGAAACGGCCTGCGAGATCCTTAGCCTTCTCCTCCCACTGGCATGCGCACTCGTAAGTGTCACGTGGGTCGAGGATAGCTGGGTCAACACCAGGGAGTTCTGTAGGAACTGTGAAGTTGAAGTAAGGGATAGTCTTGGTAGGAGCC